>JBDKIG010000180.1:0-4729 GCA_039797215.1 Verrucomicrobiota bacterium | reverse complement strand
ATTTGGGACAAAGCCAAGACGCTCGGGTCGCCGTTCGTGATGTTTTACAACGGCAAAATCAAAGGCAGCTACGAGAAGATCGGCATGGCCGTGTCTGACGACATGGTGAGCTGGAAGCGCTACGGTGCGGACGCTGTCGTTGCCAACGGCGAGGAAAAACAGAACGGCATCACCGGCGATCCGCAGGTGGTGAAGATCGGCGACCTCTGGGTGATGTTTTACTTCGGCGCGTTTTGGAAGCCGGGTGCATTCGACACCTTCGCTTGCTCCACCGATCTGGTGAATTGGACGAAATGGACCGGTCCCGATCTCGTTGCGCCTTCCGAGCCTTGGGACAAGACCTTTGCCCACAAGCCATGGGTCGTGAAGCACGACGGCGTTGTTTATCATTTCTACTGCGCGGTGGGCGACCAAGGCCGCGTTATCGGATTGGCCACTTCGAAGGACCTCAAAGCGCAGGCTAAGCCATGAGTCTCTATTGGTATTTCAATGACGGCAATCTGAACTCGAAGGAGATGACCGACGACGGCGACGATCTTCGTTCCTGCCAAAAAGACCGCCAGCATCACCGAATCAGGCAAGCCCGCCGGAGAAGCCGAGGGCGTCAAATTCCTCCACATGGAAAATGGAGCCGCCGTCTATGCGCTCGGCTCGGGAACCTACCAATTCCAATCCCAACTCTGACCGCCATGAAATCAAGGCCCAAGAATCCAGCTCAATCCTTAAAAGCAGAATCCATCAAATGAATAAAATACTCACCTCATTGGCGGTCGTCGTGACCTCCGCGTCCAGCCTCCTGGCGGACAACCCCATCATTAAACACATTTTCACAGCCGATCCGTCGGCCCATCTCTTTGAAGGAAAGGTTTTCATCTATCCTTCTCACGACCAGGATAAACCCGACTGGTTCAACATGGTGGATTACCATGTTTTCTCCTCCACGAATCTCGTGGATTGGACGGATCACGGCGTTGCCCTGCATGTGAAGGATGTGCCATGGGCCAAAGAGTATATGTGGGCCCCTGATTGCGCCTACAAGGACGGAACTTATTTCTTCTATTTCCCGGCTAGGGACAAAGCCGGCGAGTTCCGGATCGGGGTGGCGACAAGCACCTCGCCAGCGGGTCCGTTTAAGCCGGAGCCGAAACCGATCGAAGGGAGCTTTTCGATCGACCCCTCCGTCTTCATCGATGACGACGGTGCGGCTTACATGTATTTCGGCGGATTGGGAGAGCACGGGAAAGCCGAGTCGCCGATGGTGGCGAGAATGAAGGACAACATGAAAGAATTCGCCGAAGAACCCAGACGCATCGAGGGGGCGGATTTCTTCTTCGAAGGCGCCTGGATGAACAAGATCAATGGCACCTACTACCTGTCCTATTCCACAGGTGCTAGAAACAAGAATTACAAGCCAAGTGCCTTGGCCTACGCGACATCGGAATCACCCTACGGTCCCTTCAAATACCGGGGGGTCTTCCTGAAGTCGGTGGGCATCTGGACGAATCACCACTCCATTATCAACCTCAACGGCGACTGGTATTTGTTTTACCACAACGGAGCATTGCCGGGTGGAGGGCAGCACAAACGGAGCGTGTGTGTTGACCGACTCTATTTCAACCCGGATGGCACCATCCAAATGGTAGAACCCACCAAGGAAGGCGTGCCCGCCGTGGATTTGGGCAAACCAAGCGCAAATTAAACTATTACCCAAAAGTATTTTATTTAACCACAGAGAGCACAGAGAGCACGGAGGAAACCCATCAAAAAATAAAAAGTTCCACGCCTCTCATAAAAATATGCAAAACCATTTTTCCCTCTCCGTGTTCTCTGTGTCCTCTGTGGTTAATTTCTTCCTCTTTATCATCTTCCCAGCACTCGCGATGGCCTCGCCGCGAGTCTATGAAATCTGGGAAAAGGAGCCCGCGCCGAACAACGGGAGCAATTGGGAAAGCACGAAGTCCGATGAAAAGCGGAAATCCTACGACAAGGATTGGGAGCAATGGTCCTACCCGATTGGGAATGGTTATGTCGGCGCCTCGGTCTTCGGGCGGACGGACTCTGAGCGCATTCAGATCACCGACAAGACGCTTCACAATAAAGGAGTCTACGGGGATGGCGGGTTGACCAACTTTGCGGAGGTCTACCTCGATTTTAACCACAAAGCCGCCCAGGACTACCGCCGTTCGCTCAACCTGAACGAGGCCATCGCGCATCTTTCCTACAAGCAGGATGGGGTTACTTTCCAACGCGAGTATTTTGCCTCCTACCCGGACAATGTGATCGCTGTGCGGCTCACCGCCGATCAAAAGGGCGCGCTCTCGTTTGCCGTGCGCGCGGAGATTCCCTACCTCGATGCGAAAGATCGCACTGGCACGGTCACGGCGGAGGGGAATCTGCTGACGCTCAAGGGAACGATTCCGCATTTCAACTGCAACTACGAGGGTCAGATCAAGGTGCTCAACGAAGGCGGCTCCGTGTCCGCAGACCCTGCCAATGGAACCATCAAGGTCGAGAAGGCCGATGCCGTCACGCTGCTGATCGCCACGGGAACCAACTATCGACTCGGTCCCGAGATGTTCCAAAACCCCGCTGAAAAAAAACTCGATCCCAACCAATTCCCGCACGACGAGGTGACTTCTCGAATCAATGCAGCGCAGTCCACAGGCTTCGCCGCTTTGAAGGAAAGGCACCTCAAGGATTATCAGAACCTGTTCGGTCGCGTGTCGGTGAATCTCAACTCCACCCCCTCGACCGATCCGACCCACCTTCTTCTCGAGAAATACAAAAACGGCGAGTCGAACACTTGGCTGGAGGAGTTGATGTTCCAGTATGGCCGCTACTTGCTGATTGCCAGTTCGCGCGAAAAGACCCTGCCCGCCAATTTGCAAGGGGCTTGGAGCGCCTACCATTACACGCCGTGGTCAGGTGGCTTTTGGCACAACATCAATGTGCAGATGAATTACTGGGGAGCGATGAGCGCCAATTTGGGCGAGTGCTTCGAAGCCTACAACGCCTTCTTCAAAGCCTACCTCCCTGTTGCGCAAAAGCACGCCGCGGATTATGTGCGCAAACACAATAAGGAGAAACTGTCCGAGGACGGTGACAACGGCTGGATCATCGGAACCGGAGCGAATGCCTACTACATTCCCGGTGCCTCGGGCGGGCATTCCGGGCCGGGCACGGGCGGCTTCACCGCCAAGTTGCTGGTGGATTATTACCTATTCACACAGGACAGGAAATTCCTCGAGGAAGTCGCCTATCCGGCGATGCTGTCCTTGAGCAAATTTTACTCCAAGGCGCTGGTGCCCCACGGCGAATTTCTTTTGGTCGAACCCTCCGCCTCTCCCGAACAAAAAGCCACTCCCGAGCAGATCGAACGGATCACGAGCCGCCCGGCCAAAGGAAAGTATTTTATCACCGCAGGCTGCACATTCGACCAAGGCTTCGTCTGGGAAACCTTCTCCGACACGCTCGCGCTGGCGGAGAAGCTGGGCAAAAACGATCCCTTCCTCGAGACGATCCGCGCGCAAATGGGCCGACTCGATCCCATCCAGATCGGCGCGGATGGACAGATCAAGGAATACCGTGAGGAAACAAACTACAGCGACATCGGAGATCCCAAACATCGCCACATTTCCCATCTCTGCCCCCTCTACCCCGGCACACTCATTAATTCCGAGCGGCCAGAGTGGATGCGCGCAGCAAGCAAAACACTCGACCTGCGTGGGACCAAGACAACCGGCTGGGCCTTGGCTCACCGGATGAACAGCCGCGCCCGCTTGGGCGAAGGGGACAAGGCCCACGATGTCTATCAGCAATTCCTCCGCGAGCGCACCTTGCCAAACCTCTGGACCGTGCATCCTCCGTTCCAAATTGACGCCAACCTCGGCTCGATGGCCGGCGTCGCGGAGATGCTGCTGCAGAGCCACAAGGGGGCGATCCAAATCCTCCCCGCCCTGCCCAAGGCATGGAACACAGGTTCCTTTCAGGGCCTCGTGGCCCGGGGAAACTTCGTTGTCTCCTGTGAATGGAGCGAAGGAAAACCCACCAAGGTATCCATCCACTCCAAGAGCGGCGGAACATGCCGCCTTGCCAGCCCCGGCATCGGCGCGGCCACCGTCAAGGATGACAAAGGCCATGCCGTCCAAGCCACAGGCGAAGGAAACGACCGCATCCAATTCGAGACCACGGCAGGGGAAACTTATTTCATCCAGCCATCATGAAATCACTCATCACCCCATCGATCCTCGCCCTCCTCGCGGTAGCCACTCCGGCGCGAGCGAATGCCACTCCCGTGCTCCAGCAACTCGCCGCCCACCATGCCGCGGGAGACTCGCCCAGCCAGGACACACACGCAAAACCCAACGTCGTCATTATCTTGGCTGACGACCTCGGCTACGGTGATGTGAAATGTTACAATCCGGAGCGGGGAAAGATCCCCACCCCGAACATCGACAAGCTGGCCTCGCAGGGCATGCGTTTCACCGATGCGCATACCTCGAGCGGCGTCTGCTCCCCCACCCGCTACACGCTGCTTACCGGGCGCTATCATTGGCGGTCGCGCCTGCAGAGCTATGTTCTGAATTATCTGGATGCTCCGCTTATTGCGCCGGGCCGTCTCACCCTCGCGAGCCTACTCAAACAGCACGGCTACCGCACGGGTGCCATCGGGAAGTGGCACCTCGGCTGGGATTTCCAGCTCACGGCCGACGAGCGCAAACGACTCCAG
>JBDKIG010000179.1:0-4760 GCA_039797215.1 Verrucomicrobiota bacterium | reverse complement strand
GGGGTGGATCATCGAAAACAATACCATCAGCCACTCGAAATGCGTGGGGATCACTCTCGGCAAATACGGCGATGAATTCGACAACGGGCCCGCGACAGCGACGGCTTACAATGAAACCATCGAGCGTGCGATAAAGAGGGGTTGGAACAAGGAAACCGTCGGCAGCCATGTGGTGCGGAAAAACAAAGTCTCCCACTGCGAGCAGGCCGGTATCGTGGGCAGTCTCGGGTGCATTTTCAGCACGGTGGAGGGCAATGAATTTCGCCACATCCACACCCACAAGATCTTCACCGGAGCGGAAGTGGCCGCGATCAAATTCCACGCGCCGATCGATATGGTGATCCAGGACAACCTGGTCCGCCAATCTGGAGGCTACGGGCTTCTTTGGTTGGACTGGATGACACAGGGAACCAGGGTTTCCGGGAACCTGTTCTTCGACAACCTCGACCCGAATGTTTTTATAGAGGTCAACCACGGCCCGTATCTGCTGGATAACAATATTTTCCTCGGATCGAACTTGAGGAATTGGTCCCAAGGCGGGGCGTATTGCTACAACATCCTCCCCGGCGCGATAACCGTGAGTCCGCAGACACGGGAGACCCCCTACCATCGCCCGCACTCCACCGAAGTGCTCGGACTCTCCAGCATCGCCGGCGGGGACGACCGGTATCTCAACAATCTGATGACGGAACCGAACGCCTTCGACTCGATCAAAAAAACGATCCAGAACATGCTCGTGGAAGGCAACCAGCCGGTGCAATCCGCCAAAATCCTCGAGAAGGACGACGGGATTTACCTGTCTTTCGAATTGCCGGAAACGCAGCCGACACAGCCGGTGACTGCCGAACGCCTCGGCAAAACGCTTGTTTCGAAAGCCTCCTTTGCAAACCCCAACGGCATGCCGATGAAGATCGACACCGACTACTTCGGCAAGCCCCGCGATCCCGCCAACCCCGGAGCAGGCCCCTTCGCCGGGCTGAAGCCCGGAAAGCATGAAATCAAAGTCTGGCCGAAGGAAAAAAGTGCCCCCGCGAATAGCGCGAATAGCCGCAAATGAAAAACCAACCTCAAGGAGCGTGGGCGTCCCGCCCACCAATGTATCGACCCAGTGGGCGAGGACGCCCAGACTCCTTGAACTTTTCGCCTTTTGGCATCCGGTTTCTCGATTCGCGTCCATTCGCGTCATTCGCGGGTTGTCCTCCCCCTTTTGAGCGCTCAAGCAGACACCCCGAATGAAAGCTAAGAACATTCGAATAGCCCTGCTCACTGTGTGGCTTGGAACAAGCGCTATGGCGTCGGATCTACCAAGCAACCCGATCCTGAAAGTGGGCGATCCGGGTTTTCTTAACACAGCTGATCCGGCGGCCGAGGTCGCGAATCTCCGCTGCGAATACCAAGTAAACCCACTCGCCATAGATGCGGTAAATCCGGGGCTGAGTTGGAAACTGGAAACGGGAGCCCTGAAACTGGAAAGAGGGATTCGGCAGACGGCCTACCAAATCCTCGTCGCCTCCACGCCGGAAATCCTCGCGAAGGATCAGGGCGACCAATGGGACAGCGGGCGCGTGGCCTCGGACCGCAGTGTGCATGTGGAGTATCAGGGAAAACCTCTCGCCTCGGGGAGGCTTTGCCACTGGAAGGTCAAGGTCTGGACCACCGACAGCAAGGGCAAGGAGGATTCGGAGTGGAGCGCGCCGGCGTTTTGGCGCATGGGAGTTCTCACGCCGTCGAGTTGGGTCGGGAAGTGGATCAGTTTTCCAGGCGAGGATCTGAACCTCTCACCGTGGATGAGGAAGTCGTTCGACCTCGCCGCCGCACCCACCCGCGCGTTTGTGACCGTCAACATCGCGGGTTACGCCGAGCTCTACATCAATGGGCAAAAAGTCGGCACCGATGTCCTCACTCCGGCGGTCTCCGACAATACGAAGCAGGTTTTTTACAACACCTACGATGTCACCAGCCTGCTCAAGCCGGGCCGCAACACGATCGGGCTTTGGTTGGGACGCGGATGGGCGACCAGGACGGAGACCTCTGCGATGAATTTGACGCCTGCCGTGCCGCATGTGCGCGCGCAGATCGAGGCGGAAATCGACGGCAAGCCGTGGGTTTTGGGGACTGATGCGAGCTGGAAAACCTCGCCGAGTTCTTATCAACGCCGTGGCGGTATGAAGTGGAAGGATTTTGGCGGCGAGCGGGTGGATTCCACCGCCCATATCGCGAACTGGAGCAGTCCTGATTTCGACGATAAGGATTGGCTGAACGCGGTGGAGGTCGAGGCACCGAAAGGCGAGGCGGCGGCCCAACAGGCGCCGCTGAACCGTATCGGAAAAGAAATCCCCGCCATGGCGGTGAATGATCTCGGCGGCGGTCGGTATGAAATAGATTTCGGAACCAACCTCACCGGCTGGCTGCGATTAAAAATGCCCGCCAAAGCAGGTGTTGTGAAATTGACCTTCGCCGATGCCCGCAATGCTGATGCCCGCAGAGGGGCGGAAGGTCACCAGCATTTCAACCAAGTCAGCGAGTTCGTTTCCACCGGAAAGCCTGGCGAGGTTTTCGAGAACAAATTCAACTACGCCGGCTTCCGCTATGTCATCGTCGAGGGTCTTCCGGTGGCTCCCAAAAAAGAGGACGCCGTGGCCATGCTCGTCGAGAGCGACCTTGAGCCCGTCGGAGCCTTCGAGTGCTCGAACGAACTCTTCAACCGCATCTCGCGCGTGAATCAATGGACCCAGCGCAGCCTCAACCTCGGGGGCTACTATGTCGATTGCCCACATCGCGAGCGCCTCGGCTACGGCGACGGACAAGTCGCTACGGAAGGATTCATGACGAGCTTCGGCTCCTACGGATTTTACCAGAAATGGCTCACGGATTGGCGCCTCAGACAGGGTGCGGATGGTTCCATGCCGCATGTGGCTCCGTTCGCAAAGGGCGGCGGTGGTCCTGGCTGGCCAGGGCTCCTCTCTGCGATCACTTGGCGGCATTACCTCTACTACGGCGACCAGCGCGTGCTGGAGGAAAACTACGACGCGATCCGCCGTTTCGCGGACAACCTCGAGACCCGCTCGAAGGACGGAGTCCTGCGTGCCTACGGAGGGCAATGGGATTTCATCGGCGACTGGGTTCCACCCGAGCGCGGCATGGATACTAAAAACTGGCCAAGCCGTCCCGCTGCCGAGTTGTTCAACAACTGCTACCGCATCCAGCAACTCGAGATTCTCAAAAACATCGCCTCCATCCTTGGGAAAAAAGACGAGGTCGAGCGCTGCGAAGCTCTCCTCGCGACAGCACGGAAGGCGGTGCATGCGGCGTTTTTCGACAAGGCTGCGGGAAACTACGGCATCGACGAGCAGGCCTACTATGTCATGCCGCTCCTGGCCGGAGTGACGCCCGAATCCGAGCGCCCTGAGTTGCTACAAAAGCTGGAAAAAAACATCCTCGAGAAAAACAAAGGTCACCTCGATACCGGAATGCTCGGCACCTATTTCATGATGGAATACCTCCGCGCCATCGGCCGAAACGATCTCGTCTTCACGATGTTCAACCAGACCGCCTATCCAGGCTGGGGCCATATGGTCGAGCAAGGCGCCACGACGCTGTGGGAGCAGTGGAACGGCTACTGGTCGCACATCCACTCCTGCTTCACTTCACCGGACAACTGGTTCTACCAAGGCCTCGCCGGCATCCAAACCGACCCCGCCGCCCCCGGCTTCAAAAACACCATCATCAAGCCCGCCCTCGTCGGCGATGTCACATGGGTGAAGTCCCACCACGAATCGCCCTACGGTCGGATCGTGAGCAATTGGAAACGCAATGGCGAAAGACTCACGATGGATGTGACGGTGCCGCCGAACGCCACGGCGACGATCTTCGTTCCTGCGAAAGACGCGGCGGGCATCACCGAATCCGGCAAGCCCGCTGTCGAAGCGGAGGGCGTCAAATTCCTCCGCACTGAAAATGGAGCCGCCGTGTATGCGGTCGACTCGGGCAGCTACCAATTCCAATCGCAGCTCTAATGATGAAAAAAAACTCACTCCTCATCGCCCTTGCCGCATTGCTGCTGATGTCGCTGGCTGCATCGCACGCTGAAAACTCCTCCCGGCCTCCCGCTATTTCCCAAGAGCGCATGCAGCAAATCTACGAGGAGGTCAAAACTCCCTACAAATACGGCGTTATCCTGCGCGGGGAGGCGAACCAGTTCTTGGATTCGCCGAGCATTTTCCGGAAGGACGGGCAGTGGTATATCATCTACGTCGCCACCACGAATAAGGTCGGCTACGAGACCTGCCTCGCACGGAGCGCCGACCTGCTGAATTGGGAAAAGCTCGGGAAAATCCTGAGCTTCCCGCCAAAGGGTTGGGACCGCTGGCAAAGAGCCGGTTATGCCGCGCTGTGCGATCCGGCGTGGGGTGGAAGCAACGAACTGGAGACCTTCAATGGGAAGTATTGGATGTCCTTCCTCGGCGGGGCGCTCCAAGGCTACGAGACCGACCCGCTGGCCATCGGCCTCGCTTGGACAAAAAAACCCACTGAAGCGCACGAATGGACCCCGATCGCGGAAAATCCGGTGCTCCACCGCGACCAACCGGATGTCCGTCCCTTCGAAAAAGTGACGCTCTACAAGAGCAACATAATTTGGGACAAAGCCAAGACGCTCGGGTCGCCGTTCGTGATGTTTTACAACGGCAAAATCAAAGGCAGCTACGAGAAGATCGGCATGGCCGTGTCTGACGACATGGTGAGCTGGAAGCGCTACGGTG
>JBDKIG010000178.1:0-4787 GCA_039797215.1 Verrucomicrobiota bacterium | reverse complement strand
GGTGACGCGGGCTTCGGGTTTTTCCAAAGCCAGAGAAAGCGCGATCACCCCGCTGCCGGTGCCGACATCGAGAAATGACATCGCGGAGGGCGCGGATTTCAAAACCAACTCGACCAATTCCTCGGTCTCCGGCCTCGGGATCAGGCCTCGCGCATCGCAGAGGAATTCGTGGCCGAGGAATTCCACCGTGCCGAGCAAATGCTGGAGCGGCACGCCCTCGGAGCGGCGCTTCACGAGATCGCGCAGCGGGGCACGGTCATTTTCGCCAAGCGGCCGGTCGAAGGCGAGGTAGAGATCCATTCTCCTCGGCATTCCGAGCGAATGCGCCAGCAAGTGCTCGGCATTGAGCCTTGGGCTCTCGACGCCCTGCTTTTGGAGGTAGGAGGTCGCGGCGTTCAAGACTTCGAGGACGGTCATCATGGAAAGCGAAGTTGATACGCCATCCGGGACGAGTTGGAAAATTTTTCCGGCTGTGCGCGTCGAATCCGCGCGCTTAATGTTTTTTTCCATGTCCTTGAAAAAAATCCTGATCCTCGGCGGCCGGGGTCGTCTGGCCGCATCGCTCGCGGAAAGCTGGTCGCAAAACCACGAAGTCGTTTCCTGGGGCCGCGCGGAGGCCGATGTCTCGAATCTCGATAAACTCCGAACGCAACTCGCCGGAGTGGAGTTTGATGTTTTAGTGAATGGCTCCGGGGCGACAAATGTGGATGGCTGCGAAAGCGCCCGGGAGGAGGCAAGAACGGTCAACGCCCTGGCCCCACAGGTCATGGCGGAATCCGCCTCCCGGCGCGGCGCGCGATTCATTCATTTCAGCACAGACTATGTCTTCGACGGGAAAAAAGAGGCTCCCTACGCGGAGACTGATCCGGCGAATCCCGGCGGTTGGTATGGCCAAACCAAACTCGACGGCGAAAACCTCGTTCTCGCCGATTCGCCTGCGCACCTCGTCGTGCGCGTGTCGTGGGTCTTTGGCCCGGCGAAGCCCTCCTTTGTGGATATGATCATTCAGCGCGCTCTCGAGAATGACCATGTGGAAGCGGTGGATGACAAATTTTCCGCTCCGACCTACGCGCCGGATGTCGCCCAATGGCTCGAGCCATTTCTTACCCAACCCCTGCCAGGCGGCCTCTACCATGCCTGCAACTCGGGTTCCTGCTCGTGGCGGGAGTATGGCGAGAAGGCCCTCGAATTTGCCGCCGAGGCCGGTCTGCCCCTGAAGACCACGAAGGTCGGAGGCGTTCCCCTCTCGCAGATGAAACAATTCATTGCGCCGCGCCCTGTTTTTTCCATCCTTTCCACCTCCAAGCTCGCGGCCGCCACGGGAATCACCCCGCGTCACTGGCACGTCGCGCTCCGAGACTACATTTTCGAAAAATATGCATCGCTTCCATCTCGCTCCTGAAAACTGGGAATCCGCCACGCTCGACGAATCGGAGTCCCACCACTGCCTCAATGTCCTGCGCCTGGAAATTGGCGACCGTGCGACTGTTTTTGATGGTCAAGGCCGCGAGGCTTCCGCGCTGATCGATTCCAAGAACGGTTCCCGCGTCGTCCTCAAAATCTCGGCTCCCGCCAAAACCCCTCCCCCGCCGTGCGCGATCACGCTCGCTCAAGCGGTGCCCAAGGGGAAAAACATGGATCTCATCGTGCAGAAGGCCGTGGAACTTGGCGCCACACGGGTCGTGCCGCTGCTTTCAGACCGAACGATTGTCCAACTCGAGGCGGATGAAATCGCCAAGAAGCGCGAGAAGTGGCAGGCCGTGGCTCTCGAGGCTTGCAAGCAGTGCGGGCAAAACCACCTTCCCGAAATTGCCTCGCCGGTTCCGCCGCGGGAATTTCTCGAACGCCTCGACAAAAAATCCCTACTCCTCATCGCATCCCTCCAACCCGATGCACGCACTCTCAAGGAAGTCCTCGCCGACTACTCTTCGCAGCACGGCCACCTGCCCCGCGAAGTCACGGTGTTCGTCGGCCCGGAGGGAGATTTTACTCCGGCGGAAATCGCCTTGGCCAAAAGCCACGGGTGCCAACCGATTTCTCTTGGTCCGATCATTCTTCGCACCGAGACGGCCGCGATCTACTGCCTGAGCGTGCTCGCGCACGAGCTATTTACTCCCGTCAGAGCGTAGGCCCTGGCAACTCGCCCAGCGAGGAAGGAAGCGGCTCTGGAGTCTTTTCCGGTTCGGGTTCAGGCTCAGGCGTTGGCTCCGGAGTCGGAATGTTGCGCACGACGGGGCGCGGACGTTCATAGCGGGGTTCCTCGGCGGGCTTTTGCTGGAACATCGTCCAGGCGACAAAAAGAACGATCGGAACCACAAGGGCCACCACCGAGAGGAAAAGCGCCCACATCGAACGCCGCGCCGCGACTTTCACGGCGACTTGCGCCAAGGCCTGCTCCCGCTCGGCGATCAGCTCCACACAGGCCAAACGCTCGCGGGAACGCTCTGAAAAAGTAGGTGCCAAGGCCTTCAACCTCGCGAGGGAATGCCGCGAGAGGTGCCGCTTTTCGTTATCCACCAATTCAAAATCGAAGTCGTCCATGGCGCGTTGAGGCTGCTCGTTTTCCTAGGCCCGCAGGCTGGAGGGAGCAAGAGCATTCCCAAAAATGGCTCCAGGAGGGCGCTGCTTGTCAGCGCCGAATCGGCGTGTTTGCGGGCAACGCTCCGGACCTGATAAGCAGGTTCCTCCTGCACGAATTCCTTGCTGGCTCACGCAATCTTTGGTGCGTTGGCCCAATGGACTCGGAAGTGCCAGGCAGGTATCCCGTGCGTCAGCGGCCTTTTCCACACGAGGTCAACAAAGGCCGGTCGCATTCAGTTGTTTTGCTCGTGACGGTGTGTTCCTTTGAAAGAAAGCGGATTTTGGACAGAACTAGTTCTCTGGAAGCAGTCGTGTCCGCTTGGAATGCCGACGAAAGTTGGGTTGTCGGACGCTACATTTTCATGCCCGATCACATCCATTTTTTCTGTTCACCAGGTGAGATGATCGAACCACGCTTGGATCTCTGGATGAAAAAATGGAAAGCGCATGCCTCAAGAAATTGGCCTGATCCGCTGGAGCAACCGGTTTGGCAAAGAGGACATTGGGACCGGCAAATGCGTGGGCGTGAACATTACGATGATCGCTGGGAATATGTGCGGCAGAACCCGGTGCGCGCTGGGCTGCGTAGGAGTCCGGATCAGTGGTCTTGGCAGGGAGAGATTCGCAGGCTGAGTTGGTAGTCGAAGTCATACGGCGAGGAGGGCTCTGATTGTCAGCGCCGAATCGGCGTGTTTGCGGGCAATGCTCCGGACCTGACAAGCAGTGCCCTCCTGGGCCTTGAGCAATGGATTGCAGGAATTTGTTTCCGGCCTCGGCAGGCGCGTGTAGAAAATCCCGCAAATGCCGAAGAGTTTCAGCCTGTTTCTTGCCATGCGCTACCTCAAGCCGAAGCGCACCTTTCTTTCGATCATCACCCTGATTTCCATTCTCGGCGTCACCCTAGGGATCATGGTTTTGATTTTGGTGATTTCGGTGATGACGGGGTTCGAGCAGGAGTTGCGCCGGAAAGTCATCGGCTTCGATCCACATGTGGTTGTGACCAGCGGCGGGGTGCTCGAGGATTGGGAAAACACGGCGGCCAGCGTGAAAAAAGACCCCGATGTCCTGGCCGTCGCTCCGTTCGTGCTGGGGCCCGTGATCGCCCAATATCAGAATCGTCGACTGGCTCCCAAAATCCGGGGCGTCGATCCCGAGCAGGAGCGCGGCGTGGTGGACATCTCCCCTTTTATCATCGAGGGCGAATACGATCTTGAAGGGAGCAAAACGATTCTTGGTTCGGAACTCGCCCGGGAGCTGGGCGTCACCGTGGGCGAAACGCTCACGATTTTCTCACCGGGAAATTTCAAAGAGATCCTAAACGAAATCGAACGACTCGAAAAAACCGGTGGCAAGCCGGAGGACATCGCCTCGCTGAAGCAACTCATCCTGCCGACGGAGTTGGAGGTGACGGGGATTTTCGAGAGTGGACGCTACCTCTACGACAGCGAATTTTTGATCGTGCCGCTTCACATCGGGCAGGAACTCTACAACCTCGGCCCTGCCGCCCACGGCCTGGCAGTGAAAACGAAGGATCCCTACCTCGCCGACAAGGTCCGCAACGACCTCAACTCCCGCCTCGATTCGCCCGCCTATTCGATGAGCTGGATGGATATGAATAAGCAAATTTTCGATGCCATCCGCATGGAGCGTCAGGTCATGTTTTTCATTCTTATGTTTATTATCCTAGTGGCAGCTTTTGGGATCATGAACACCCTCATCACCGTGACGGTGCAAAAGACCCGCGAGATCGGCGTGATGAAGGCCCTCGGGGCACGAACGAACCAGATCGTGGGTGTTTTTCTCGCTCAGGGAATGGTTGTCGGAGTTTTTGGCACACTCATCGGTCTCGGCCTCGGCATCTCGCTCACCCAATACCGAAACGAGGCGAATCATTTTCTTTCACGCGCCCTAGGCGTGGAGGTGTTTCCAGCGTCAGTCTATCAGTTCAGCGAAATCCCCGCCGAGATCGTCGCGTCGGATGTGGCGATCATTTGCCTGAGCGCATTTGTGATTTGTTCCGTGGCGGCGCTGATCCCGGCTTGGTTCGCCGCCAAACTCGACCCCGTGAAGGCACTTCGCCACGAGTGAATTGACAATCCCGTCCGCGTTCATTTTTATCCCCGCATGACCGAACCCGCCAACGACCCGCAAGATCCGCTCATTCGCATGATTCTGCTTTCCGCCGCTTTCTCCGCCGTTCTTGGATT
>JBDKIG010000177.1:0-4813 GCA_039797215.1 Verrucomicrobiota bacterium | reverse complement strand
CTCTTGGCGATCAACACTCGGATGGACAAGGTACCACCGGCGATACTTGGCAAGCTTCTCGCCCAGGAATCCCACGCCTATGCGACCTTGCTCGACCCCGCCGAGGTCGAGTCTGCGATCGAAGAGAACCGCCGCCACGGCAATTGACTCGGGTGCCAATCGTCTGTCGGCCCCCGGCGGCCATGCCATTCCGCGCGGGAAAACGCCCGCGGCGGGCCTGATTGCGCACCTCGTCGGGCCTCACGGAGGCCCAAGAGCCCGACACTATTGGCCGGCGAAGGTCCGGTACGGAGGCCTGGGGCCCGGGGCCCTGCCGTCGAGCTTTGGCGTGAGCCAATTCAAGCCGTCGATATTGTCGAGCAAGCGGGCCTCCGCGTCTTCATTGGTATGATTGAGGATCCCAATTGGTCCGCGATAACCACTTTCGCGTAGCGTGCGGAGCACCCCCAGATCTTCGGTGCCGACGCCGAGCGGCAGGATCTTGCGCCCTGCGGTATCGCCACCCTTATCCATGCCGTTGAGATTAAAGCAGAGCAGATGCGGGAGGGTCCTGGCCAACACCCGCACAAGCCCTTTAAGGTGCGCGTGGCCGTGGTGCAGGTTGTAAACGATGCCCACGTTGGTGATTCCCTGCGCCTTCAGGGTTTCGACGATGACTAGGGCGTTCTCCGGCTCTCCGTACCAGCCTCCGTGATTGTAGAGGCCCACCGTGCAGCCGATCTCCCCCGCCGCAACCGCGATGGGAGTTAGCCGTTCCACTTCCTTTGCAATTCGAGCTCTTTGGTCCGCCGCATCCTTCACCTGAATCGCTCCGCCATCGCCACTGACCCAGAGTTGGGGCTTCACGCCATGACGTTTGAAAAGCGCAAGGGCGGCTTTCGCGTCGTCATTCAAAGTGGTCGGAAACCACCACCCCAACAGCTCGATGTGGTGGCGCTTGAGCGCATCCAGTTCCTCGTCCCACTGCGCCTTGTGCTCCGCGCGCCAATCATAGACGAATTTCCGAATCCCGATCCTCTCCAGCATCGCCGCCCGCTCCTCCGGGCCCCGTTTTTTGCTGTCGAAAGGAACAATACACCAGGCGGCGAGGTTGGAGCGTGCGAACATCTGGGCGCTCACTTCGGAAGGCTCCATCCAACTGCGTGGCCTTGGTTTCGTCCCGGCGGGTTTGCCGGCCAATTGCGGCTCGAGCCAGGCGAGGCCATCGAGATTGTCCTGGAGTCGCACCTCGGCGTCTTCGTTGGAGTGATTGAGAATGCCGATCGGCCCGGTGTAACCGCTGTCGCGGATTTGTTTGAGCAACGTCAGATCCAGGTCGCCCTCCCCCAGAGGCAGGATCATCTTGCCGAGCGCGGGGCCGTTTTTTGTCATGCCGTTGAGGTTCAGGCAGATCAAATAGGGCTTCAGGGCCTCCATGACCGCAGGGAATCGATCCAGAACATTATGCGCCCAGTGGAGGCTGTACACGATGCCGACATGGCTCGCTCCGTGTCTCTCGCGCAGACATTTTGCCACGGCCACCATGTTGTCCGGATAACCGCTCCAGCCGCCATGCGCGTAAAGGCCGAGCGGGAGGCCCTGCTTACGGGTTTGCTCGACGAGCGGCAAAATGGCGGCAACCGAGAACTGCACGCGCTCCTCAAAATCAGTGACGGAGTCCGGTGCGGCGGCAAACGAGGCCCACACCTGCGGCTTCAGGTCGTGTTTTTCTAATAGGGCAAACATCTGCGGGCTCGGACTGATCACGGAGAGCAAGTGGATGTCGTGTTTCTTCAGCGCGAGGAGTTCCCGTTCAAAGCTCTCGTGATGTTCGGGCCGATGGTCATAGGCGAAGTGTTTTATGCCCAATCGCTTGAGCATTTCGGCCCGTTGCTCCGGGGTGCGCTGTTTCCCGTCGAAGGGCACGATGCACCACGCCACGAGATTCTCGCGATCGAACAAGGTCGGGGTCTCGGCGGCGGGAAGTCTCGCGGCTGCCATCGCGAGAAGGGCGAAGAGGAGGAGACAGAATGAGCGCGGCGACTGGGGTTTCATGGGTGGGGTTCGTGTCGTTTGGAGGAATGGAAATCGGCGGCTTTCAGCGGATGGTTGGGGAGGATTGGGGCGATGGCCGGATCGAACCCTGCAAGCTGCCGCGTGCGGCCGTGAATTCATGGGAACTCAGGTTTCGTGCATGTGCAGGCGGACGCGGAGGCCGGGGGGAAGGAACACCCAAACAGCCACGAGCATTGCCGAAATCCCGGCGTGCTCGATAGGTGCGGGACGGCAAGTTTTGGGATCAAAGCGGCGTCGCCCTGTGGCCCGTGCTCGTCGGGCATCCCTCGGACACGTTCCATCAATGCTGCCATTCACCGACGACTTCGATGGCGGAACCAGCCCGCTTGAGCGTGGAGGGTACCGCGTTCGAGGAGCATGGACTGATTGAGAAGAATCCGGATCACTTTCGGGCCGGCCTAGGTGCCCTCTCAGAAAAGGACCTGGCGTCTTCACTGTCGTACTCAGGCCGCGGCGCGCCGAATGAAAATTGTCTGTCCCTTTCGGGACTCTCAAGAGCTCCCACTGAGAGAAGGAGGACCGAGGTCTGTCCGCTTCCCGCGCGTCAGAATGGGGCAGTCGGCCTCCCTGTTTACCGCGGAAACTCCGCCAATCTTTTGGCCAGATGTGAAAAATTCGGGGTAAGTTTTCGTGGGGCTCGGCGTTGTTAACCGTATGAGAATGATCCTGAGCCCCCACCGGATGTCCCACTCGTTAGCTCGTCGCAACTCCCTTGGCGTCAGCATCCTGAGGCGACGGCTCTGGTTTGCGGCTTGCATGGCCCTCATTCCTTGCGTCGCGCGCGCGGAAGATGATGCTTCCAAAACCGTTCCCCAACTCGATATCGCCCCAGTCTGGTCGGTCCATGCGATCGGATTCCCCGTTTTGGTGACCCGTGGCAGTTATCAGTATGTCCTCTACTACGACAAAGATCGGCACGTAGCGATCGCCCAGCGCAAACTAGGTTCTCGCACCTGGAGCTTTTACACGTTTCCAGAGGTGCAAGGTTGGGCGAGTAGTGCCCACTGCAATCTTTCGTTGGCAGTGGACGACACCGGCCACATCCACGCCTCTGCCTACAATCGGGGTTTCACAAAAGCCGGTTCAGGTCCCATCTATTATCGGTCCGAGACACCTCACAACATTTCGCGTTGGAACACCTCTGCCATTCCGGAGGGGCGCGGCTATCACTATCAGACTTTCGTCCAATCGTTGACCAATGGGCTGATGTGTAAGTTTCGCGATGGCAGTGCGGTAAAAGGCGAAAATCTTTGGTCTGTTTACGATCAATCCACCGGAAAATGGGGAACTTCTAAAGTCTTAACGGCCGGCATGGAAACGAATCAGTACGCTTATAATAATATGGTTCTTGGACCGGATGGTTATGTCCATGCGGTCTATGTGTGGGCGGATGCAAAGTCGCCGGATTCTTTTAATACGGTTTGCCACATTCGCAGCAAGGATTTGCAAAACTGGGAAACCATCGCCGGCAAGAGTCTCTCTACCCCTTTGAAAAGTGACACCGAAGGAACCATCGTTTGCCCGGTTCCTCGCAACAGCGGGATGCTGAACAATCCTGGAATCGGGTTTACCTCGAGCAAAAAGCCAATCATCACCTATCAGCGTTTCGATGCGGACGGGAACACCCAGTTCTATAATGCACAATTTATCAATGGCAGTTGGCAAAGCGTGGCAGCTACTGCCTGGGACTACCGCTCGAGATGGTTCGCGTCAGGTCCTTCAGAAATCAGCGTCTCGCCAGTCCAAGCCATCGGTGACGGAAAACTGCTCCAGAAATTTAGTCACATTAAATACGGACCAGGAGTCATCGTGCTGGATGAAAGCACCCTCATGCCTCTTGGCAACACCCATGAGTATACGCTCGTTCCCACTTCGAATTTGAAATTAAAAAGGACGCTACAGGCTAGCAGCGAAATGCCCGGATTCGAAGTTGCAAAAGCCACCGATGGCGACCTCAAGACGCGCTGGTTACCAAAGGAGGAGGATCAGCAGCCCTGGTTGGAATTCAAATTCGATAAGCCCATCACCTTCGAACATTTTTCCATGCGTCAATTGCGTTTGGATATCCTAGCTTTCGAGTTGGATTATTGGGACGGCGTCAATTGGCAACGGGCGTACCAATCCACAAGAATGCAGACTACGTTTCTAAATGAAACCTTTATGTATTCGATGAACCCTGTGACTACGCAAAAAGTCCGCTTGCGCATCACCTCAGTGAACCGAAACAGGACCCCCTTTCATAAGCCAACCGAGATCCTTCAGGCCTCTATTTTTGAGTTTGATGTGCACGTCAAAGTGCCAAATCCGAGCTTTCCTAAAAATCTCTTCGATCGCATCAATCCATGGCCCGCGTCATTGGAGAAAGCGGAGTCGCGCTTCAAAGAAAGACCGATGACCGTGAATTGGATCGAAGATTCCGGAAGCACCGGCGAGAATGGCACCCAGTACTACTTGCGATGGGAACACGGTCCTATGAATCGCGACTCGGAGGTAACCAAGCCATGGCCGGAGCCAACCATGCTGAGGCTTTATCAACTCAATAAGCAGAGTGCGCTGAATTCGGCCTCTGAATGGGCGCAACTCTTCAAGACCAGTAGCCCGCCCACTTTCCGCTAGCCCGCATTGTTCACATCTGGAAAAAAGATTGGCGAGGGTTTAGCCCGAATTTTTCGCATTAGGGCAAAATATTGGCGGGGTTTCCGCAGCAAGCTGCTATGGTTATGGGTGTTACAAACCAAACCAAAGAAACCCCGCCAAT
>JBDKIG010000176.1:0-4824 GCA_039797215.1 Verrucomicrobiota bacterium | reverse complement strand
GCCCGAACGCCGGAGAACTTTTCGTCGCAGAACTCCGCGAACGCTCAGCCCGCCGCATCGCCGCGGATCCCGAGTTTCTTTATGTCAGCGAGGACATGCAACGCTTCCGCGAGCGGTTGGAAAAAAACACCATCAGCACCAACATGGATGCCCGCAAAAAAGAACTAGCCGACGACAAGTCCCGCACCGAAGCCCGAAAAGCGGAGCGTCTGGCTCGCGGCCCGATCATCGATGCGAAGGTCTGGCAAGTCACCTTGGACGATGTGAACAACAATCGCCAAGACCTCGAAGTCGTCGCCTACGAGCGCGAGCGGGATAAAAAATACGACGACCCCGAGGAAGAAGGCGAAGGCAGTGATCCGAAGGACAAGACTCCCGAGCCCGATCCGATTCGCAATGAATCTCTACGAATCATGGCAGACTTGATCGAATTCAACTCGACGAAGAAAACCGCCAGCGCGAATCCCGAGGCGAAATTGCCTGTCGCCAAATAGACCTCTCCGCCGCTTTTTTTATCGCGTCACAACGATCGGAATTTCCAGAACGCGAGGTTTTGATCCCCCAATTCGAAGGATCAATTTCTTCCCGTCGAGCTCGCGCTTGGGCTGGATATTTCCGATCACAATCCGCGATGAGGTCTCACCCATGGCCTCGATTTTTGAAGTCATCATCTCCTCTGGAAGCTCGACCGAATCGACCCGAAAATTAATTCCGCCCGGGCTGCGCACAATGATCGTCCGCGAGAGCGGCGCGGCGGCCTTCGTGTCCAAACGAAGCACCGAGGGCGCAGCGATCAATTCCGCCGGCAGGAGAATCAAGGCATCCACCGAGAGGCTGTTTTTCACTCCCCCACTCTCGATTTGGATTTGGATTTTATCTTTTTGCTGCCCCGGCAAGAGATTCGCCACCGGCTTCGCCCGGAGGGTAAAACCATCCCCGTCCTTCAGCGGAGTAGAGGAAATCTCGAGCTTTCCCTCGGTCGTTTTGGCCTCCAGAAAAACCAGTGGTTTCTTCGCCAGATCACGGATCGTCACTTCGGCAAAAACCTCCGTCGATTTGGGGTTTTTCCGAAGCGTCATCATCGGTGGCTGGATCTCGATTCCCGATCCGACCACGCCTCGCAGCGAGAGTTGAAATGGCATGCCGGAGGGGTCATTTGTTTCGAGATAAACGCTTTTTTCCTCCGGACCTTTTCGTCCCTGCAAGGAGACGGTAACCGGAATGCCAAGCGTCGCACCGGGTGAAAGAGTTTTGTTCGATAAAAGAAAACTCGTGCAGCCACAGGGCGCGTGGATTTTTCGGATCAGCAATTCCGCATCGCCAGCGTTTCGGATTTGGAAAGTGTGCGAGACGGGCTTGGCTCCGTCCACCGTTCCGAATTCATAAACAGGCTCCAGACATTCCAGCTTGGGTATCGGCTTCGCGTGAAGACTCCAAATCGGAAGGACGGCAACCAAGCCGATGCAAAAAAAGAGTGTGCGATTCATGAAACAATCGGAATCATAAGAGCCGAATCAAACTCCCGCAACGCCGCATGGATTTTATCGACCTCAAAGCCCAATACAGAAAATTCGAGCCCGCAATCAACGAGCGCATTCACCGCGTGCTGGAGCACGGCCGCTTCATCATGGGGCCGGAAGTCGAGGAATTGGAAACCGTGCTCGCGGATTTCGTCGGATGCCGCCACGCCATCACCGTGGCCAGTGGCACCGACAGCCTCGAGATCGCTCTCCGGGCTCTTGAAATCGGCCCGGGCGACGAGGTCATCACGGTTCCTTTTACCTGGATCAGCACGGCGGAGGTGATTCTCCAAGTCGGCGCGAAGCCGGTCTTCGTGGATATCGATCCGCTGGATTTCAATATCGCCGTGGACCAGATCGAGGCCGCCATCACACCCCGCACCAAAGCTCTTTTGCCCGTCAGTCTTTTCGGTCAAATGCCCGACTACGACGCGATCAACGCGATGGCCGAAAAGCATGGGCTCACCGTCATCGAAGATGCCGCGCAAAGTTTCGGAGCCACTCGCCACGGGCGACGGAGCTGCGGGGTCACGGCGATCGCCAGCACGAGTTTCTATCCCGCAAAACCTCTCGGCTGCTACGGCGAGGGCGGTGCGCTTTTTACAAACGACGATGACCTTGCCCTGAAAATGCGCGCCATCAGAACCCACGGGGGAATTCGCCGACACTTCCACGACCTCGTCGGAATGAACGGCCGCTTCGATACGCTCCAAGCCGCCATCATGCTCGGCAAATGGCCCGGTTTTGCTAACGAAGTCACAGCTCGCGGTCGCCTCGGCGCGCACTACTCGGAAAAACTCCACGATGTTTGTGAGACTCCCCAAATCCGTGAGGGGAACACTCATGTTTACGCGCAATACACTCTTCGTGCTTCGCGCCGCGACGCGCTCGGAGAGACTCTGAAAGCCAAAGGCATTCCGACCGCCGTCTATTATCCCAAGTGCCTCCACGAGCAGCCGGTTTTTTCCCATCTTGGATATCAATACGGCGACTTCCCCGCCGCCGAAGCCGCCTCTCGCGAAGTGATCAGCCTGCCTCTCAATCCCTACCTCACACCGGCCGAGCAGGAGTTCGTGATCCGAGGAGTTCGCGAATCTCTGGCCGAGCAAAACGGATAACCAAAAAAACCTTGGCTGAAGGTTTGACACCGCGAAACCGTTCATTCATTGTCCCCGGCTCTCAACGATGAAAACCTATTCTGCCAAAGCCGAGCAAGTCGACCGCAAGTGGTGGGTGATTGACGCCGCCGGCCAACCACTCGGCCGCATTGCCGTTCAGGCCGCCAATCTCCTCCGCGGTAAAAACAAAGCCATCTTCACCCCGCATGTCGACACAGGCGACTTCGTGGTCGTCCTCAACGCATCCAAAGTCGCCATCGGCGGCAAAAAGGAAACCGCCAAAACCTACATGAGCTTCTCCGGCTATGTCGGCGGTCACAAAACCGAGACTTTCCGTGCACGCCGTGAACGCCGTCCGGAACTCATCATCGAACGCGCTGTTCGTGGAATGATCCCGCACAACCGCCTCGGCCGCGCCCTCTATGGCAAGTTGAAAGTTTACGCTGGCAGCGAACACCCGCACACAGCCCAGAATCCGCAACCCGCCTGATTTTTATTTCCATGAGCAAAACAGAAGCCCCAATCCAAACGACAGGTCGCCGTAAAACCTCCGTTGCCAGCATTCGCATGCAATCCGGAACCGGCGCCATCAAGGTCAATGGCCGCGATTTTTCCGACTACTTCACCAGCCTCTCGCTTCAAAACCAAATCCTCCGTCCGCTGGAAATCGCCAATGCGGTTCATAGCTATGATGTCACAGCCAAAGCCACCGGCGGCGGAATCAACGGCCAAGCCGGCGCCCTGCGCCTCGCCCTCAGCCGCGCCCTTCTTGAAGTCAACGAAACCCTCCGCATCCAACTCAAGCAGGAGGGACTCCTCACCCGCGATCCTCGCATGAAGGAGCGCAAAAAGCCCGGTCGCCCCGGCGCCCGCAAGCGCTTCCAATTCTCCAAGCGCTAATCGCACCAATCAGATTCCCAA
Source organism: Verrucomicrobiota bacterium (assembly GCA_039797215.1). Lineage (GTDB taxonomy): Bacteria > Verrucomicrobiota > Verrucomicrobiia > Chthoniobacterales > Terrimicrobiaceae > UBA967. Next base: position 1,265 of record JBDKIG010000176.1, on the reverse strand, counting down.
CAAAAAGGGCCGCCATATCAGGCGGCCCTTTTTTTGATCCATAAACCCGAATCCAGCGGAATAGACCACAGAGAACACAGAGAACACGGAGGGGGAATGAATTGCTCCGAATCGAATAGAATGAATTTGTCCGATCTATTGGTTTCAGAACCAACGCCTGTGAATCCTTTTCATCCTGTCCTTCAATATAAAAATCCGTATTTGGGATAAAAGGCGCGGAGCCCCATCTCAAAAAACTCAAAAATCAAGAAATCGCTAAACCTCTGAGCTTTCTGTGTCCTCTGTGGTCAATCCTTCAGGATCGGGCATAACGACCGTTTGCACCGAGCATCAACCCTCCGTCTGTTCAGGAAAAAATCCGAGTGGTTTGACCGGGCTGGTGTTGAGGGATTTGACGCGCTCGTGGATTCCTGGGGCGATTTCGGGTTGGCGGGCGTAGGCCATGGCGAGCATTTCCAGCTTGGCATCGAGATTATCGACCATGTTCAGCGCGATGGCTTCGGGGGTTTTGGGCTCGACGGGTGAGCCAAATTGTAACTCACCGTGGTGCGAGGCAATAAGGTGCAGGAGATGCAGGCGGACATCTTCCGTGGAGGGAACCAGGGCTTTCCATTCCTCAAGAGGTAGTTTTCTCCAGAGCGAGTTCACCAGTTCGATTCCAATCGAAATGTGCCCCAGCAATTCGCCCCGGATCTCTCGAGGGATGCCAAATCCTGCCTCCGGCGGACACATCTCCCAAAGTTTCCCAGAGTCATGAAAAAGCACACCGGCGAGCAAGAGATCGCGGTTCAAGTCAGGGTAGGCCTGAGCAACCGAATCCGCCGTTCGCATCATCTGGCCAGTGTGTCGAAGGAGTCCACCGCGGTGGGCGTGGTGGTTGAAACGAGCGGCGGCGGCGCGTTTAAATCGACTCCCGAATTCCTCCAAGAAAATCGCGCAGAGGGCGTGCAGACGCGGATCGCGAATCTCTCCAGCTAGACGAGCGACATCGCCAAAGTCGCGATCGACTGAAAGGGATTCTTCCGCTCCGCCAGCGAGGAGGGACTTGATTTCTTCTTCATCCAGAGTGCGAAGGCGCCAGCGCCTGGCGTCCAGACCGAAGCCGCCATTTACCACAAAATCTCCCTCGACCTCCAAGAAATCCCCTCGCGAAATCTCGGAGCAGTGGCGGAAAGCGTCGGTATCGGTCCATGCCCGGAGCGTCAGCGAATCCCCGGCATCACGGAGTTTAAGATCCCAATAGGGTTTGCCATTGGCCGACTCTT
>JBDKIG010000175.1:0-4904 GCA_039797215.1 Verrucomicrobiota bacterium | reverse complement strand
GGGAAGAAAGAGTTTGCTTTTTTTGGGAAGGATTCATCCGAAGAAGGGGCTGGTGGGTTTTTTAAAAGCCTGGGCGGGAATCCAAAATCAAAAATCCGGCATTCAAAACTCAAGGGAATGGCAATTGTTGATCGCGGGTTGGGAGCAAGGTGGGCATGAGGGGGAGTTGATCGAGCTATGCTCGGAGCTGGGGGTGAGAGTTGTGCAGAGATCGAAACATATTCCATGTTCCGCAACAGCGCAGGAGGCGGAGGGAGCGGATGTGGTTTTCTATGGTCCGGCGTTCGGGGAGGAGAAGGAGCAATTGCTCCGGCGGGCTGATGCGTTTGTATTGCCCAGCTTGAGCGAGGGGTTACCGATGTCGGTGCTGGAGGCTTGGGCTTATGGGTTGCCGGTGGCAATGACGCCGGAGTGCAATTTGCCAGAGGGATTTGCCAGTCAATCGGCCCTGGAAATTCGAAATGAGGGAATGGAGAATGCGAAATGGGACGGCTTGAAGGCGTTGCTCGATATGAGCGATTCCGATCGTATCGAGATGGGTCGGCGGGGGCGGCGGTTGGTAGAGGAGAAATTCACCTGGCCTAAGGTCGCTGCGCAAATGAAGTCGCTCTACGAGGAGATTCTTGGGAGATAGACAACAATTCAGAGTTCACGGCGAGAGCCGCACATGAGACCATGTGCGGTTTTTTTTTGCATAAAGGAATCGGTCGTGCAGTCGGTCGCCGCCGCCTTGCCAGAACTCGATCGTTTCGGGAATCACGCGATAGCCGCCCCAGAAGTCAGGCTTTGGGATTTTGCCGTCGGCGAACTGTTTTTTCAATTTCTCGTATTTCGTGAGGAGCACACTTCGTGAGGAGATGACTTGGCTTTGGTCGGAGACCCAGGCACCGAGGCGGCTGCCGACCGGGCGGCTCAGGAAGTAGGCGAGCGATTCGGCAGCGCTGATTTTTTCGACCGGGCCGGCGATTTCGATCTGGCGGGCGAGCGCGACCCAAGGAAAAAGCAAGGCGGCGTGGGGGTTTTTGGCGATTTGCCGGGCTTTGCGGCTGCCGTAGTTGGTGAAAAAGACAAATCCTCGGTCATCGTAGGCCTTCAGCAAAACGGTGCGGCATGAGACGCGTCCACATTTGTCGGCCGTTCCAAGCGTCATCGCATTGGGCTCGGGAATCCCGGAGGAGCGGGCTTCGTCGAACCATTGGCGGAACTGCGCGATCGGGTCGGGATCGAGCGAGTCATCGGTGAGCGGCTCGTGTTTGTAGTCCACGCGCAGGCTGTGAATGTCGGAATCGGAATTCATTTTTGAAAAATCAGGGTGCGAATTCCGAGAGGCGGCGGAGGTATTTGTAGGAAAAAATTCCCGTCGAGTGACTATCGCCCCATTTCGGCTGGATCGCGTAACCCCCGACCCCTTGCCAACCGGCGAGGTCGAAGCTCTTCTCATTGTAGGAAACGGGTGGCCGAACGACATGCCCCATCACATCGGGCTCGCCGCCGCAGGCCGCACAGGGACAGTGGCGGCGGAGAAATTCGAGGGGGAGGTAAGTCTCGACTCCATCATTCCATGCGATGGCGAGTTCGGGTCCGATTTTTTGGATGGTGGAAGGTTGGAGGGCGGGAGTCATGCGGCGGGCTTGATGATGTGCGGTGGCTTCAAATAAATCGGATCGGCAGCGCCGGATTGGCCCAGGTGCCAAGGCAGAAAACGCGCTTGGGGGGCTTCGTAACAAGCCGAATCCAGGATGGGGCTCGTGGAAAAAACAGGAATCCCATTTGTCAGGCGTGCGGTGGCATGTTCGGGCGGGAGCAAATCGATCGGGGTAACGAGGGCTCCCCCGCGAATATGGGCCAGAAACCACTGCCCCGCTCGAGCATCGCCAAGGACAAAATACTCGGGCGCATCGTAGCCGAAAATAGAAGGGATGCCTTTTAAGGGGACGCGCCGAGCTTTGGCTAGGCCCCATGCCGCGGCGATCGAGGCGCGCAGGCTGTTGTAGCTGCCAGGGCCGGTGCCGACGAGGATTTGGGCGAAATCACCGCAGCGGGAGACGGCATCCTCCAAGGCTGCGAAAAACTTCACTCCGCGCCCACGGGGATTTTCAAAATCGAGGGAGAAAACAGTCCGGTCACATTCGGTCACCGCAATACTGCCGCGTCCGCTCGAACATTCGATGGACAGAATTTTCAAGGCAACCTCCGGATTTTTCTCGCGTCACCATCCATCGAAAAAACAAACCGCTGGGTGTGGGGCGGAAGAGCTTGGGGGAATTTGTCACCCCACTCGATGGCGGCGATGGTGGAACCCGAGAGCAAATCATCGAAGCCCAGGGCGGCAAGTTCCTCGGGTGACTCGAGACGGTAGAGATCAAGATGAACGAATGGTAAACGACCGTCGGGATATTCATGCACGAGTGTGAAAGTCGGGCTTGAAACCTCCTCCGCCCTGCATCCAAGGCCTTCTGCGAGGCCTTGAACGAAAGTCGTCTTCCCGGCTCCGAGCGGTCCTTCCAAACTCAAAACCTCGCCACCGCGCAGCCAACCGGCAAGTTGGCGGCCTGCTTCGCGCGTCTCGGCCACGGACTCGCAAACCCACTCCGAAGTCGGAATCTGATTTTCGAGGTGTGCGAATGCCATGTTGCAGTCAATTTAGTTCGCAGAATCCTGCTATGACAATGCCTTCCCTCATTCCCCTCGCGCGCCAAGGAATGGTGCTGACCATCCTCCTTCTGCTCTCGGCCTGCAACCAGCCTGTCGAGACGATCCGTGAGATCGAGAAGAACCTCGAAATTTTCAAAGCCAAACCGAACATGGTTACGCTGGAGGCTCTGGACAAATCCTTCGATAAAATCCAGACCCAGATCGACGCTCTGCAAGCCGAGGGCGATACGGTTCAGGCCGATCTCTACCGCCGACAAGCCTTCACGCTTCGCTACGAATATCGCGCCGTGCGTCGCGAATTCATCCGCTGGAGCAATGAGCAGTTAAAAAAGAAAACCAAGCCCTCGCTAGATTAGATCGATCTTGGCACTGGGCCGGAGCCGTTGCTCGATGTGGCGCAGATTTTGATCCAGCGCCTCCAGCCCGAAGCGAGCAACATTTTCGCGTGCGGCCTCGCGCATGGCGTCGAGACGCTCCGGGTCGTCGGCCAAGGTTTCCAAAGCCTTCGCCAGAGCCGAGGCATCGCGTGCGGGAATTAAAAAACCATCCATTCCATCGCGAACAACCTCCCCGCAATTCGGCGTGGTGATAACCGGAAGTCCATGGGCCATGGCCTCGAGCTGGGTGAGTGCGAAGCCATCGGAAATCGTCGGCAGCACGAAAACATCCGCCTGACGGTAAAACTCTCGCACTCGATCGCGGGTCACGGCGCCGTGAAAGGTCACATTCGATGGCGCGGTGACGACATGCTCATCGGCAATGGAGATCGGGCCGGCGATATCAAAGTGGAAATGTTTTTTGTCCAGTCTCCGCGCGGCTTCGAGGAGGTATTGGATGCCTTTGCGGAGATTCACCTGCCCGAGATAAAGAATGCGGATTGGCCCGTCGCCACTGCGTGGAATTTCCGACTCGATTTCGTAGGACTCATAGGCCAGAGGAACGACGGCGATTTTTTGGGAAGGCACGCCCAGTTTCACCAGCGCATCGAGGGTCCACTTGGAATTCACCATCACCACATCGGCGAGAGCCCACTCCGCCTTGCGCCAAGCTAAATACTCCTCCGGCACGAGAAGGGGAGATTTTGCCCAGCCCGGCCAAAGTTTTTCCTCTTCGCGAACCATTTCGATCTCCACCTGCGAGGGGTCCATCTGGCAAACGACCGTCGCCGCACCTCGATCCTTCGCCCACGCGGCAGCTTCCAGAAAGCCCGTGTCGTATCCGAAGAAAATCGTATTTTTCCAATCCTGCTCGCGGCGTTTCGCCATGGCCGCCCGCGTCTGGCGCCCGAACCGGCTCCCGATTTTAAGAAATTCCGAGTAGGGTTCGCGGCGGGGTCCGAGTTTTCCGCGAAGACCAGCCAGCAGAGCAGTGGAGTTGAAGGCATAAACTTCGGCATCGCTCAATTCCTCGTGATGGCGTGTCAGCAGGCGTTTGGCGCCAGCAAGGCGGGCGAGCGGTCGCCAGATTCCAGAAGACCAATAATCCGTGAATACCGCTTCGAGTTTTCCAGAGCGATGCAGCACGCGCGGGATGGCGTAGTGCTCCCGGGCCCCGATCTGAGCACAGATCCAGGAGGTGCTGGGAGCATGGACTTTGATGTGTTGCCTAGGAATAGCGTTTTAAAAAACCAGCAAATCGCGGGGGCGGGAAATCAAAAAGAGGCGGGTGTGTTTTTGTCGGCGATGATCAAAAGGCCGCGCAGGGTCAGGAGGGGATCGACATGGTCGAAGATTGCAAGTTTTCCGGCGATGAGTTTCGCGTCGCCGCCGGTGGCAACGACGATGGGTTTCTTTTTTCGAAATGCCTCGGCGGTGATCTGCGAGAGGATTTCCTGAATCAGACCGCGATACCCGTGGACTGCACCGGAAAGCATGGCTTCGGAGGTCGAGCGGCCGATGGCTGACTTGGGCTCTTTCAATTTCACCAGCGGGAGGAGCGCCGTTTTTTCGTGGAGGTAATTCGTCATCGCATTCAACCCCGGGGCGATGACTCCACCGATGTAGAATCCCTCGGCGGAGAGGACATCGAATGTCACGGCCGTGCCGAAATCCACCACGACGGCGGGAGTGCCATAGAAGACGGCACAAGCGGCTGAGTTTGCCAAGCGGTCTGCTCCGATGGATTCGGGTTTTGGATAATCGATGCCAACACCGAGATCGAGGTGGGGGCCGATGACGACGGTCTTGGGAAAGGCAGCCAGGACCGCTGGGTTTTTCGAGGGCACGACGGAGGATAAAAAAACGGAATCA
>JBDKIG010000174.1:0-4911 GCA_039797215.1 Verrucomicrobiota bacterium | reverse complement strand
AGATTGAGAGCTGTGTCTTTAAGCGTTTCGCCTTTTTGAAGACTGGAGGCCGTGGCGGAGATGTTGACGACATCCGCGCTGAGGCGCATCGCGGCGACCTCGAACGAGGTGCGCGTGCGGGTGCTGGGTTCGACGAAGAAATTGACGAGAGTTTTACCCCGGAGGGCGGGGACTTTTTTGAGGCTGCGCTCGCCCACGCCTTTGAAAGCGCGGGCCGTATCGAGGAGGAAAGTGATTTCCTCGGCGCTGAGATCATCGAGTCCAGTGAGGTCTTTGCGGGTCCAGGCGTTCATGGTTTCACAACAAGGACGGAGTCGGGAGCGCCGTCGATATTTTCAAAGCGGACGCGGATTTTTTCCTCGCGAGCAGTGGGAAGGTTTTTGCCGACAAAATCAGGCCGGATGGGGAGTTCGCGGTGGCCGCGGTCCACGAGGACGGCAAGCTGGATTTTCGAGGGCCTGCCGAAGGAGGCGATGGCGTCAAGGGCGGCACGGGTGGTCCGTCCGGTGAAAAATACATCGTCCACCAAGATCAACGGGCGGGCATCCAGATCGATGGGAAGATCCGTGACTTCGAGGGCCGTGATTTTCCCACGCGTGGAAAGGTCATCGCGGTGCATCGAGATATCCACCGTGCCGAGGTAGGGCCTCGTTCCTTCGATTTTCTCGATGTGGTCGGCGAGTCGACGGGCTACTTCGATGCCTCGGGTGGGGATGCCGGCGAGAACGAGTTTTTCAGGGAAGGGATGCTGCTCGACGATCTCGTGGGCCATACGGCGGATGGCTTTTTGAATCGAGTCGGCGTCGAGGGCGGTTGCGGAGTTGGCCTCCGCTTGGGCGGTTTGGTTTTTCATACGACCTTGGCGGCCTCACGGGGCCACTTTAAAGGGCGGGATTGTGTTTAATCTTTGGTGGTTGATTGATCCCGGAGGGCTTTGGCGCGTTGGGAGCGCCATGCAGATCGGTATTTAATGATCCAATCGAGTAGGGCTTTCTCAAAACCGATGTCGCGGCCTTGTTTCTCACTCTCAATCCATTTGTGCCGGAGAATTTCGTCTCTTTCGGCCAAGAATTCTTTGTATAGGACGGAATTTTTGACCAAGTCATTCATCTCGGTCGCTGGCGGGTTCATAGCGAAATCAACCTAATAAAAATTCCCATGCCGTCAAATCCTATCGAGGAAATTTTCCCTGCACACCCGCTTGAACACTGGATGGAATGGGGAGCGCAATTTTCAGGTTTTAATTTCCAAGCAGGATCAACGAGGGTGACAAAAAACCGCATGGAGGATTTTTTTCAGCAAAAACCCATAGAGAATTTGGATGACGCTCCACTCGCGACCCGGATGCGCCCCCGAACCCTCGAGGAGTATGTCGGCCAGAGCCATATTCTTGGTTCAGGAAAGCTTCTGCGCCGAGCGATCGAGGCGGATAGGATTTCCTCGCTGATTTTATTCGGACCTCCGGGAACAGGAAAAACCACCCTTGCCCAAGTTATCGCCGGTGCGACTCACTCGAAATTCGAGCGCCTGAGTGGCGTCGAGAGCAATGTGGCTGACATCCGCCGCGTGGTGGCTCAAGCCGCGCAACGCCGGGCGAATGGAGTTCGGACGATTCTCTTCATCGATGAAATCCACCGCTTCAACAAAGCCCAGCAGGATGTGCTTTTGCCCGAGGTCGAAAGCGGCGTGGTGCGTTTGATCGGGGCGACAACGCAGAATCCCTTCTTCAGCATCAACAGCGCGCTGGTCTCGCGTTCGCAGATCTTCGAACTCCGCCCACTCGAGGAAGCCGATTTGCTTTTGCTCATCGACCGCGCCCTCCGCGATTCGGATCGGGGACTTGGAAAACAAAACCCCACCATCGACGCCGAGGCGGCCGCCTTTTTGGCCAGGCTGGCGGATGGCGATGCAAGAAAATGTCTGAACGCCCTCGAGATCGCGGCGCTCACCACGGCACCCTCAGCGGATGGCTCGGCCAGAATCGACCTCGCGGCCGCACAGGAGAGCATTCAGCGGAAAGCGGTCGTTTACGACGGAACCGGCGATGCGCACTACGACACGATAAGCGCGTTTATTAAAAGCATTCGCGGCAGTGATCCCGACGCCGCGATTTATTGGTTGGCAAAAATGCTCCACGCCGGCGAGGAAGTGCGCTTCATCACGCGCCGGCTGGTCATTTGCGCCAGTGAGGACATCGGATTGGCGGACTCCAATGCGCTCGTCGTCGCTCAAGCCGCAGCGCAGGCGGTCGAGTTCATCGGCCTGCCGGAAGCGAACCTCCTCCTCGCCCACGCCACGCTTTATCTCGCCACCGCGCCCAAGAGCAACAGCGCCACCGTAGCGATTGGCAAGGCCTCGGCGGAGGTGCGTGAAGGCCGCTCACTCGCCGTGCCCGAACATCTCCGTGACGGCCACTACAAAGGCTCCGAGCGTCTCGGCCACGGCAAGGGCTACCTTTACAGCCATGACTTCGAGGGCTCCTATGTGCCCCAAGCCTACCTGCCCGAGGGCCGCCGTTATTTCGAACCCACCGAGAATGGCCTCGAAAAACGCATCAAGGAACGCCTCGACCATTGGCGCACTCTTTTCGAGGAGGCCAAAAAAAATCGCTCATAAATTCGTGGAACTCTCCGCTGACAAGACCTAGTTTTTCGTACTATCCATGGTCGAACTACGCAATGTCACCAAGCGCTTCGGCGCCTACGAGGCCCTCAAGGAAGCCAGCTTCGAGATCCGTGCAGGCGAGTTCATGACCTTCCTTGGCCCCTCCGGTTGCGGGAAGACGACCTGCCTTCGCCTGATCAGTGGATTTGACACGCCGACCTCCGGCCAGATCCTCCTCGACGGCAAGGATGTGACTTTCGAGCCGCCCTACCGGCGTGATGTGAATCAGGTCTTTCAAAATTACGCCCTCTTCCCGCACCTCACGATTTACGAGAATATCGCCTTCGGCCTGCGGATGAAAAAAATCCCGGCCACCCAAATCCATGAGCGCGTCGACCGCGTCGTCAACATGACCTCACTCGAGGAGTTTACCGCACGCAAGCCTGCCCAACTCAGCGGCGGCCAACGCCAGCGCGTTGCCCTCGCCCGCGCGATCATCTGCGAACCCAAGGTTCTGCTCCTCGACGAACCCCTCAGCGCCCTCGATGCCAAACTCCGCACCCAGATGCGTGTCGAGCTCAAGCAGCTCCAGAAAAAACTCGGTATCACCTTCATTTTCGTCACCCACGACCAAGAAGAAGCCCTCACCATGAGCGACCGCGTGGCCGTCATCAACGCCGGCCGCGTCGAGCAGATCGGCACCGTCAACGAGATTTACTACAAGCCGGCCACCCGCTTCGTCGCGTCCTTCATCGGCGAGTCAAACATCGTCGAAGCCGAAATCCTCCGCGCCGAGGGTGAATTCCTCCATTGCCGACTCGAGGGCGGTCTCGAACTCGCGGTTCGTTCCGCTCAACCTCCCGCCCTCTCCCAAATCCTTCTTTCCCTACGCCCAGAAAAAATACGCCTCACCCGTGAGAACCCCGGCAATCGGAATTCATTCCCGGGCACCATCGAGATGGAAATCTTCAAAGGTGCCGTGGACGAATTAACAATCTCTGTTCAAGGCGGGCTCCAACTCGGCGCCGTCCTCGCGAATGACGGACAGGCCGAGTCCGACTTCCACGAAGGCGAGCGCATCTTCGCCCGGATCCAGCCCGAAGATATTCACATCGTCGCCGCGTGAGCTCCCCAATCGCTCAAATTGCGACAGCTTTGTCGCAATTTATGCAGAGTTATTCACAAAAAAGGGGTTGACTTGGAAAAAACGCTCTGATGAGTCTTGGCACGGTTAGTGCTAAAGGCTAGCGCCGGTCTACGGCGTTAGAAAAAAAACAAACAACAAAAACAACCATGAAACTCACTAAATCCCTGATTGCTCTCACGAGCGCCGTGGCCATCTCGGCCTCCCCGCTGTTCGCGGGAACCAAAACCTTCAAAGAGACCGTCGTGGTCGAAGAGGAGCCGACTCCTTGGTATAGTGCTTCCTTGAGCACTGGCTACGACAGCCTCTACATGTTCCGAGGCGTTAATGTGCTTCGTAACGATGGTGGCTATGGAAATGGACTTTGGTCCACAACCGCCAGCTTCACATGGAACATTACTGAGAACGATTTCCTAACAGTCGGTGGCTGGATGGCTTTTGGCCTTGGAAACACCGATGGATATCGCGAGCTGAATGTTCCAGTAAACTATGTGCATACCTTTGGGGATTTGTCCGTGGGTCTTGGATATACATTCTACTACACCTTCCCAAACGACGGACAATTCTTTGCTAACGAGCTGAATGCAAGTGCCGCATACAATATCGATCTCGGATTTATGTCCCTTACTCCTTCGGCGACATACTTCTTTAACCTCGGACCTGATAGCGACACTGGATATGGATCGGTTCCTGTTGCCAGCAGCTATCTTGACCTTCGCCTCGCTGGAAGCATCCCTGTGATCGGTGATGCTGTTTCTATCGACCCATGGGTCGCATTCGGTCTCAACTTCGATTACAACACTGAGCCTAGCAGCACCGGACTTACTCCTTTCTCTGGTGCGAACAACCTTGAGTTTGGTGTTGCCGTTCCTTGGGCTATCAATGATGTCATCACCCTCTCAGGTTATGCCGCTTACAGCATTGCCTTCGAAGACCTCGGTGGTGTTACTCAGCCAAACACCGTCTGGGGTGGTGGCAAAGTGACCTTCGCGTTCTAATTTAGAACGAGCTTAAAATCTCAACTTCAAACCCTCTCGGTCTCGGCCGAGAGGGTTTTTTGTTGGTTCTTCGTCAATTTGAGTGGGAGAAGCGTAAAAGCATGGGAAAATGAAAACCGAAAAGCTATTTCACGAGTTGCTGGGATTGGGGATGAACTGGGAGGT
>JBDKIG010000173.1:0-4980 GCA_039797215.1 Verrucomicrobiota bacterium | reverse complement strand
AAGACTCTCCTCGGGCTTGGCGCTCAGGATCGGCCAAGCCGTCTCCCCATGCGAGGCGATGCGGCCGATCAAGTGGCGCAACATCGGAGTAATCACGGGGTCGGGATTTTCGATAAGAACCGGCCAGTTCTCGAGCGGGGGCCAGTCGCGGGGAATGCTCTCGATGTCGAAATGCACATAGGCATGCCGCGTGGGAGATTTCGCATCCCAAGTGTAGGCCTCCTGAAAACCGGGGCGTGCAAGAATAAGGCTGCCCGGCGGTGCCTGCGACGCATGGTCGCCCAAGTGGTAGCTGGCCGTTCCCTCGATCATCAAAACCAACTCGAAATCCTCGAGGACGCGCAGCGCCAGTTTGTCCCCGGGCCGGTAATGAACCACCGAGCCGTAGATATACTTGAGAGTCAGCCGATCGGATGCGCGAATTGGAGATGACATGGAAAAGCGAGGACGCTTGGGCCTTCCGAGGTTATAGCAATCCGAATTAAGTGCAGTGCGAATTTTGTGCATATTTACCCAACTCCTGTCCATTGGCAAAAGAGGACGAATGTTTATTGTGGCAATCGTTTGCGGAGGGTTGGGGTTTTACTCTAATTCTCCCTGCCATTTCCAAAACCCAGAAACTCCATCCAAAAACCACCATGAGCGACAACCATGCCACCGCCACGCTAACGCGCCCGCCCAAAAGCCTCGACTACAGCCTCACGGGAGAAAACTCCACGAAGGCGATCGAACGCGGCCTTGCCGAGGCCGATTGGTATCAAAGCCCAGTGCCCCGCGCCGAGATGCGCAAGCTACTCGAACGCCGCGACGGCCCCGCCATACGCGACACGATTTTGTGGTTCGCCCTTCTGGGACTGACAGGGTGGGGGACTTTCGCGCTGTGGGGGACCTGGTGGGTGGTCCTGCCCTACGCGGCCTACGCGGTGCTTTACGCCACGGCGTCGGATTCGCGCTGGCACGAGGCAGGGCACGGAACGGCCTTCCGCACAGATTGGCTGAATAATTTCCTCTACGAAGTCGCGTCGTTCATGGTTCTGCGGGAATCCGTGGTCTGGCGTTGGAGCCACACCCGGCATCACAGCGACACGATCATCGTCGGCCGCGATCCGGAAATTCAAATTCCGCGCCCGCCAAAGCTTCGGGAGCTTTTTTTCAGCCTTTTCGCCATTGGGGTTTATAAGGGCTATTTTCCCGGGTTGCTCCGCCATGCTGCTGGCAAAATTTCCGCCGATGAGCGGACCTACATCCCCGAGACGGAATTTTCTAAAATCACGCGCAACGCCCGCATCATCGTGGCGATTTACGCGGCGACGATTGCCCTGGCGGTCGCGATTCACAGCTGGGTGCCTATTTTCCTCATCATCCTGCCGCATTTCTTTGGCACCTGGTTGATGATCGTGCACAACACCTGCCAGCACGCGGGCCTCGCCGAGAATGTCCTCGACCACCGCTTGAACTGCCGCACCGTTTACATGAACCCAATCAGCCGGTTCATCTACTGGAACATGAACTACCATGTGGAGCACCACATGTTCCCGCTCGTGCCGTTCCATTCCCTTTACAAGCTCCACGCGCTGATCAAGGACGACTGCCCGCCGCCATATCCTTCGATTCTTTCGGCCTGGCGCGAGATTTTTCCAACCATCATTCGTCAGAAAAAAGATCCGACCTATCATGTGAAGCGCGTCCTCCCGCCGCCGAAAGAGCGTGCCGTGGAAGGCCTCGTCTCGGGCGATGCCAAACCGGACGCCGAAGGCTGGGTGGAGGTTTGCGCCCAGGCCGATCTCGGCAAGGAGGATGTGCTCCGATTCGACCATGGCCGGAAAACCTTCGCCCTGACCCGCGATGCGGCGGGCAGCCTTTACGCGACCGATGGCATTTGCACTCACGGCAACAACCACCTCGCCGAAGGTCTCGTGAAAGGCGGCATCATCGAATGCCCGAAGCACAACGGCCGCTTCAACCTCGCCGATGGATCGCCCGCCCGCGCGCCGATCTGCCGTGGCCTCGCGACCTATCCGATCGAGGTTCGCAACAATCGAATCTACCTGAATGTCACCAAGCCCGGCGGCGCCGGTGCACGGGAACAAAAAAGCCGCACGCTCCGAGTCGTCAGCTCGGCCAATGTCTCGACCTTCATCCGCGAGATCGTGCTCGAGCCGGTGGATGGCGCCCTTTCCTATGAGCCCGGCGACTACTTGCAATTCGCCATCCCCGCCTACGGCGAGATCGCCTACAGCAGCTTTGATATCCCTGAGCCCTACGCTGCAGTCTGGCGCCAGCACGGCATCTTCGACCTCGTGGCGAAAAATCCCGATGGCGCGAAGCGCAACAACTACTCGATCGCCAGCCACTCCGGCGAAGGCACGATCCGCCTGAATGTCCGCATCGCCACGCCGCCTCCCGGCCAGGAATGCCCGACAGGAACCGGCTCCAGCCACATGTGGTCCCTCAAACCCGGCGACACTCTCGATGCCATCGGGCCGTTCGGCGATTTCCACATCAAGCCGACCCGCAAGGAAATGGTCTACATCGGCGGCGGCGCGGGCATGGCTCCGTTGCGCGCCCACCTCACGCACTTGCTCGAAGTCGAGAAATCCGCCCGCCGGGTTTCCTTCTGGTATGGCGCCCGCTCGCGTCAGGAATTGTTCTACACCGATCTCTTCGAGGATCTCGCCGCGAAGCATCAGAACTTCACCTTCGCAACCGCCCTCTCGTCTCCGCTCGACGAGGACGCCTGGACCGGCCACGCCGGCTTCATCCACGAGGTCGTTCTCGCGAATGCCCTCGAAAACCACGCGAACATCGGCGGCGTGGAATTCTACCTCTGCGGGCCGCCAATGATGGTCAAGGCCTGCACAAAGATGCTCTCCGATCTCGGTGTGCCGCCCGCCCACATCTCCTACGACGAGTTCTAAAAGATGGCCCACTACATCAACGACGGCTCGTCCGACGCACCGAAGCTTCAGGTTTTCCTCAACCTCGACACCCTTCTCGGGCTCTCGCCGCAGAGCCTGTGGCCAGGCTTGGAGGGTGGAGCGATGCTCGAGCGGTTGAAGGCCGATGGATTTCAGGGCGTGCAGGTTCCGGGAATCAACCGCATCGAGGGTCTTCCTCACTGCGGGCTCGGTCGGGTTAACACCCCCGCCGAGGCTCTTCCCTTGGCTCGCCAACACGCCGATCTCGGAGACCTTTGCCTCACGCTCCATGTGGGTTGGGGGATCGAGGACGACGACGAGGTTTTCCGTTTGGTCGAGGCGATCCTCGCGGCCTCGGAATCCACACGACTTCCGATCTTCATCGAGACCCACCGCGCCACGATCACGCAGGACATGTGGCGCACCGTGCAGATCGTGAAACGCTTTCCGGAGGTGCTCTTCAACGGCGATTTCAGTCACTACTATTGCGGGCAGGAAATGGTCTATGGCGGCGAGGACTACATGAGCGGCGTGCCGATCAAGATGGAATTCATGGCCCCGGTCTTCGACCGCATTGGCTTCCTGCACGGCCGCATCGCCTCGCCAGGTTCGATGCAGATGCCGATCGATGACACCTCAAGCCGTCCAGCCGCCGCCACCGGGATGGCGGATTATTTCGAGGATTTCCGGACGATGTGGACGCGCGCCATGCGGGGCTTTGTCGCCAAGGCCGGCCCTGGCGACATTCTCGTCTTCGCTCCTGAAATCCTCGCCCCCACATATTACTACGCCCGGGTTTTTCGTAACCAGGCGGGCGGCTTCGTCGAAGAGAGCGACCGTTACGCGCAGGCCCTTCTTTACCGCCAAGTGGCGCTCGAGTGTTTCGAAGTTGCACAAAACTGAGACTTTCAGTCCAAAATTCCCAAAGCCGTGCCAGGCATGGTTATTCTCGGCAAAGACATCAAAAAAATCTGGACCGAACTGCTTGCTTAATAAATTCCTGACCAAGCAAAAAAACGATCCACATGCCAAAAAAAATCCCGCTCGAAGACAGCTACACGGACATTATCGGAAAAGCCCAGCGCGGGCTTTCCATTAACGACGAGGCGCTCGCAGCCCAGTCCGGTGCCACAATCGCCGAGATAGAAAAACTCAAGTCGGGAGAAGTCGAGGAATCCGCGCTCCGCAAGGTCGCAGCGGCCTTGGGGCTGGGCGCCGATGCGCTCCTCGCCTTGGCGAAATCCTCCTACAAGCCCGCGCCCGTCCAAGAGCCTGTTGGCTTGGCGCATTTCAACACGGTCTTCGAGGACATGACCGTGAATTCCTTTCTCGTCTGGGATCCCTCCACGAAGGAAGCCGCCTTTTTCGATACCGGCGCCGATGGCCAACCGATGCTCGATTTCGCCGCCAGCCACGGGCTTCAGGTGAAGCAGATTTTCATCACCCACATCCACGCCGACCACATTCTCGATCTCGACCGGTTGGTCAAAGCCACTGGCGCGCACGCTTGGGTTTGCGAGAAGGAACCGCTCCCGAATGCCGAGTCGTTCAGCCCGGGGCGGGCTTTCCAAATCGGCGGCCTCACTGTGGAAACCCGGCTCACCAGCGGCCATGCCGCCGGCGGGGTGACCTTTTTCATCCCGGGCCTTTCTCAGCCCGTCGCCATCGTCGGCGACTCGATGTTCGCCGGATCCATGGGCGGAGGGATGGTTTCCTACTCGGACGCCCTGCGCAACAACCGCGAGCAAATCCTGACTCTCCCCGACGCCACCATCATCTGCTCGGGCCACGGCCCGCTCACGACCGTTGGAGAACAAAAACACGCCAACCCCTTTTTCACCGCTTAACCAACAAACACCATTATGAAAGAAACCATCGCATTCATCGGAGTCGGTCGCATGGGCGCCAACATGGCCCGCCGCCTCAAGGACAAAGGATACACCGTCACAGCCGTCTACGACTCGCACGCCCCGCTCGCCACCGAGCTCGCGGCGGAAATCGGCGCGGAAGCCTGCAAAACCCTGGCCCGCGCGACCGAACTCGCCAGCTTGATCATCACGGT
>JBDKIG010000172.1:0-5033 GCA_039797215.1 Verrucomicrobiota bacterium | reverse complement strand
TGCTGGTGCCACTTTTCGAGAAACATTCGCTCTCCCTGGCCAAGCAGCTTCGGCCCGACCAAATCCTCTGGCTCCAGAATATCCTTCTCACGCAGTTGGAAAACACCGACCCCGCCGAGGCTTCGAGGTGGATCGAGTTTTTCAAAGTGAATTTCAAAACCCCCGAGACCGCGCAGAAGCTGAAACTGCGCGAGGCGGAGTTGGCAATTTACGCCGCTGGGGATTTCGACAAAGGCCAAGCCATCCTGAATCCAATGACTGGAAAAGGCAGTGAACTCGCCGCGAAGGCAAAAATCCGGTTGGGCGATATCGAGTTTTTAAAAGGAAACCTCAACGGTGCGACAGCGTTTTACTCCCAAGCCCAAGCCGCCGCCAAGGCGAGTCGCAACGCTCCCGAGGGCTCCACGGGCGACCTCGCTTTCAATGAAGCTTTGATGAAAAGTGAACCCAAGACCGCCGCGCCAGCGCCCTCTGCCACGCCTCGCGTCTCGTTTTCAGAGAAAATCCAGCAGCGCAACGAAGCCCGCGATTCCGCCAAGGGCCTCGCCAAATCCGGAGCGCTTCAAGATGTCTCGTTTTCCGAAAATGTGGCCACCCTTCTCGAGGGGAATTACATGCTCGAGGCCTCGAAGGCCCTCGAACTTTGGGAGGAGGAATTTCCGCTCTCGAAAGTCAGTGGCGACTACATCCTCCGAGAAGCCCAATGGAATGCCAAAGCTGGTAACCACCGCCGCGCCGTCGCCTTGCTCTCCGCCTACTGCAGCCAGATTGATGCTTCGAGTTTTCTACCCCGGGCGGTTTCGCAGTTGATCGAGTATTCCGACAAAGTCCCTGACACAAAACCCAACACCCGCAAAGTCGTCGAGGGTGTTCTCAACCGCATGAAATTCCACCCCGTCGCAGCCCAGTTGGAGGAATACCTCAATAAACCATGAAATCCCGCCGCGCTCTCCTCGCCACGATTCTCCTTTCACTCCCATGGCCTGCGATGGCTTTTGATCGCGCGGCAGACTTCAAAGAAGCGACAAAAAACAACCCCAGCGAGGATGGAGCAGCTCCAGAAAATACCTATCTCTACACGAAGCCCGACCTGGCCTCGACCGGTGGCATCGCCGGACAAATCACAAATCCCTCCCAGCCCATCGAACTCATCCTCGCCACCCCCGCCGCCGAACCCGAGAAGGTTTATCGAGGCGATCTCGATCCCGCGAAGCCCGGCGCCTTTTCCTTCAAAGGCCTTCCCCCCGGCCGCTACGATCTGATCGTTATTTACAAGGGTGCTTTCTACGAGGGGCTGACCCTCTCTCGCGATCCGACCACCCTCAACGAGCTGGACCTCGAAAAAATCAACACCACCCTCCAAAAATCCGAGCCCTACTTTCCCGATAAAACGATGCATCGGATCGAGGGTCAGACCGGTCGGGGCGGCCAAGCCCGAATGATCGCGACCTACTCTCGCGCCACGGGGTCGCTCCTGACATTCACTACCTACAAAGGAGAATACGAACGCGATGACCACAAGCGCACTTTCAAGCTCGTCATGCTCCAAGATGTCGGCCCAGGCTGGCAAATTACTAAAACCCGGAATTACTTCCCCGTCTGGGCCCCGCCCGGCACTCCACTCCCCAAGCACCATTTTTCCCCCGCTCTCTCCAAAATTCGCGTCGCCACGGAAACCAAAGACATCGGCTCAATCCGCATCGAGTAAGACCCCTTCATGAATTACAGCATCACCTTCCAATCCGGTCCGTATGCCGGCCAAACCTACGAACTTCAAAAAGACGTCATCCTGATCGGCCGGGTCAGCGATACGGATATCCCCATTGAGGACACATCGGTCTCCTCCCGCCACGCCCAGCTGCGCTTGGTGAATGGCCATTGGCATTTTTCCGACCTCAACAGCACCAACGGCAGCACCCTAAATAAAATCTCCACCTCTGCCGCCACCCTCTCCGATGGCGATATCGTCGGAGTCGGCAATGTGTCGTTTGTCTTTCACTCGACGGCGGTCGCTCCTGCTCCTGCGAGCGTTATCGCCTCAGAACCAGTCCAAACCCCCACTCCTCCGCCAGCGACCTCGCCCGAACCCGAGTTCGCCGCAGGTGCAGACGAACTCGCCCTCGTCGAAAAAATGCGATCCTACACCGACCGCATTCGCGCCGAAGTCGGCAAGGTCATCATCGGTCAGCGCGATGTGCTCGACCAAATCCTCATGTGCATCCTTGCCAACGGCCACGCCCTCCTCATCGGCCTGCCCGGAATGGCAAAAACCCTCACTGTTAAAACCATCGCCCAGGTTCTGAACCTCGAGTTCAAGCGCGTGCAGTTCACTCCCGACCTCATGCCCGGCGACATCATCGGCACCGATGTGCTCGAAACCAACAAGGCAACAGGAGAAAAGGAATTCCGTTTCATCAAAGGTCCGATTTTTTGCAACCTCCTCCTTGCCGACGAAATCAACCGAACCCCTCCGAAAACCCAAGCCGCGCTCCTCGAGGCCATGCAGGAGAAAATGGTCACCGCCGGCAACACCACCTACAAACTCGCCCAGCCCTTCTTCGTGCTCGCCACGCAGAACCCCGTGGAGCAAGAGGGCACCTATCCGCTCCCGGAAGCCCAACTCGACCGCTTCATGTTCAACATCTGGGTCGATTACCCGCTGCCCGAGGAAGAGGAGGCCGTCCTCAAAGCCACCACCGCTGGCGTCCGCGCCGACCCCCAGCCTGTGCTCACCCGCGAGGAACTTCTGCAGCTCCAGGATGTCGTCCGGAAAGTTCCCGTCTCCGACCATGTCATCAAATATGTCACCCACCTGGTCGGGTCCACCCGCCCGGGCAATCCACACGCCCCGCAGCTCACCAAAAATTATATCTCCACAGGTGCTGGCCCCCGCGCCGGCCAGTGTCTGATCCTTGCTGCGAAGGCCACTGCAATCCTCGAGGGACGCATCCATGTCAGCTGTGCCGACATCCGACGCTCCGCTCCCCCGGTCCTGCGTCACCGGATCATGACCAATTTTGCTGCCGACTCCGAAGGCCTCAGTCCTCTGGATATCGTTAAAAAACTCCTCCAGCTCGTTCCAGAGCCCGGCGCCGAAGCCTATCCCGCGGCTTCAGCCAAAGCCTCCAAGCCCGCCAAATAAAAATACCGGAATTTCCCGCTCCAAAAACCGCTGGGGTCTGGTCCTAGGGTTCAACAGCGCTTGAGCTGAAAAATGGAGACATCCACGGCTTCCGCTCCCAGCAGGGAAATGGGCTCCCCTTGGAGATCGAAGCCTAAAAGATTTGCCGGTCCGACGGAAAATTCGGACACGCGAGGGCTGTGAATGCGATAGGGGGCGTGATGCACCTGCCCTTCGAGGAGTCGGCCTTGGCTATCCGTGGAAAAGAGCACATACCTTTCCACGAGGAAAAAATCGAGTGAGCCCGTTTCTGCAGGGGTGGACGGCTTGCCCGGACTCCATTCGTAGCACCAAGGCGCTCCCGTTTCGTGGCGTCGCTGGCACAGGTATCGAATCGCTCCGCCGTGCCGTTTGGCGCTCATGCTCGCATGAAAATAGGGGAGATGGAAAAAATGCCGCGCGATGGCGACAGCGAGAGGTTGATTGCAATCGAGGGAATAAAACCAAACGCCTGGCTTGCCCTTTCCATCATGGACATAGGTTCGAACATTCAGCTCCAGAAACCACGAGACCCACGGCAGGGGCGGTAGCCAGGCCGGACGCACGCGCTGCATGAAAAAAGGCACCACACCGATGAAGGCGTCACCCCCGAAAGTATCCACAAAAAGACCGGTCGGCAGCGTGGCTTGCACAGTTGCCGCATCGATTTTCCAATGCGCAAAAAGCAATTCGCTCCAGCGTTGCCTTCCCACGACGGCTGAGTTTGGGCGCTCTCGGGCCGCGAGGCGCTGGGCTGTCGTGGGAAGATTCATCACGGAGCGAAGTCTACTCGAGTGCAGGCGCTATTCCACTTCGTCGACAGGGCCGGACTGTCGCTGTTTAAAAAGTTTGCGATGCTTGGTCACCCGACCGTTCACGCGTTTGCGCCAGAGGCGAAAGCTGGAGGGCTTCAACTCGCGGCGCATGATCGTGATCACTTCGTGCTCGGCAGCTCCCGTGCGGGTCAGGATTTCTTCAAATGTGGTGCGATCTTCCCAAGCGAGACGAATAATCGTGGATACCTGAGTCGGAGTCCTGGGCGATGTCATAGGTCGCGGAAGAGGGGGAGGTGTTTCTTGTGGTGGCGGCTCATTTTTTCCCAAAAGGGGAAGAAGCCCGACCTCGCGAGCTGAAAAGCATGGGCATCGGAAGCACGACGCAGAAGAGACAGCGTGATGCCTGAAGAGTCGAGCCGCTGGCGCAATGACGGAAGGAGGTCAGCAACGGGCCCTACGGTGGGGGCAAACGCCACAACTTCATCCAGGCCATGATTCGAAGCCCAAGCGGACAGGGCATCTGCGGGATCGTCCGCATGGATCAGCTGGGACGGACACGAAAAATGGGCCGCCGCTCTGGTGAGACCATCAGCCAGTGCTTCGTCTTGAGCTGCGATGCTTCGCTCGCTGAGGGCGAGGATGTGGCGGTTGGCGTGCTTTTGAGACAAGGCCGCGACAGAAACTGGAGCGAGTTTTGAGAGCGGCCCAATTTCAGGAACTAAATCGTCCGTATGGAGCCAGATTCCTACCCGGCGTTCGCTGCGATGTGCCACCGCCGGATAATCGACCAAGGCCTGCCGAGTGGTGTCGGCAAACTCGGCAGCGACCACTGGGGTAACCGCTCCATCTGCGATCCGCTCGCTGCCAGCGGGATTCGAAAGCAGCAAGTCGGGGGCGTATTTTTCGATGTTCGACACCCTGACCAAGTAAGTTTTTCCGGGAGTCTGCAAGCCGGCCACCCATCGCCAGGAAAGGGTATTGCTGGCTGGGTCCGCGTCTAAAAGTTGTCGGTAAAAAAAACCGGCCCCCAGTTCCCAAGGCAAACGCTCGGCATGAATCCAATAGCTGGCCCACCACATCCGAGCGTGATTATGAAC
>JBDKIG010000171.1:0-5051 GCA_039797215.1 Verrucomicrobiota bacterium | reverse complement strand
CTTGGACTGGTTGGGACTGGCCGGTTGGCAGCACCCATTTCGCTCCGATTTCCTTGGCAGCCTCGACCCAGCCAGGTTCGAGAGCGAGGACTTGGCGGAGTTTCGCTAGATTTTCCCGGTATTCGAGTCCGTGACTCCACAAATGCCCCTCGTAGCCGCAAACCACCGGCCGCCCCAGGAGAATGACGGGATGGTTGAATCTAGGTTCAACGGCAATCCGGTCCAGCGCGGGCACATCCCGGAACGCGATGCGGGTCGCCGCCAATTCCTCGCGCGAGGCGAGATCGTAACCATGACGGCGGTCCAGTCCGCCGACGAGCGACACAGCGCCGGAGAAAAACAGCAACACGCAAAGGGTGGCTCTTGGAATCGAGGGGAGTGGCTTCAAGACTAAGCTCCACATCATGGGCGCCGCCACCAGCCAGGCCCAGATCAGGAGCTTTGTGTTGTCCCACTCCCACGGAGCGAACGCGATGAGAAAGCACAGGATGAAGACTCCGATCGAGACCCCGCCAAAGGCCCGAGACTCTGGGTTTCCACGAACAATCGCCTTCCAGAAAAAGAAGGGAGCAATGACGAGAAGGATTCCGAAATTGAGAGCCCAAAATTGCCAGCCGTCGTCCCCCTGCATCCAACCGGGCAGCCACCGCAGACCCGAGGCCGCGGAGAATCCTCCCGTAACGAACCACACTCCGAGAGTGGCAGGGGGAATTGCCAAGGCGACAAAACCCAGAAGCCTCCATCTCGAGGTGGGCTGAAAGACGAAAATGGAGGCAAGCGCGAGGCTCAGGAAGAGGAAGCTGTGAACGCTGAATAGCGGCATCGAGACATAGAGGAGAAATTGCAAAAGGCGCGGGACGCCCGAGCCGGATCCAAAAAAATCCTCACGCCAGCAACGGAGCAGGAGCAACCCGGTCGGCAGGGCGAACAACATCCCGCGTTGAGGCACCATCATCGTGAGGAAGAGATTTTTCCAAGCCGCGCTGGTTTGGTAGTCCTCGATTTGGCCGGACTGGAATACGGCGAATCCGAGAAGGCCGCCGTTGAAGAGCAACGCGGCGATAGCGAATGCGCCACGCCATCGCCAGAGCGCCCAAGCGGACAGGGCCGCGCCCACCAAGCCAGTCCAAATCAAGCCGCGCTCGAGTGGCATTCCTGCAAGAGAAAGGAGGCTATTGAAAAAATCGGCTCCAATCGGGTAGGTGAGCGTCACGCCCGAAAGGATGGGGCTCTCGGGCCAGAACGGGGCCCCTTCGGCAAAGTAGCGAATGAATTGAATGTGCAGGGAGAGGTCTCCGAGGTTGTTCGGTGAGAGGATTCGCCAGGAATTTCCGACGGCATAAAAAAGCCACGCGAAGGCGCGGAACGAGGCGATGCCGAAGACTGCGAGCATCAGGACATCCCAGGCGCTTGGCGGAGGTTGGTTCGGATCGCGGCTGAGAAGAAAAGCGACGATGCCTGCAAGCGCGCCGCTTCCCAGCGATAACATTGCCCCGGGGCGAGTGATACCATTCGTTGAAAAAGCGCAGGCTATACCAGTCACCACCGCGATCGAAGCGGCAACGAGCAACCCGGTGGCGACGCGGGAGAGGATTTCCCCGGACGAGGAGCGGCCAGGAGGCATCACGGCGTCGGCACGATGTCGGGTTTTCGTCCCACGACTTGTTCAAATTTATCGGCGGCAAGGTAGGCGGTGCAGGGTTCCTGGCCGCTGCGCAGGCGAAATGGGATCTTCAGATAGGCCCGCGAGAGTTTGGGTTCGATCTCGGATTCCTTCGAGGAGTCGATGACGATAAAGTCCTGGTTCCAGTGGGAGGGCCGGTTGTTTTGATTGAAATATCCGATGCTGGTGAAGTCTCCGAAAATCCATGGCAACGGGTAGTAGCTTTCGAGCATGATGGCACCCGGCATCTGGTATCCAGCGGGGTCGGATTTGGCGACTTGGAGGACGGGTTTGGTGAACTCGTTGATGTCCTCGTAGGTCTGCACATAGACATAGGGCTCGCTGTCATCGGTGAAGACGAAGAAATTCAAGCGAACGCCGTAGTAGAGGGATCCGGCGAGCAACGGCACAACGAGCCACCAAAGAGCGCGGCGGTGGGTTTTCGACACAGCCTCCTGAATCACCGCGCCGAGCAGGAGGTAAAATGGCCAGAGCATCGAGATGATGCACCACGGGGTTTTGTAGGAAACGATCGAGTAGGCGAGGAGGGTGCCGGCGGCGGCGATGGCCACATAGCGGTAGCGGGAATCCGAGGGGAGGATGAAGCGGAGTCCCGCAATGACCCCCAGAAGGGCAGGCCACTCGAAGCAGCGCGCCATTAAGGCGAGCCAGTAATAATTGAGCGGGCCAATGAGATCGTAGGCGGTTTTTTCGTGTCCGCCGGCCTCCATGCCGGTCTTGAACCAAGCCGCGTGGGTTTCCCAAAGTCCACTGACGGCGCGGAAGTCGAGAAAGGTTCCCGAGTAGAAAAAGACAATCACGATGGCGGACACGCCAAAGGCCGTGACGACATCATCGCGAGTCCAATCCTGCTTCGCGAGGGGCCAGCCTGGGTTGGGAGGCGAGAGGAATTTCCAAATCAAAAGCACAGGCACAGCGAGAATGAGGCAACCGATGTGGAGGACATAGGTTTCCTTGGTGAGGATCATTCCGGTGATGGATGCGGCGAGTAAGTAGAGATGCTTGCGCGCGCCGGTCTGCCAAAGGCCGAGGACCGCATGGAGGAGTAAAATCGAAAAGAGAACCTGCCATGATTCGTGGATCGAATAGCGACCATAGAAGACATAGGCAGGCGACAAGGCCATCGCGAGAGCCGCGAAACGCGCCGTGGGTTGACCGAAATAATCGCGAAAACGGAGGAGGGCAAGAATGCTCAGGATGCTCGCCAGAATCGCCGGGAGTCGCAGGGCCCAGAGTTCGCGGCCGAAGAGGGTTTGGGAAAGAAACACAGCATAGAAGTGGAGCGGGCCGTGGTAATTCGTGGGGTCGTATTTGTGATAACCCGTGGCCCGCATTTGGTCGGCGAACCAGCCATTGATCCCCTCATCGAAGTGGGCGGGCTTGATATCGATCAGCCACACGCGCAGAAAAATCGCAACGAGCACGATGGCAATCTCGGGAAGGTGGGCTTTGAGGGCCTTGAAATTCACCCGCATGGGATAATTGCGGGGCCGTCTGCAATCAAGCCCGAGGCATCGCCCCTCGACGCCGGTCTTGCCGCGGGAACTTTGCAACGGAATGATCGGAGCTATGCCTAGTCTTGGAGTCAATATCGACCATGTCGCCACCTTGCGGCAGGCCCGCTACCGCGAAACGCCACAGAGCCCGAACGCGGAACCCGATCCGGTGGCTGCCGCGCTGGTTGCCGAAAAAGCCGGCGCAGTGGGGATCACGGCGCATTTAAGAGAGGATCGTCGCCACATCCAAGATCGGGACATTTTTGAACTCCGCGAACGGATCACCACCAAGCTCAACCTCGAAATGGGACTCTCCGAGGACATCGTTCAAATCGCCCTGCAGGTAAAGCCACAGGACGTTTGTCTGGTTCCCGAAAATCGCCAGGAGGTGACGACCGAAGGCGGTCTGGATTGCGCGGGGCAGGTGGAGCGCTTGCGGTCTGTCATAGCCAAACTTCAAAATGCCGGGGCGCGAGTGAGCCTCTTCATCGATCCCGAGGAACACCAACTTCGAGCCGCCGCTGCGTTGCGGGCGGAATTTGTCGAACTCCACACCGGAGCCTATGCGAATGCACTGGGAGCGGAGCGGGAGCGTGAACTCGAAAAGCTCTGCCAAGGCGCGCAACTCGCCCTCGACCTTGGGCTCCGCGTCAATGCGGGCCATGGCCTCAACTACGAAAATACCGCCGCGATCCTCGCTCTGCCGGGGTTGGAGGAATTAAATATTGGCCACTCGATCATTTCGCGGGCGGTCTCCGTGGGCCTTCATCAAGCGGTTTCCGAAATGCGCCGGTTGGTTTGCAAAGAATAAATGGACCACGCGCTCGAGGGTTTTCTTGCGGAAAAGTTGGAGGAAATCAGCCAGCGCTCCTTGCGTCGGCACCTTCAACCGATCGAGGGCCCTCAAGGAATTGAGGTTCGGCGCGATGGTCGGGAGTTGCTGAATTTTTCCTCCAATGACTACCTCGGATTGGCGAACCATCCCGCCTTGCGCGATGCGGCGATGGCGGAGTGGGAGAGGGGGGGGTTTGGTTCCGGGGCGTCACGACTCGTCTGTGGCACGCTTTCCGCGCACGAGGAATTGGAAGCGGCAATTGCCGACTTCAAGCGGACGCCTGCGGCGCTGAGTTTTTCGAGTGGTTATGCGGTGGCGCTGGGAACGATCCCCGCGCTGTGCGGTTCCGGGGATGTGGTGATTTTGGACAAACTCTCGCATGCCTGTCTGGTCGATGGCGCTCGATTGAGCGGCGCGACGATCCGGGTTTTTCACCACAACGACCTCGGGAAGTTGGAAAGCCACCTCCGCTGGGCCAGGGAAAAATACCCGCGTGGCCGCGTGCTGGTCGTTGCGGAGTCAGTTTACAGCATGGATGGCGATCTGGCCCCTGTGGCCGAAATGGTCGCGCTGAAAGAGCGCTTCGGGGCTTGGCTTCTGCTCGATGAGGCCCATGCGGTAGGGGTTTTCGGCGAGGAGGGAAGGGGCTTGGCGGACCGCGAGGGAGTTGCCGATCGGATCGAGATCCAGATGGGAACGCTCGGCAAGGCCCTTGGCGCGCACGGGGCCTACATTTGCGGGAGCGAGGCCTTGCGGGGATTTCTGATCAATAGCGCGCGGAGTTTTATTTTTTCCACTGCCCAGCCGGCGCCAGTGGCGGCGGCAGCTCGGGAGGCTTTGAAAATTTGCCGCTCAAGCGAGGGAGAGGCCTTTCGCGCCTCTCTCCGCCAAAACCTCGCGTCTGCCTCCGAACAATTGGGATTGGGAGAGGCTTCCTCGGCGATCATCCCCTGGATTATCGGCGGCGAATCGGAAGCCATGAAGGTTTCGGCCGAATTACTTGATCTCGGATTTCTCGTGCCGGCGATTCGCTACC
>JBDKIG010000170.1:0-5093 GCA_039797215.1 Verrucomicrobiota bacterium | reverse complement strand
GCGACCATGCGGTTGCGCTCGAGTGCCACATTTTCATTGGCCTTCTCGATGATGCCTTCGGCGTCCTTAATGGCCTGTTGGATGTGTTTCTGCGAGGTGGCGTCGCTGATGGCGCGTCCTTCTTCGATGATGCGCTGGGCGTCGGCGTTGGCCTTGCGGAGGATTTCCTGGCAGCGGAGTTCGGATTCGGCGAGTTGCTTCTTGATCTTCTCGGCGTTGGCTTGGCCTTCCTCGATGGTTTTGCGGCGCTCTTCAAAAATGGCGATGATCGGTCCGAAGGCGAATTTCTTCAGGATGATATATACGGTGAGAAAAAGAATGACCTGGGCCAAGAATTTCGGCCAGGTGATACCGAACTGAGTGAAAAGTTGGGTGACTGTGTCCATGGAAATCGGTTGAAGTTTGCTGCGAGAGGCCGGAGTCCGGGACCGGCGGGGTGACCGCGCGGTCCCAGTGGTGGATTTTTAGCGTCCGCCGAAAGCGACGATGAGCGCGTAAATCGCGATAGCTTCGGCCAAAGCCATGCCGATGATGCTCAGGGTGAGCACTTTTCCAGAGGCGCCGGGATTGCGGCCAACGGCCTCTACGGCTTTGGCGCCGATCATTCCGATGCCTAGGGCGGCTCCAGCGCCTGCAACAGCGAGGGTTAAGCTGCCTGTGATTCCGCCTGCGGTGGCGGCGGCTTCTGCGATGAGTTGTGGTATCATTTTTTTATGTGTGTTGTTTTTCCCGCCGCCGCCCGCAGTCTTGCCACGGTCCCGGAGACGAAAGTCTTAATGTTCCTCCTCGTCGTGCGAGGTGGAGAGTTGGATGTAAACGGCGCAAAGAAGCATGAACACGGCGGCTTGGAGGAGGCCGATTAGCAATTCCAACCCGTAGAAAGGAATAGGAACAATAATCGACATCGGGTAGGCCAGCCACTCGGGGAGACCGAGGCTTTTGCCAAGTGTGATCATCGTGGTGAGCAAGTTCTCGCCGGCAAAAACATTTCCAAAAAGGCGAAGGGACAGAGAGACGGGGCGGAAGGCAATCGAGACGACTTCGATGACACCGACAAAAAGGAAGATAGGGATCAGAAGCACGGCCATGATCCCGGTGAGGCCACCTTTCGAGCCGAAAATATGGACGAGGAAATTTTTCAAACCGACCTCACTGATCGACCAATAAAGCCAAAACACCATAAACACGGTCGCCATGGCGAGGGTCATATTGAGATCGGCCGTGGTGGGGCGGAGGATCGGAGTGGTGACTTCGAAGCCTTGAGGGGTTTCAAGTCCCCAGCCAATCGAGCCGACACCGGGAAGGAGGGCGAACCAGTTGGAGACAATGATGAAAATGAAGAGGGTGGCTAGGAGGGAAAAAACGCGAGCGATCATGTGGTGGCCGACAATTCCCTCGATCGTGTCGTAGAGTCCCTGCACGAGGGCTTCGAAGAAATTCTGCGTCGGGCCGGGCACGACAGAGAGCTGGCGGGTGGCTTTGCGAGCGAACCAGATGATCAGGAGAGAGACAAAGCCACTGACGAAGATCGAGTTTGAGAGCCAGTCGACAAAGGAACCGCTTCCATCGCCTTTCGGAAAAATCGTCGGCGCATCCAAAGTCAAAACTGCTGCAAAAAGTGTGGTCAAAGGCATGTCGTGGTGTCGGTATCCCGGTATTCGGCCCATTGGGGGCTTCCATGATTGGCCGAGGGGTGGCCAAAACGGAATGGTTCCGAAAGCGGAGGCGTGGTTAATACCAGAGTGCTTTTTTTAGGCAATCCCAAAGCTTGTTTTTCGTGCTTCGCTCAACTCGCCCGAGGCGGTGAGGGTGGCTCCGCTCCGAAGGAATGCGTGGGATTTTTTTCCTCGAGATAGCTAATCGTCCAAGAACTCGGAAGGAGAACGACCCAAAATCCGGAGGCGTCCTTGGCCATCACGCAGCCGCTCGGCAGGAGCAATTCGGGGCGCTCGGTGAGTGGTAAGCCCTCGATCATTGGCCAGCGGGCGAATTGCCACGGGGCGGATTCCACCCGGCAATCGGCGCTGTATTCGGTCTCGAGCCGGTATTGCATGACCTCGAATTGAAGCGGGCCGACGGCACCGAGGAGAGGGACGCGCTGCACGGAATCGGGAAGCTCGAATTGCTGGGCAACTCCTTCTTTGAGGAGTTGGTCGAGGCCTTCGCGGAAGCGTTTGAATTTCGCGGTGCTCGAATTTCGGAGATAAGCGAAACACTCGGGTGCGAAGCGCGGCGTCTCGTCGTAGCGGATCGCCGGATTCTCGCTCACGGTATCGCCAATCAGGAAATCGTAATTGCCCACGATGCCCACGACATCGCCGGGCCAGGCCTCGTCCACCGTCTCTCGTTCCTGCGCGAAGAGCCGCTGGGAATTTCCGAGGCGCACGGGTTTGCCAAGGCGCACATGCGTGGCGTTCATATCCCGGCGGAAGCAGCCCGAAACGATGCGAATGAAGGAAACGCGGTCGCGATGCTTGGGATTCATGTTGGCCTGGATTTTGAAAACGAAGCCCGAAAAGCTCTCGGCGGCTGGCTCGATTTCCTGGCCGCCGCTTTGGCGCGGAGCAGGTGGGGGAGCGAGGCGGAGGAAATTGTCGAGCAGGAGCTGGACGCCAAAATTGTTCGCGGCGCTGCCGAAGAAAACGGGCGTGGCCTTTCCGGCGCGGACGGCATCGAAATCAAATTCCGCGCCCGCACCTTCGAGGAGTTCGAGTTCGTCGCGGACCCTTTTGTGGACATCCGGTGCGAGCGCCTGGCTCACGGTGGCGTCATCGATTCCCGCGACAGAAACCGGGGCGCGGTAGGTGCCGCCGGGGGTTCGCTCGAAAAGGTGAACGGTTTTCTGCTCGCGATCGAACACGCCGCGAAATTCGGGCCCGTCGCCGAGCGGCCAATTCATCGGGATCGCGTGGATGCCGAGGACGGATTCGAGTTCGTCCAAAAGCTCGAGAGCCGGGCGCGCCGGGCGGTCGAGCTTGTTCATGAAAGTGAAAATCGGCACGCCGCGCTTGCGGCAAACTTCGAAGAGTTTCCGCGTCTGCGACTCGATGCCTTTGCCGGCGTCCACTACCATCACAGCGGCGTCCACGGCAGTGAGAACTCGGTAGGTATCCTCCGAGAAATCCTTGTGGCCCGGCGTGTCGAGGAGGTTCACCACACAGCCGTTGTAGTCGAATTGGAGAACGGTCGAGCTAACCGAGATGCCGCGCTGTTTTTCCAGCTCCATCCAGTCGCTCGTGGTGGCGCGCTGGTTCTTGCGCGAGGTCACGCTGCCGGCGAGTTGAACGGCGCCGCCGTAGAGCAGGAATTTTTCGGTGAGGGTGGTTTTTCCGGCGTCGGGGTGGGAGATGATGGCGAATGTCCGGCGTCGCGCGATTTCGCGCTGGGCGATACTCATATTTCGAAAGGTTTGGGAAGTCGGGTCAGGAGCTTGGCGCCGGTTTTTGTGACGAGCACGACATCTTCGTGGCGCACGCCGCCGAGGCCGGGTATGTAGATTCCAGGCTCCACGGTGAGGATTTGGCCGGGCTGGAAAATGGCTTCGGAGAATCTCGGCGACTCGTGGACCTCCAGGCCGAGGCCGTGCCCTGTGCCGTGGAAAAATCCCTGCCAGCGGCCGTTTTTGATCTCGGTCGGATAGCCTTGGTCGGCGAAGAATTTTTTCACCATGTTGTGGATGATGCGGCCCTCGGTGCCGGGCTTGATCGCATCGAGTGCGAGTTTTTGGCCCTCGAGGCAGGTATTCCACAGTCGGCGCTGCTCCTCGCTGGCGCGGCCGCGAACGACCGTGCGGGTGATGTCGCCGTGGAAGCAGGAGCGAATGTCACGCGGGAAGATGTCGAGAATGAGGAGTTGGTTGGCAAAAAGCTGACCCGATCCGCGATGGTGCGGATCGCAGGCCTGTTGGCCGCCGGCGACGATCGTGTCACCCCGGGCCTCGCCTCCAGCGCGGACCACGGCGGTTTCCATTTCGATGCGGAGGAGTTCGGAGGTCAGGTGCGTGCCGTTGAAAGAGAGGGCGCCGTCCTTCAGAATCTTCGAAGCGCGGAGGACTTCGATGCCTCGGGTCATGCCGATCTCCGAGATGCGGATGGCATTTTCCAAAGCATGGACTTCGGGTCGGGATTTGATTTCGCGCTCGGGCACAAACGGGCCGCGAACGGGCTTCACATCGATGCCGGCTTTTTTCAGATCGCGGGCATGGCCAAAGGGAAAATCCGTCGGGACTTTGACCTCCTGGATATTTTTGGAGTGGAGCCAGGTCGCGACCACTTTCGAGTAGCTGGGCGTTTTACCGGGAGTTTTTTCGGCGAGTTTGGAAAATTCGGAGAAGGCCTCGACGGAATCAACCTTCGCTTCGGCGCGGCCACGATCGATTTCGAGGTCGCTGAGCAGAATGTGTTTTTTGCCTGCCGTCTCAAGATACGCAAAGGCATCGGGAGCACGGAACCCGCCGAGATAAAGCAGGTCCGCATTGGTCTCGGGACAAGCGATGAGGAGTTTGGATCGAGCCATGGTTTTCGAGGAGCGGATTATCTAATCCGCGAACGGGGCAAGGGCCAGCGGGATTTGATTCAAACCGCTGCGCGGACGGCTTGCAGGAACGCGCGGACCTTGGCGGGGTCTTTCTTGCCGGGCGATTCCTCCACGCCTCCTGCCACATCGACGGCGGCAGGTCGGACGGCGTGGATCGCCTCGGCGACATTGCTGGGATTCAATCCCCCGGCCAGCACGAATTGGCGGGTGGGATGTTCCGCAACAAACGCGCCGATCATTTTCCAATCCGCTGTTTTTCCAGTGCCCCCGTAAGCCGCGGGAGACCAGGAATCGAGCAGGATGTGGGGGGTCGAAAATTGGTTGGATTCAGCGAGTGATTCGTCGTCACGCACGCGGATGGCCTTCATCCATTGGCTCACTCCCGACATCTTGCAGTGGGTTGGGGATTCATCGCCGTGGAATTGGATCATCTCGAAGCATCCCGAGCGCCAAAGAGTGTCGAGCAGGTCTGGGTCGGGGTTGACGACGACCGCCACGCGATCCACCGAGCCGTTCAGGCGACGAATCCACTCCAGGGATTCCAGCGGGATGTGGCG
>JBDKIG010000169.1:0-5182 GCA_039797215.1 Verrucomicrobiota bacterium | reverse complement strand
CCAGCACCCGCACGCGCACCTCGTTCGAGGTCGCCGCGATGCGCCTCAGCGCGGATGTCGTCAACATCTCCGCCACGGCCTCCAGTCTTCAAAAAGGCGAAACGCTTAAAGACACAGCTCTCAATCTCCAAGCCCTCCGCGCTGATATCATCGTCCTCCGCCACAGCTCTCCCGGCTCCTCGAAGTTCCTCGCCGAGCGGCTCGACTCCAGCATCATCAACGCCGGGGATGGCGCCCACGAGCACCCCACCCAGGGCCTCCTCGACATCTTCACAATCCGCGAGAAATTCGGAAAAATCGAAGGCCTGAATGTCGCCATCGTCGGCGACATCCTCTTCAGCCGCGTGGCTCGTTCGAACATCTTCGGCCTGCTCAAACTCGGCGCGAAGGTGACCCTCGTCGGCCCCTCCACCCTCGTCCCGAAACGCTTTGAAAAACTCGGCGTCCGTGTGAGCCACCGCCTCGACGACATCCTGGCCGAGGCCGATGTCGTGAACCTCCTCCGCATCCAGCATGAGCGCCAGCGGAAAGAATACTTCCCCGGTCTTGGCGAATACATCTCCCTTTTCGGTCTCACCAAGGCCCGAGCCGAAAAACTCAAGCCCGCCTGCCTCATCATGCACCCTGGCCCGATCAACCGAGGCGTCGAGATCGACAGCGATGTCGCCGATGGAAAACAAAGCGTGATCCTCGAACAGGTCACCAACGGCATCGCGGTCCGTATGGCCGTTCTCTACGCCTGCGCCGGCGGAGCCGGCCTTCCTGAATGAAAAAACTCACTCGCATCACCAACGGCCGCATCATCGATCCGGCCAATAAACGCGACGAAGTCGCCGACCTTTGGTTCGCTGATGGCCAAATCCTCGCTCCCCAGCCTGGCTCGGAAACCGAAACGATCGATGCGACGAATCTCGTCGTCGCTCCCGGCCTCATCGACATCCATGTCCATCTCCGCGAGCCAGGCCAATCCCACAAGGAAACCATTGCCAGCGCCACCCGCGCTGCCGCTGCGGGAGGATTCACTTCGGTGGTTGCGATGCCGAATACAAGTCCGACCGCAGATAGCGCGGCGACGATTGCTTGGATCAAGGAAAAGGCCGCCCGCACAGCCTGCGTGAATGTTTTTACCACGGGAGCTATCACGAAAGGGCTCCAAGGCGAGGAGCTCGCTCCCCTTGGCTCTCTCTTCAATGCCGGCGTGGTCGCGTTTACAGACGATGGGCATTGCATTCAGAACCACGAGCTCATGCGTCGCGCCGTGGAATACGCCCGGATGTTCGGGCTTCCTGTCATGGATCACTGCCAAGACTACTCACTGGTGGGCGACGGTATCATGCACGAAGGGGAGTGGAGCCTCCGCCTCGGCCTGCCCGGCTGGCCGCGCGCCGGCGAGGAAATGATCGTGGCCCGGAACATTCTTCTCGCGGAACTCCTCGACTCGCCGATCCATTGCCAGCACATCAGCTCCGGCGGCAGCGTGCGCCTCATCCGCGAGGCCCGAGCCCGCGGGGTGAAAATTTCCGGCGAGGTCTGCCCGCACCACATCGCGCTTACGGATGCCGAACTCGCCGCGTTCGACAGCAATTTCAAAATGAACCCTCCGCTGCGCAGCGAGGAAGACATCGAGGCCATTATCGAAGGCATCGCCGATGGCACGCTCACGATTCTTTGCAGCGACCATGCCCCCCACGCCGCCTATGAGAAGGAGGTCGAGATCGATCATGCCCCATTCGGCATCACCGGCTTGGAAAATGAGTTTTCAACATTCCATGACATCCTCGTCCACAAACGCCGCGCCATCGACCTCCCGCGCCTGATCGCCCTTTACACCTCCGAGCCCGCCGCGCTTCTCAAGCTCGACCGCGGCACGCTCTCCCCCGGTGCCCCCGCCGATATCACACTCATCGACCCAAATCTCGATTGGACTTTTGATAAAAACGCCTCGCTCTCGCTATCGAAAAACACGCCCTTCCACGGCCACACTTGGCGCGGCCGCGCGGTGCGGACGATGGTTTCTGGAGAGACGGTCTGGAGTCTTTCTTGATCGGATTTTACTTTTCGACTCCCAAACGCCATCTTCTTCCCAACCTTTCACCGAATGAACCAAACGATCCGTTCCTTGTTGGCTGTGGCTTTCGCGTTTTTGCTTTTGCCTGGCATGGCCACCGCCAAAGCCCAACTCCCTGCTCGCCCTGCAGAAGGTTTGCCTCCTGCGGTGTTCCCTGACCCAACCGCACCCGCCATTGTCTCCCCCTCGACCGTGCCTTCCGCAGTGGTGGTTCCCACACCACCCGCTGCCCCGCGCAAGCTCACCTACAACAGCTGCAATGTCGAAGGCACCGCGATCGCGTTAACTTTCGACGACGGCCCGCACCCCAAACACACCACCCGCCTGCTCGACATGCTGAAAGAGCGAGGCCTCAAGGCCACCTTCTATGTGATCGGCCAGAATGTCGTGCAGTATCCCGAGATCATGCAGCGCATCGTCGCGGAGGGCCATGAGATCGGAAACCACAGCTATACCCACCCGGCGCTCAATAAATGCAGCGCTGCGAAAGTAACCGAGGAAATAACCAAAACCAATGAGGCGATCCTGCAGAGTTGCGGCGTCCGGCCCACCACGATGCGGCCCCCGTATGGTGCGACGAATGCCGCAATCAATAAACGCCTCAACGACGAGTTCGGCCTCACCGTTGTCATGTGGTCGGTGGATCCGCTCGATTGGAAAATCCGCAAAGCCTCCCACGTTTCGAACCATATTCTTCAAAATACCAAGTCCGGCGGAATCGTTCTCGCCCACGACATTCATCCTTCCACCATCGACGCCATGCCTGCGGTGTTGGATGGTCTTCTCTCCAAGGGACATCAATTTGTGACGGTCTCCGAGTTGATCGCAATGGATCGCCCGAGCGGACCGGGCGTTTCTCCAACGACGGATCCTACTCCTTACCAGCCAGCCCCAGCTACTGCTCCCTCGCCGCAGATTTACTTGTCGCCATCCACGACATCGGGCGCGACGGACTTCAGAGCACGATGAGCGATCTGGGTGATCCACCAAGTCACCGCAATCGTTAAGCCAATCTCCAAAGCATAAATGGCCCAAGCCCAGGAGCCTTGATGTAGGCCGGCTTTCGTGGCTTTTCCCAAAACCGAGCCGCTGTAGGAATACGCCGCGCTGATCGGGAAAAAACCAATCCAGGAAGCGAGCAGGAATCGCCAAGAGCGAATACGGGATAAACCGAAGGCACAACTTACCAAGCTATGGGGCAGGATGGGGGAGATGCGTGTGAGGATGACCAGCCGCCAAGCGTCTTTCACTGCGACATGATTAAGGGCTTGGAATTTTCTGCTGCCCGCGAAACGGCGCTCCATCAGGCCCCGGAGGAGAAACCGGGCGGAGACGAAATTCGCCAGTGCGCCGGCGACCGAGGCGAGAGAGATGAGTGCGGTGCCTCCCCAAAATCCATACACCGCGCCAGCCCCGACGCTCAACACCGAGCCAGGGAGGAAGAGAACGCAGGAGAGGGTGTAGAGCACAATGAACCACACCCAGCCGACGGGTCCGGTTTGCTCGATCCACGCCATCGACTGGCGCATCCACTCGGTCCATTGCTCGAGCATTCAGTGGCCGGTGCCAGACGGGGTCACTGGAGTTTCTTTTCCAAAATCTCCCCGGCCAGTGCGGGGTTGGCTTTGCCTTTGGAGAGTTTCATGACCTGGCCTTTGAGGAAATTTAGAGCCGAGACTTTGCCGGCCTTGAAATCAGCGGCCGGGCCGGGGTTGGCGGCGATGACTTGGTCCACAAACGCCTCGATGGCGCCGCTGTCGCTTTCCTGTTTCAGGCCCTTTTCCTCGACGATCACTGCGGCGGGTTTTCCGCTGGTGAACATCTCGGCGAAGACTTCTTTGCCTTGTTTGGAATTGATGGCGCCGGAGTCGATAAGGTTGACGAGTTCGTCGAGCGCGAGAGGCGGCACGGGGCAGTCGGCGATGGCGAGAGAAGCGCTGCCAAGGGCGCTCTGGAGGTCGTTGAGAATCCAGTTCGCGACATTCTTGGGTTTCTTTGCGCTCTTGGCCGCAGTCTCGAAATACGAAGCGAGCGCGAGGTCGTTCGCCAACACGGCGGCGTCGTAGTCACTCACGCCGTAGTCAGCCACGAAGCGGGCGCGTTTTTCCCAGGGAAGCTCGGGTTTGCGGGAGCGGGCGGCTTCGACGATCGGCGCGGTTTTAACAGGAAGGAGATCGGGATCGGGGAAGTAGCGGTAGTCGTGGGCGCTCTCCTTGATGCGCATGAGGGTGGTCTCGCCGCGGGCGTCGTCCCACCGGCGGGTTTCTTGTTGGAGTGTGCCGCCGCCGCGCAGGGCCTCGATCTGGCGCGGAATCTCGTAAGCGAGGGCGCGGCGAACTCCGGAGATGGAATTGAGATTTTTCACCTCGATCTTGGTGCCGAACTTTTCGGTGCCGACCGGGCGCACGGAGACATTCACATCGCAGCGGAGTTGGCCTTTTTCCATGTCCGCATCGCTAATGCCGCCGTAGATCATGACTTGCTGGAGCACGGTGAGGTAGGCGAAGGCTTCTTCGGGCGAGGCGATGTCGGCCTCTCCGACGATCTCGAGAAGTGGCGTGCCGGCGCGGTTGAAGTCGATGCCGGTGGCGGTCTCCATATGAAAACTCTTCGCGACATCTTCCTCGAGGTGGATTCGGGTGAGGCGGGCTTTTTTGTCCTTCGTGGCGATGGTTTTCTGGGCGTCCTTGGGATACGCGAGATCATGCAACGGAACAGTGCCGCCGAGGCAGAAAGGCACATCGTATTGGCTGATCTGGTAGTTCTTCGGCATGTCGGGATAGAAATAATTTTTGCGGTCGAACTTGCAGACGGGGCCGATGTCGCAGCCGAGCATGAGGCCGGCGAGGGCGGTGAGTTTGAGGGCCTCCTCGTTCATCACGGGAAGCGCGCCGGGCATTCCGAGGCAGACGGGGCAGACATTGGTGTTCGGCTCGGCGCCGTATTCGACCGGGCAGGAACAGAACATTTTGCTGCGGGTCTTGAGCTGGACATGGACTTCGAGGCCGATGGTGGCGATGTATTCGGTCATGGTTTCTTTTTGGAAGTTTCGGGATTCTGTTTTGTAGCGACGGCGCGATCGAGCGCTTTTTCGAGGTCGAGTTCGGTCACGAG
>JBDKIG010000168.1:0-5191 GCA_039797215.1 Verrucomicrobiota bacterium | reverse complement strand
GCCTCTGGTTTTTCAAAAAATCCCTGGGCATCGGGCCCGCGATGAACCAATCGATCCGTCATTCGGCGCAACACCGCGCCATCCCCCGCGCCGACGAATCCGGCGATTCCGCACATCAGACGGCGGAGGTTTTCCCGTCGAGATTGCGGGTGTCGCGCACCATGTAGATGGCCTTGTTTTGCGACTCGTGAAAGGTGCGAGTGACCATCTCGGCGAGCAGGCCCATGAGAAAACAAATGACACCGGTCATGAACGAAAAGACGGCCATCATCGGCAGCGGCGTGGCGGTGAAATAATACCCTCGCGTGCGCATGTAGAGGGCCCAGGCGGTGAATCCGACGGAGCCGCAGAGAAACAAGAAACCCCAGAAGCCGAAAAGATACATCGGCTTGAGCATGTAGCGGTCCATGAAGCGGACGGTCAGGAGATCCATGACGACCTTGAGAACTCGCTCGAGGCCGTATTTGGAGTGACCGGTTTTGCGGGCGTGGTGGTTAACGGGAAGTTCCGTGATTCGGGCGCCGTGCCACTTCGCATAGATCGGCAGGAAGCGGTGCATCTCGCCGTAAAGCCGGACGCCTTTGATGACCTCGGCGCGGTAGGCTTTCAACGAACAGCCGAAGTCATGGAGTTCCACACCGGAGACGGTCGAGATGAGCTTATTGGCAAAGATACTCGGGATGTTTCGCTGAAGCGCATTGTCCTGACGATCTTTTCGCCAACCGGAGCAAACCTCGTAACCCTCATCGAGCTTGGCGACGATTCGAGGGATGTCTTCAGGGTCGTTTTGGCCGTCGCCATCGAGCGGGATGATCGTTTCACCTTGGGCAAAATCAAACCCTGCCATCATGGCGGCCGTTTGACCGAAATTCCGACGAAAGTGAACAACTTTGACTTCGGGGTTTTTGGAGGCGAGATCGTCCAGCAACTTCTCACTTCCATCATGGCTCCCGTCATTCACGAAAATGATCTCCCAGTCATTGCCATATTGTGCGCGCATGACCCGTTGCACTTTTTCAAACAACGGCGTTAAAGCCTCACGCTCGTTGTAAACAGGGACGGTTAGTGAAATTTTCATCCCCTAAAAAAATCCCCCTTGATGCCCCAAAACTCAGCCAATCTCACAGGTTCGAGCTGAGACGACTGTAATCGTA
The DNA here is from genome assembly GCA_039797215.1 of Verrucomicrobiota bacterium. Lineage (GTDB taxonomy): Bacteria > Verrucomicrobiota > Verrucomicrobiia > Chthoniobacterales > Terrimicrobiaceae > UBA967. The sequence continues at coordinate 4,037 of JBDKIG010000168.1, read as the reverse complement.
TCGGGTCTCGAATCCCAACTCGGGCGGAAATTCCGAGTAACCCGAGTTGATCCATGGAATGTCGCTCCGATAGGGAGGGTAGTAGCTGCCGTTGTGCGTGGGGAAATGGAAGAGGGCGACTTCGTAGATGCCGAAACCCAAGCGGGCAAAAACCCTGCCGACTCCTCGAACGAGACCGTAGCTGAATGCCGCCGAATTGCCCTCGAGGTCATTGATGACCGACATTTGAAATGGGATTTCAGTGAGGCCAAAAGCGATGTTTCCGAGTCCTCGGCCCAGCTTGCGAGTCGCTCCGTAATCCGAAGCGGGAGGCGCTTGGATATCCGCAAATACCGGGGAACACACGATCACGGCCAGGAGGGCAAAGAAAATTGGCTTCATCTGCTTGCATTAAGAGTCCGCCGACCGCGTTCCATCAAGGAAAAAACCGCTTGGGGCGCTGCGGGGAAAATCCGCCTTGCTTTGGAAGGGCGTGGCGGGATGATGACACTCATGATTGAGGTGGAAATCTACGCGGCTGGAGTCCGGCAGCCCGATAAAATGCAGGGGTTGGATGTCGAGTTGGGTATGATTCCGAACCTTCGCTACAAGGCGGATACGAACCACGATGTGGTTTTCATGGAATTTGGGGGCGAGCTTCCTTCGATCGAATCCATCGAATCCATTTTCCGAAAGATCGGCTTGGAGCCTCGCTTTGTCGGTCAGCTTCCCCAGGCGGGAAACTCAGGTAAAAAAACCCAGCGAATTCTCTAGCCGGGATTCGGATTTTTCTGATCAGCCATGGCCGTTGCCGAATTCACTGTTCGCATCTTTGCCCAATTCCTCGCCTTTCTCGGGCAGGTTGCGGCTCTGGCCGGGGAGACGCTTCTTTCGATCGGGGCCGGAAGAATCCGCCCGCGACTCGTCATCCAGCAAATCGCGGAAATTGGTTTTCGCTCGCAGTTGGTTGTCATCGTTACGGGGGCGTTCACAGGGGCGGTTTTCACGGCCCAGGCATTTTTTCAATTCGATGTGTTGAACATGGAAACAGCGGTCGGCCCGGTGGTGGCCTTATCGATGTTTCGCGAACTCGGGCCTGTGCTTGCCGGCGTGATGGTGGCGGGCCGTGTCGGTGCCGCCATGACGGCGGAGATCGGCACGATGAAAGTCACCCAACAAATCGATGCGCTCCGCGCTCTGGCGGTGAATCCCGTCGACTACCTGGTCGTTCCCCGGGCGCTGGCGATGTTTATTTCCATGCCATTTCTGGTCGTTGAGTGCGCGGGATTCGGAATTCTCGCCAGCTACTATGTGGGCGTGGAGGTGCTGGGAATTCAGGGAGCGTATTTTTTCGCCAACACACAGAAATTCTCCGAATCGAGTGACATCATCATGTCCTTGGTGAAGGGATTTTTCTTTGCCGCGATCGTGGTCTTCATCAGTTGCCGCGAGGGATTGGAGGCAAAAAACGGCGCAGTCGGGGTGGGTCGCGCCACTACTGCGACGGTCGTTAATTGCTCACTCGCCATCCTCATCGTGAATTTCTTCCTGACGATGGCTCTCAACATTGTTTTTCCCGCCGGATAATGAAGACCGAACCACTGATTCAAGTCCGCAACCTCGTTCAGAAAATCGGCGCTCAGGAAATCCTCCGCAGCCTCTCGATCGATGTGATGGCCGGCGAAACGATCGTTCTGCTCGGTAAGAGCGGCGGGGGCAAAAGCGTGTTCCTGCGCCACCTCATTGGCCTGATGCATCCGATTTCGGGATCGATCATTTTCGAAGGCCGCGAAATTACCACCCTCACCGAGCGCGAACTGGAGCCGGTGCGAAAAAAAATCGGCATGCTTTTCCAAGACGGGGCTCTCTTCGACTCGATGAATGTTTTCGATAATGTCGCGTTTCCGCTGCGCGAGAGCGGCGAGAGGAATCCGAAAATCATCCGCGATAAAGTCGCCGAGTCGCTTGGGATGGTGAACATGACGGGCCACGAGCTCAAAATGCCCGTGAATCTCAGCGGCGGCATGCGCAAGCGCGTGGCTCTCGCGCGCGCCATCATCTCGCCACCCGATGTGATCCTCTACGACGAGCCGACCGCAGGCCTCGACCCGATCGTGTCGGACAGCATCAACAAACTCATCCGCCACCTCCAACGCGAACTCCATGTGACCTCGATCGTCGTGACCCATGACATGGTGAGCTGCTACCATATCGCCGACCGCGTGGCCCTTTTGAATGAAGGCCGGATTTACTTTTTGGGAAACCTGCAGGAATTGCGAGAGAGCACCGATCCGATCATCCGGGATTTTGTGGATGGAAGATCGGGGGAAACCATTTATTGAGGAGCGCACATGACCACCGAAGATCGTAAAACACAAATCAAGGTCGGCATTTTCATTCTGATCGGACTGACGATCACGGGCATGCTGTTGATTTATTATGGAAGGCTCGGGGAAGGATTCGCCAACTACTACAACCTCCGTGTCGAGTTCGCGAACGCCAGCGGCATCATTCGTGGCTCCGAAGTCCTGCTCGCGGGCGCCAAGGTTGGTCGCGTCACCGCCGACCCGGTCATCATGCCCGACATGCAGGGCGTGAATGTGGAACTTCGCATCCTCGAGCAGGTGCGAATTCCCGTAGAAAGCCAATTCTCCATCGGCAGTTCGGGTCTTCTCGGCGACAAATACATCCAGATCGTTTTGAAGAGCGGTAAACCCGAAGGCCCCCTAATCGAGCCGGACTCGACGATCAAAGGCTCGGATATCGGCGATGGAATTGGCGGCCTCACCGAGGGCGCGGGGGATTTGATCGCGGACCTCCGAACCACTGTGAAAAACATCAACATGGTGGTCGAAAAACTCGACCGGACCGTGCTTTCCGAATCCGAACTCGAATCAATCTCTACCACCGTCAAAAACCTCCAAACCACCACCGGAAAACTTGCCGAATCCTCAGGCCGTTTTGCTTCCCTGCTGAAAACCGGGCAAGAAACGATGGAATCCGCCAAGAAAGCCTCCGATGAATTCCGTTCGCTTGCCCAGCAAGCCCACACAGGCCGTGGAGTTCTTGGCATGCTCATCAGCAATCGCGAAATGGCTGACAACCTCCGCGCCTTCATTCTGAATCTCCGCAAACACGGCATCCTTTGGTATAAAGACACCCAGAAGTCGGCGCAGGGCGACGAACCTTGACCCAATTTCGTCTTGCTTCGAAAAAGCCCTTTCCGGAGTATGTGTCATGGAAAGCTCAACGAAGAAATCCTCTCTTTCACGGAATCTTGATTGCACCTTCTATCGTCCAGCGGAGGAGTTTTTTCAGTTAAATTCCGGAGTTTCCCTCACCTACGACGATGTGTCCCTCGCTACGCTTTATAGCGAGATCGTGCCGCGCGAAGCGAATCTCGAAACCCTGATAGCGCCCGGGCTTCCGCTCCACTTGCCGGTTGTTTCTTCAGACATGGACACCGTCACCGAATCGCGGATGGCGATCGCCTTGGCATTGAATGGCGGCCTTGGACTCATCCACTACAACATGCCTGCGAAGCAGCAACTCTCCGAGGTTTCGCGGGTAAAAAACCATGTCCACGGCCTCATTCGTGAACCCATCAAGGTTCACCCTGACCAGCGGATCGGAGATGTCCTTGCCTTAATCGAAGAGAAAAAATTCAGCTTCTCGACTTTCCCCGTCGTGGATGCGGAGGACCGACTGCTCGGTCTTCTCCCGGGTCACTGCGTGCGTCCTCGCTTTGCGCCGCGCGGCGTGTCCGAAGCGATGATGCCCCGCGCGGGCGTTCTCACAATTCGCGAGGACGAACTCGGCGCCGATCCGATCGCCCGGGCCGATCGATTTTTTACCGAGCACATAGGCATCCACAAACTCCTCGTCGTGGACAAAGAAGACCGCCTGCGGGGACTTTTCACCCTCAGCGATATTGAGCGCATTACCCAAGAGCGCTCGCTGCAAACGAAGCCTGCGCGCGATGAGAAATTCCGTCTTGTCTGCGGAGCGGCTGTCATGGCCCCACGCGACTCCGAAGGCCAAATCGACAAAGAGGGTCT
>JBDKIG010000167.1:0-5195 GCA_039797215.1 Verrucomicrobiota bacterium | reverse complement strand
ACCACATCCATGCCGACGCCGCGGCCTGAGATGCCGGTGATCGTCTCGGCGGTGGAGAATCCAGGGGCGAAAATGAGGTCGAAGATTTCCTTATCTGAGAGGGTGGCGCCGGCCGGAACGATGCCGCGTTCCACGGCCTTGTCCAAAATCCGGCGGGTGTTGAGTCCGGCTCCGTCGTCTGCGATTTCGACAACGATGCTGCCACCTTGATGAAAGGCCGAGAGGCGGACGGTTCCCTTTTCGGATTTGCCGGACTGAAGACGCTTCTCGAGTGGCTCGATGCCGTGATCCACGGAATTCCGGATCATGTGCATGAGGGGGTCGGCGAGTTCCTCGACCATCGTGCGATCCATTTCCGTGTCCTCCCCGGTGATCACCAGGTCCACATTCTTGCCGGTGCTCGCGTTGAGGTCGCGGACCAGGCGGATCATTTTTTGGAATGTCCCCTTGATCGCCACCATTCGGAGCGACATGGCGATCTTTTGAAGTTCCAGCGCGATGGTGCTGAGTTGGGAAAGATTTCTGGTGACCTGCCGGCTGCCTAGATTGACGAGGTCTGGGTGCTGGGACACTTGCGATTGGGCGATGACGAGTTCGCCGACGAGTTCCACGAGGCTGTCGAACTTCCTCGTATCGACCTTCATCACATTGGAGACGGCCTTCACGGAGTCGCTGCCTCCCGAGGATTTGGATGCTGGGGCGTCCGGTTTGCCCTCCTCGGTTTCCGAGCGCGTTGGCTCGGTGGGGGGGGCGGTGGGATTTTCGATCACGCCCCGGACTCTCTGCACCAGTTTGTTCACGGCGACATGAATCGGCGCGACGGGCTTTTCTCCGGAGAGCTGGAGTTGCAGCTCATCGGTGAATTTTTTCAGAACATCGCGTCCCTCGAGAATGAGATCGATGACGAAGGGGTTCAGGACCAATTTCCCGGAGCGCGCGAGGTCGAGCAAGTTCTCGAGTTCGTGGGAGAGTCGGTTGACTGGCATGAGGCGCAGAAAACCCGAGGCGCCCTTGAAGGTGTGGAATGCGCGAAAAATGGAGCTGAGCATCGCGGCGTCATCGGGCTGGTCCTCGAGCACAAGCACGCCTTGCTCGATGTTATCCAAATGCTCGCGGGCCTCGTTCGAAAACTCGTGGAGGATGTCGCCATCGGCCTCAAGGTTGATCGAGGTGTATTCATCGCCTTCCACCTCCACAGCGGCAGCGGCAGCGGATTTTTTCGGAGCGGCCGGAGCGGTGGGCGAGGCGGCGTTGGTGGGCGGGGCTGGGGGATTGAAAACCGTGGCATTGCCGGAGCGGAGTTCTTCCAATTGACCGGCGAGGGCGGCAAGCGTCTCGAGTTGTTCGGCGGTGTAGTTTTTGCCGGAAAAAAGAATTTCCTCGATCAGGGAGTTGGTGTGCCCGGCGGCTTTGTGGAATTCCTCCAGGCCGGGCAGGTTTCGAGATTTCTCCTCGATGTTTCCAAAAAGATCCCGGAGCGGAAATTGGCTGCGGTCGGTGCCAGGCTCGGAGAGCAGAATTTCGCGGGAGGCTTGGGAAAGCCAGAGATCGATCTTTTCCAGATCCGAGGAAGCACCTTCGGATTTTGCAGGTTCGGCAGGGCGCACAAAAGCCTCCGCGTTGCCCGAGCGGAGGTCGGCCAGTTGGGTGGCGAGGTTTGCAAGGGTTCCGAGTTGTGTGGCGGTGTAGGACTCGCCGGAAAACAGAATCGTCTCGATGAACTCGGCTGTATGCCGGGCGGCTTTGTGGAATTCCTCCAAGCCGGCGAGGTCTCCGGATTTTTCCGCGATGCTGGCAAAAAGATCGCGGAGCGGAAACTGGCTGCGGTCGGTGCCGGGCTCGGAGAGCTCAATCTCGCGCGTAGCCTGGGCGACCCACAGGTCGATTTTCTCGAGTTTCTCTTGAGACATGGGGTCTGGTTTTGCGCGGTCCGCCCGAGGGAGCGGACCGCATCAAGAGAATTAGACCTCGTCCACGAAATCGTCGTCCGAGACGGACTTGCCGCTGGACTTCGGTGGTGAGAGGGGCAGTCGGCTGGATGAGCCTAGCGAGGCGGTTTTTTTCTTGTCTTTGCCGGAACTCTTCGAAGGAGAGGCATCGAAGAAGAAGGCCTCGTGGGAAAGAGCGGTGGCTTGGATGGCCTTGGTCGAGCTGCCGGTGACCATGGAGCGGAGTTGGGCGACCATGTCGTGGAGCAGGGAGGCTTGGGAGCGGAGTTGCTCGGCGGCGCTGGCGCTTTCTTCGGCGGCGGCGGCATTGCCTTGGGTGACATTGTCAAGTTGGCTGATCGAGGTGTTGATCAGGCCCACGCCTTGGCTTTGCTCTTGGGAAGCGAGCGAGATTTGGCCAACGAGGTCATCCACTTGGCGGGCCTTCGACACGATGGAGGAGAGGCCTTCCGCGACCTGCTTGCTGATCTCGCTGCCGGCGCGGCTTTTCACGATTGATTCCTCGATGATTTCGGTGGTTTCTTTGGCGGCCTCGGCGCTGCGGCGGGCGAGGTTGCGAACTTCATCAGCGACCACGGCGAATCCGAGGCCGGCCTCTCCGGCGCGGGCGGCTTCCACGGCAGCGTTGAGGGCGAGAATGTTCGTCTGGAAAGCAATCTCATCGATGGTGCGAATGATCTTCGCGATTTTGTCTCCGGACCTCTGAATCTCGGTCATGGCGGTGATCATGTTCTCCATGTCGGAGAGTCCGCTCTCGGCGGCTTCGCGGGCGAGATGGGAGGATTCCTTGGCCTGCTGGGCACTTTCGGCATTCAGGCGAGTAACGGTGGAGATTTCTTCCAGCGAGGAGCTGGTTTCCTCGAGCGAGGCGGCTTGCTCGCTGGCGCCATCGGCGAGTCGCTGGCTGGCGGAGGAGACTTGGCCGGAAGCGGCAGCCAACTGCTGGGAGCCATTTTCGAGTTCATCGGTGGTTTGGAGGAGGCGCTTGTTGATGCGCATGACCACGCCGATGGAGAAACCAAGGATCACGAGAGCGGAGGGAATGGTGTAGGCGAGGGCTTCGACCATCGCCTCGCGGCGGGGGGTGTCGATCTCGCTGACTGGGGCGCTGAGAACATAGGCGCCGCGGCGTTCACCGGGATTCCAGTTTTCCATTTGGAAGCCAAGGAGGTCCTTGCCGTCGCCGGTCGGGCTTTTGGAGGGGCTGCCGTGGCAGGCCATGCAGCTTTGGGACATGATGACGGGTCGGGCATAGGCGACGACTCCGGCTTCGCGGTCCACTAAAAAAACTTCGGGTTTGCCTTCTTTTTCAACAGCATTGAGGAGTTTTCGGTCGAGTTCGCTTTTGGGGAGGTTTTCCTTGTTGCGGGGATTATCGCGGACGATGCGGAATGACGTGGGGGTTCCTTCTAGAGATTTGCGGACCGCTGCCCATGCGGCGACCACCGGAACGGTCTTGTAGAAAAGGGTCTCGCGGTAGTTCTCTTTGCCTTTCGTAGTCAACTCGCCAGCGAGTTCGGCGTAGTTGAAGGCACCGTCTTTGGCGAGTTCGCCGATCGAGTCGGTGGTGCTTTCGGCCTGGACCAGTGTGGCGCGCATGTCGTGTTCCATTTCGCCGTAAACAATCGCAGTAATGCGATGGTGGATCACATAGAGCGAGGCGGCGAGGGTGAGAACAATGCCGAGAACGACGATAGTGAGAATGCGTCCTCCAATCGAACTGAGTGAGTATTTAAACATGGTGCAGGGTTTTTAGCGGCCCCGCTCGCAGGGCGAAAGCGAAATATATAAAAATTCGAGCCGTGGGGGTAGACGGGAGCTGAGAGCCCATCCGCTGGAAGGGAGAATGGCTAGGAGGAGGCACAGTCCAGAAGACCTGACTTGATGGGGAGGCCTGAAGCAGAGATTAACAAGGGTGGGATGATTTTCGGGAATACAATCACGCCGATGGTGGCGGCAGGGGCTCCGGCGATGTTTTCGCTGCTCGCACTGATGTTTGTCGGTGTGGTGGTGGCGTCGCTGATTCTGCTAAAGCTGCGGCAGTCCTTGCTAGTGGCGTATTTTTTGTGCGGATTGGCGATAGCCAATTCCGGGTTGCTCGAAGTCGTCGCCGGAGCGGAGTCGCGGGAGGCGGTGGCGACAATGTCCGAGGTGGGCGTGATGTTGCTCTTGTTCGTGCTGGGGATGGAATTTTCGCTCGGGGAGTTGAGGCATCTGCGGCGGTATGCGTTTCTTGGTGGCGCGGCGCAGATGCTGGTGACGATGGCAGCGGCGGGTGCGGCGTCGCACTGGCTATTGGGGTTGGATCTGGCCCTGTCGGTCGTGGTGGCGGTGGCGTGTGCGCTGAGTTCCACGGCGATTAGCGTGAAGCTCTACCAAGACATGGGCGTCTCGGCGAGTTCCGGCGCGAGGATGGCGCTGGGGGTGGCGATTTTTCAGGATATTTTCATCATCGTTTTTCTAGTGCTGCTGCCGGGGCTTTTCCTGGGCCGAGGGGAAAATGGCTTGGGGCCGATGCTTGCGATCACGCTCGGCAAGGGGGTGGCATTCGTGGCGATCGCGATCGCTTTGGCGCGATATGTCATTCCCCGGCTCCTGCACGCGGTCGCTGCGACGAGGAGTCGCGAGCTCTTCACCCTCACCGTGGTGGGTTTGTGCCTTGGGGTCGCGTTTCTCGCGGCGCTGATGGATTTGAGTCTCGTGCTGGGGGCCTTCGTCGCGGGCCTGGCGGTCAGCGAATGTATCTACAAGCACCGCATCCTCTCGGATATCGCTCCGTTGAAGGATTTGTTTCTGACCATTTTCTTTGTTTCGGTCGGGTTGGGCATCGATCTCGGTGTGGCGGTGCAGGAATGGCAACTCATCCTTGCGATTGCGACGGGCCTGATCGTTGGCAAGGCCGTCCTGATCGGGGGCATCGCCAGGTTCATGGGGCTCTCCTGGCGCGCGGCAACGATCGCCGCGATCGGGCTCGGCAGCGCGGGCGAATTCTCTCTCGTTCTTTTGGCGAAAACCCCCGAGGCGGCGGTTTGGCCCGACGGAACGCGGCAGGCCCTCATGGCGGCGATGGCTCTCTCGATGGCTGCGGTGCCGGTGCTCATTCGTTTTGCCAAACCCGTGGGCGGATGGCTCGAGAGCCACACCCAAAAGTGGACGGGTGTGCCATCCGTGGCAGCCATTCCTTCCCAGCGAGTGAAGGAACTCGAAAACCACGCGATTATTTGCGGCTACGGCCCGGTCGGTCGC
>JBDKIG010000166.1:0-5321 GCA_039797215.1 Verrucomicrobiota bacterium | reverse complement strand
CACTTCGCCGGCTTCGTCCGTGAGATAGCCTGTGACGGTGCTGTTCCAGACCGGCTTGATTTTTGGATTCGCGAGGGCTCGGTCGGCCATGATTTTCGAGGCGCGGAGCGAGTCGCGGCGGTGGATTAGATAAACTTCCGAGGCGAAGCGTGTGAGGAAGGTGGCTTCCTCGCAGGCCGAGTCGCCGCCGCCGACCACGCAGACCGGCACATTACGGTAAAATGCCCCGTCGCAGGTAGCGCAGGAGGTGAGGCCGTGGCCGATGAGGGCCTTCTCGCCCTCGATGTCGAGATATCGGGGGGAGGCACCGCTGGCGATGATGAGGGCCTTGGTTTCGATCCATTGGCCGTCAATTTTCAACCGGTGAGGCTTCCCGGGCTGGAATTCCTCGACCACGCCGTATTGGAAGCGGGCATCGAATTTTTCCGCCTGCTTCTTCATTCGCATGATGAGATCGGGGCCGTCCACACCGTCGGGAAATCCTGGAAAATTCTCCACCGCAGTCGTCGTGGTCAACTGCCCCCCGGGGAGGCGTCCCTCAAGAACAAGAGGGGTTAGATTTGCACGGGCGGTGTAAATGGCGGCGGTGAGTCCGGCACAGCCGGTGCCGACGATAATGACATTCTCCATAGGGCCGCGAAGTAAACACGATCCCTGCGGCTCTGCGAAACCAATAATTCAGAGACCGAGTGAGAGACTAGCGGGGAATCCGGCGGGGAGGCGGACGGGTTTTCCTGTCGACACCTGAACGAGTGCCAGAGCCTGACGGGAGGAGGCGAGAACGGCATTGTCGGAGGCGCGGAGAACCTCGAATTCCACCCAAAACCGGATCCCACTCCACTCGGTCACCCGGCCCTCGACTCGGAGGATTTCGCCGAGCCGGGCTGGGCGTTTGTAATCAATCTCGGTGCGGGTGACGACCGCATGGATGCCGGTGCGCTGGATTTCCTCAAAATTCATGCCCATCTGGATCGCAAGCATCGTGCGAGCCGTCTCGATGAAGCGCAGATAAACGATGTTGTGCACCACGCCGCCGGCGTCGGTATCGAAATACATCACGCGAACCTCGGTGGAGATGCGGCAGTTTTCAGGAATCGTCTGGCTCATGGCGCGAAGGGAATCACAAGCTTCGCAAGCTCGCGACGGATTTTTGTCACAGATTCAAATAGCTGGTGCCGATCCACCGAGACACGAGGGCCTCCCATTCACTCGAGGAGGTAAGATTAAGCAGACTCTGGTTGATTTTTTCAAAGTCCGGATGGTTGTTTCGCACCGGAATCGCCAGGAGTGAATTGCGGATGGTGATTTCAGGAATCTCGAATTTTTGCGCCGGTGATGCCTTCGCAAATTGACGTTGAAGATACAGTAGCGAAATTTTATCCGCCACGGTGGCATCCACTTCCTTTCGGATCATGGCTTGGAGCGCTTCTTCGATGGTTTCAAAGGGAACGACATCAACCCCGAAGCGGGTAGCCAGTTTTTCCAATTCGGAGCCCTTCAAAACCCCGCAGGTCATATTATGAAAATCCGAAAGTCTGCTGAACGAGTTGTTCAGCCGCGAGGCTGCCATGCTGGAGGCTACGGTGGCGGTGAATGCAGAAACGAGTAGCACGCCGACAAACATCCAGCAAATGGCTATGAATCGTCCCAGCAAAGTCCTCGGGGTTTTATCTCCGTAGCCGACCGTGGTCATCGTAACGGCGGCAAACCATAATGCGGCGCCGATGCCATGGATGCCGCCTTGGAAATGCCCCGCTTTGTGGCCTTTCTCGACAAGCCAGATCAGAAGGCTCACCACTAGCATCAATCCAAAAATGCCAATGACGAATTGACCGACGGTCCAATTTAAAAAATCGCCGATCGCCTCACTCCAAAGCAGCTTCCAGGGACGGTCTCGCACGGCAATGCCGACAGGTGAAATCAAGAAAGGCTGAGTAAAATCCATGACCTTCTCGTCATCGGCTGTGACACTGATCTCGCCGATGGCTGCATCCAATGTTCCGCTGGCCACGCCTTTGCGGATCATCTCAAAAGGAACCTCGACCAATTCGTATTCCAGCCCAGTCTGTGCGGCGACATCCTTCCAAACTTCCACCGACAGACCGGTCCAGGAACCGTCGGGATTTTTAAAACAGAACGGAGGTTTATCGTGAACTCCGACTTTCAACGGTGCACTGTGAACAGTTGTTGTGATGAAGAACAACAACCATGCAAAGGGGAGAAGTGATCGTGCTTTGGCAGGGTATGTAGAGACCATGGATTCTCAGGAAATTACGCTTCCCCAATTCGCTTCGCCATCCTGATTTCGATTTCGCATCGGATTGGGGTGCGCCTTGCCTAGGACATCGACTCGGGAAGCTTGAGATGCCATCTTTCGTCTCAAAATTGAGCGACCTGCCAAGTGAAAGAATCATCGGCCATCGAACGAAAATATATCCTGAGCGAAACGGTCCCTGTGCTTGCGGAGCCAAAGTCCAAGCCGCTCCAGATGGGGTGTCTCAGTGCGCATGGGAACCGCGAAGTTTTCGTTTGCCGGATAGGGTCCTCTTTTTTTCTTAGGACCCGCGAAGGCAGGCAACGATTCCGGCGCGAAGTCGATATTCCGTTGGGGAAATCCCATTTTGAAGCTCTCTGGAGGCAGACCGAAGGCGCTCGGCTTGCGAAAACAACACGGCAGTCTCACCAAGAGGGGTTGAGTTTTACGGTCGAGACCGTGCACGGCGGAAAGTTCACGCTGATCATGGCGGTCGTCCAGTTCGCAAAGCCTCAGCTCGCCAAGTCCTTCAAGCCCCCGGTTTTTTTTGGTCCGGAGATCACGAATCTCTCCGAATACTCGGATGCTCATCTAGCGCTGCATGGAATGCCTCCGCTCCATAACGGAAAATCTCAGGCCGGCGCATTGCCGTTTCTTTTTAAAAATGGCGTCCTGCACATCGTTCTGGTCACGAGTTCCTCGGGCACACGCTGGATTGTTCCGAAAGGGGGATTGGAAAAACACATGACCCGCCAAGAAGTCGCCTTGATGGAAGCGGCGGAAGAAGCCGGAGCGATCGGAACGATCGAGCAGGGGTTGAAAACCGAATGCCGGATGGCGGATGGTCGAACCTTGGACCTTTATCCGCTGCGGGTCTCTGTCCTTCTTCCCTTCTGGCCGGAGCGCTTGGCTCGCCGGAGAGTGGTTCTGCCGATTTACCGTGCCATGCTGCGGATTCGCGATGTCGGTCTGGCGCAAGCCATCCAACGAATGGCGCGTGAACTCGAGCCATAGAAAAAGGCTGGAGCAAGTCTATTCTTGAACAAATCAGGGCATGAAGAGTTCTGTCGCAACAGGACGGAACCTAAGATGGTCTGAATAAAAAACTCGATCGAAAGGCGTTTCAACCAAGCCAAGTTGGAAAAGAAGGGGCGGTGTGTTGACTTGGAAACCCAAGAAATCCACATCGCCCCATCCCGTGGCGCTTGAAGCGCCAGCTTACGACTTGTAGCGCAACCGCTTTTTGTGGCGGTTTTCTTTCATACGCTTGCGGCGTTTGTGTTTCGCGATTTTCGACTTTCTCTTCTTTTTAATGGAACCCATGGGTTTTCGGAACTGCGGTGGAAACTAGTGAACTAGTAGACAACTTTGTTGAGTGGATACTCGATGATTCCTTCAGCACCGAGAATTTTCAGGCTCGGAATCATCTCGCGGACGATTTTCTCTTCGATCACCGTTTCGATGGCGACCCATCCGGGTTGGGCCAAAGGCGAAACGGTAGGATTTCGGAGAGCGGGCAGAGCCTCAAGCAATTTTTTTAAATTTGACTCGGGCATGTTCATTTTGAGGGCGACGAGATCGCGTGCGGCGAGGGCTCCGCGGAGGAGCAGGGAAATGCGCTCGATCTTCCCGCGCTTCCATTCATCACCCCAAGCGGAGTGGTTCGAATAGAGCGCCGGGTAGGACTCCATGAGCGTGTCCACGATGCGGAGCTTGTTCGCGCGGAGCGAGGATCCGGTCTCTGTGATGTCCACAATGGCATCGACGAGGTCAGGGACTTTCACTTCGGTAGCGCCCCAAGAAAATTCGACCTCGGCGTTGACTCCGGCCTTTTCAAAAAATCGTTTCGTGATGCCGACGGCCTCGGTGGCGACTCGTTTGCCTTCGAGGTCGCGGGTGGTTTGGATGGGGGAATTCTCCGGAACCACGAGCACCCAGCGGGTGGGATTCGAGGTCGCTTTGCTGTAGGGGAGCTTGACGATCTCGCGGATATCGGAGGCATTTTCCTGCACCCAGTCGTAACCGGTGATGCCGCAATCGAGGTAACCGTGTTCGATGTAGCGGCTGATCTCCTGGGCACGAAGAAGGCGAATGCGGAGCTCGGGATCATCCACGGAGGGACGGTAGGAGCGGCTTGAACCGGAAATGGAATAGCCCGCCTTCGCGAAGAGGGCGATGGTCGGCTCCATGAGGCTTCCGGAGGGAAGGCCGATGGTGAGAAATTTCGAATCCATGTGAGCGAGGGACACTAATCAAAAGGGCTCGGGCGCCGGCATAAAAAAATTACTTAGCGGCGTCGGAAATTTCGGCCCCCTCGGAAACTTGGGCGTCCATCCATTCTTGGTTCGGTCTTGGGCGGCTTCGGTGCAGTGGCTGCTTCGCCGTTATTTGGGATTTGGAATCCTTCGAGAGTGAGGCGTTCGATTCGCTGGCCGATGAAGCGCTCGATGGCCGCGAGTTTTTTCATATCCTCGTGGGTGACGAGCGTGAAGGCGTCGCCCGTCTGATTCGCGCGGCCGGTGCGGCCGATGCGGTGGACATAATCCTCGGGGTGCTGGGGAATGTCGTAGTTGATGACATGGCTGACCCCTGCGATGTCGATGCCGCGAGCGGCGATGTCGGTGGCAACCATGACCTCATATTTTCCTGACTTGAAGCCGTGCAATGCTTCGATGCGCTGATTCTGTGAGCGGTTCGCATGGAGAACTGCAACGGCATGATTATTGGCGCGGAGTTTCTTCGCGATCTTGTCCGCGCCGTGCTTTGTGCGGCTGAAAATAATGGCGCTTTGAAAATCGACGCTATTGAGGAGCGCAAGGAGGAAGTCGAATTTGCGGGTTGGATCGACCGTGTAAACGCCGTGCTTCACAATCGAGGCGACTGAGCGTGCGGCGCCGATTTCGATCCTCACAGGATCACGCAAGGCCCAGTTCGCCAACTCGGAGATTTCTGGCGGCAGGGTGGCGGAAAAGAAAAGCGTCTGCCGGTTCGTTGGAACCTTCGAAATGATTCGACGCATCGGCGGCAGGAAGCCGACATCGAGCATGGGTCTACCTCATCGAGAACG
>JBDKIG010000165.1:0-5334 GCA_039797215.1 Verrucomicrobiota bacterium | reverse complement strand
ATTCCGAAACCAACCGGGAATCGGCGGGATCGCAGGCGAGGGCTTTTTCGTAGCTGGCGCGGGCGGCGGCGGCATCGCGGCGGGCGTTCCAATACGCGATGCCGAGGTTGCGGTGCGCGGTGGCGAATGACTCATCTGCCGTGCGGGCTTTTTCCCATGCGGCAATCGCCTCGAGGTGGCGCTTTTTGTCGAAGAGGAAATTTCCGAGGCCGTAGGCGGCGTTGCGGTCAGGGCCGGGTTGCGCGAGCGCCCATTGCAGAGTGGCAATCTCGTGGAGTCGCGACGGGAAAAAGTAATTCGACGGCAACCCCCGCGCGGTGCGGAGGGATTGCGCGGATTTTTCCGTTTCCCCAAGAAGAGCCTGAATCCATGCCAGCGCGTAGTGCGTCGAGGCGGAGCGCTCGAGCGGATTCGGAACGACGACCGCTTGCACCTCGCTGGCGTGATGGTTTTCCAAAATGGAAGCAGCCTCAGCGAGACATCCGGCATCCGCGTAATCGAAAGCAACATCGAGGGCCGTTTGCGCATCATTGCGGCTGAGCGGGGAGAGGCGGGCCGAGCCTTGTTGCTGGAGCGCCAACTCGGCCAGCGCCCAGTGTTCGAGCCGGTCGATGGCTAGGAGCGCTTCGAGGGTTTGCACCGCTTCGGCGTTGCGGCCGAGCTTGCGGAGGCAAATGGCTTTCAGGACCTGCGCCTTGTTGTTGGTGGCGTTGGTTTCGAGGGATTCCTCGACATGGCAGAGGGAGGTTTTGGCGTCTCCTTTTTTCAGATCGAGGCAGGCGAGTTCGTAGGACGCCGCAGCGCGCCAGGCGAAGTTCCATGTGGCTTTGGCGAAGAGCGGGTAGGCGGCGGAGTCGTTGCCTTGGAAGCGCCGGGTGAGTCCGAGGAAATAGTGGGCTTCGCCGGTTTCGGGGTTCGGATGCCGGAAGGTGAGGCGCGAGATCGCCGTCTCGAAATGCGGCGCCGCCTCTTCGAATCGGCCGCGCAAGAGCTTTTGGCGACCGAGGGCGATGTTGCAGCGTGAGTCTTTGGGGTCACGCTGCAGGCCAGCCTCCCAATAAACTTCGGGGTAGCGCGTGGGATGGCGGTATTGTTCGAGATGCTCGCCGGTGAGATACAATTCGTCGGCCGAGGTGATGTCCTCAGGGGCCGGCGGTTCGGTGGCGACTTCGCGGTCGCGGCTGGATTTTGCGGGGTCCGAGGGACGGCAGCCGATGACCGCTTCGCCATCGGAGTTGAAAACCCAGAGGCACAGCGAGGTCTCGGAGTCTCCCGTGAATTGGAGGCCGTCGCGCTGCCACGGAGCATCGGGGGAGGCATTGGCTGCTTCGTCCAAAACCACGCGGTCGCCGTCTTTTAAAATCACGCGCAATCCTTGCATCGGCCGGGAAACGGCGAGTCCGAGATCGATCGAGCGGTCCTCGCGCACGACCAAGCGAAGGGCAGCGAGGGTGTTCGCCTGCTGGACCGGGCCGAGCTTTTGGTAGGCCCACCAGAATTGCGAAAAGGTCTTCGTCTCGTAAGGCGCGAGGTAGCTGAAATCGGGTTGGTTGTCGGTGTAAACGCCGGCCATCAACTCGACATACGGCCCGCCGGTGTCGGTGAGTTCGCGGTCCCACGCCCAGCCGAACTCGTGGTTGCCCCAAGTCCACTGCTTCTTGCCGGGGCTGATGTGTTTGTTGGCGACATGGACGAAGCCGCCTTGCGCGTCGTGGTCGTAGCCGCCGAAGAAATCCTCCTGCGTCTGGCAGACCATGTAACTCGTCGGCACCGGGATGTTTTTATACCATGCCAGATCGTTCGCGCTTGAACGGGCCGCGTAGTCCACGCCGTAGTAGAAATCCTCCGCGATGGGAAATGACGACATCGCCCGCACCGCGTGGTCGGCGACATAGTGAACATCGGTCGGGAAAAAACTCTGGTAGTTCTCGTGAACTCGCGCGGCCACATTTGCCCACCAAAGGAAAGTCTGGGTGAATGGGGTGCGGTTGTAGAGGCGGCCGCGCAGTTCCACGAGCGCGCTGCCCGGGCGCAGGCGAATGCCATGCATTCCCTTCAGGCGGTTCATGGGGTCATGCTCGGACTGCCAAACGGTGAATACTCCCCCACCCTCGTCCTCGATCACCACATCCGCCGGCAGGTAGGTGCCGGGGCGGTGGTGTTGGGGCCAATTGAACTCCACGCCGCCGGAAATCCATGGGCCAGCCAGGCCGACGAGCGCGGGTTTGATCACATCCTGACGGTAGAAAAAATCGTAGTCGCGGTTCGCCTTGTCCTGACCCAGGAAAATCCGGCCACCGATTTCCGGCAGCATCACGAGCCGCACGAATTCGTTTTCGAGCCGCGCCGCGGCGTATTCCACAGGCTTCGGCGGTTCATCCTGATAGACCTTGTCGATGAACGGCACGGGATAAACCTTGCCGCTCGAGCCTTGATAAACGCGCTTCTCAAAGAAAACCGGATTCTTCTCCGGCTTGCCGAGGCCGTAGGTCGGAATGCTGAGTTTTTCGAGACGGGCGGTGACGGGGTTCATGGGTTTTTAGGGGTTGAGAAGGACATCCAGATTCCAGTGGCGGGTTTCACGGGGCTGGAGAAGTGGCGGGTTTTCGGCAGCGGCGAGATTGTCGATGGGCAGGGTGGCGGGCTCGATGCCGAGGTTGAAATACGGCTCGGAGCCGCAACCCGACCATCCACCGTTGTTCACCCAGAGGCCGAGATAGGGAATGTCCGAGGAATTCCATTCCAGAGCCAGCGACGCGCCGTTTCCCTTGGAAACGCGCACACGGCTCACCCCGCCCTTTTCAGAAAAAAGTTTGGCCGCCCAGCGCTCCGACCTCGCGGGAAGTTCGTTCCAAGTGACCTTGCGACCTTGCAATCCCGTCGCCGCACCTGAAGCGTAGAGCACTTGAAATGGGGCACCGGCCTCCAACGACAAATCGGCGTCCAGTGGCACCAACGGGTGCGCGCACCACAACCAGGGAAACGCAAATTCGGCGAGGTTTTCGAGAGTGTAATGCAGGCGGATCCGCGCCCCATCCAACTCCAAGCGACGGCGAAATAAAAACGGCAGGCTCCGTCCCTCAACCTCCATCTCCACATGCCCCGCCCCGCTGGAAACGACGCGCCAGGGCATTTGAACCAGATCGCCGTGGTCGGGAACCAAAGCCTCCCCGCCCGGGGTGGGAATCCGGCAGGGATCGACGGACGGAAAAATCTCGTCCCATCCTCCGAAGTCCAGGCTGCCTACATAGCTCTCCCCATAGACTGGATGGCGAATCGGAAGCCAAGGATTGGTCCAAAGACACTCCTCCCCGCTCGACTTGTCGATGAGGCTGGAGATTTTGCCTCCCACCGAAGGGAGGAGTTCAAGGGATAGGAAGTCGTTCGCGAGTCGAATGGAGTCCATGACGGATGCCAGACGCTAAAGCCACGGTGAATTTTATGGCCATGGAGGAAATTCTGAAATACCTGTCGGATATTATGAAAAGAAAACTTGAGGGATTCCCCCACCAGCAGCTCACTCGAGTGCCGCTGGAAATCCTCAAGAAATGCCGCTCTACGCCACTGTTGCGTGATCTTTTCATTACCGACATCGGATATTTCCCGGCCAGCGCGGGCCATTGGGTGAATCGCCCGGAGGGCTGTGAAACCAATATTATGATTTTCTGCCTCGCCGGGGCGGGCTGGATTTCGGTTTCTGGAAAGCGAAAAACTCCCGTGCGGCAAGGTGGGCTGGTTTTTATTCCCGCTGGCTGCCCCCACCGCTACGGAGCTTCGGAAGAGGCTCCTTGGCAAATCCGGTGGGTCCATTTCAGTGGGCGGAAGAGTGCGGATTACCTGGCTCGCTTGGGCGGGGAGCTTTTCGGCGAGGTTTTGCCCGGAGAGTCCGAAGGCATCGTGACCGCTTTTGAGCAAGCGCAAGAGGTGCTCAGCGAAGGATACACCGACTCCGGCCTGCTTTTGCTCTCGGCGAACTTGTCGCGACTCCTCGCGCTGGCGATCCAGTCGAAGCAGGCCCATGGCCACAAGTCCCGGCTCACCGGTCAGCGCATCCTTCAATCGATGGAGTGGATTCGCGAACGGCTTGCCGAGCCGCTCACCCTGCCGGAGATCGCCCGCAAGGCAGGACTCTCGGTGCCCCATTTTTGTGCGTTGTTCAAAAAACAAACCGGCTTGAGCCCGATGCGCTACTTGCTGCACCACCGAATGACCCGCGCCTGCACCTTGCTGGATTCCACAGACAAGCCGGTGACAGAAATCTCCGAGGAAGTGGGTTTCCGAGACGCCTTTCACTTTACCAAAACTTTTCACTCCGTCGTGGGAAGCTCTCCAAGCGCCTACCGATTGAAAAGCGCCTTCCAGAGCGGAATGGGACGAGTGCCAACCGCAAATCGACCCGGCAAAACGCCGGACAATTTCTCACAGGGTCGAAATGAACAGTGACGAAAAAACTACTACTATGGACATAGCTAAAACCACACCCAGCCAGGAAACCCTCCCGCCCACCTTCGCGAACAATTCGGCAGCCCAGGAAACTGTGGAATGGAAAAAGTTAGCCCCGGGAATTTGGCAAGCCAGGTTCGGAGATGTGAGCCGCGAGGTGTCCTACACGAGCCTGGCAGCAAGGGAGGCCCGGACGGACGCGCTGGAAGTCTTGCCGGACATGCCATTCCCATTTTCTGAAAAACCCGTTTCCTTCCGTCGATACGATGACCGAATGATCCATGTCTCGATTCCCACCGGCGCCGACGAGACGATTCATGGATTGGGATTGCAGCTCGGTGGCACCCTGCGAAGCGGCGAGGTTTTGAATCTGGCTGCGGACCACTGGGGGGGAGGAGAAGGCCGAACCCATGCGCCGGTGCCTTTTTACATTTCCAGCCGAGGCTATGGCGTTCTTTTCAATACCGCCCGTTTTCTCAAAATCCATGTGCAATGCACGAACCGCACGGATTCGCCAAACAATCCGCAACCCGTGGATAGAAATCCTCCCCCGGACGAAACACCCACGGAGCCCTGGTTGGCAGTTCCCACAAGCGATGCCGTGGAGGCACATCTCTCGGCACGCGGCTTGGAGGTCATCGTCTTTTCAGGCAAATCCCTCCAGGATGTTGTCTCCCGCTACAATCTTTTCTGCGGAGGGGGAGCCATGCCGCCGCTCTGGGGCTTGGGTTTCTGGCATCGCGTCCGGGCGGATTACGACGCCGCGCAATCGGAAAACGAAGTCCGCGAATTTGGAGAACACCAAGTGCCGTTGGATGTGCTCGGCCTCGAGCCGGGATGGATGAACCGCTCCTACCCCTGCACATTCGAGTGGCAGAAAAAGCGCTTCCC
>JBDKIG010000164.1:0-5342 GCA_039797215.1 Verrucomicrobiota bacterium | reverse complement strand
TCGAGGATTTGGGCGACGCCCCCGACATCCACATCCTCCCTGTTGGAAACGCCGGCAACATTACTGCGTATTGGAAAGGCTACCGCGAATTCCAAAACCTCGGCCGCTCGACCCGCCTGCCGAAAATGGTCGGCTTCCAAGCCGCCGGCTCCGCTCCGCTTTTCCTCGGCCATCCAGTCGAAAACCCTGACACCATCGCCACCGCGATCCGAATCGGGAATCCCGCCAGTTGGGACGGCGCGAAGAATGCCGTTTCCGAATCCGGCGGCTGCATCGACATCGTCACCGACACCGAAATCCTCGACGCCCAGGCTTGGCTCGCCGCAAACGAGGGGATTTTCGTGGAACCCGCCAGCGCTGCTAGTGTGGCTGGGTTGATGAAATGTTTTTCGAACTCCCGCTGCGCGACATGCCCATTCGGCGCAGGCATTCGCCCCGGCGCGAAGGTCGTTCTCACCGTCACCGGCCACGGGCTCAAGGACACCGAGGCTCCTGTGAAGCACGGGGGATTCCAACCGCTGGAAGCCGACGCCACCCTCGATTCCGTCCGCTCGGTTCTCGATAAAAGCTAATTTCCTGAAATGGCACTGATCGTCCAAAAATACGGAGGAACCTCGGTCGGCAATCCCGAACGAATTCAAAATG
This sequence comes from Verrucomicrobiota bacterium, assembly GCA_039797215.1. Classification (GTDB taxonomy): domain Bacteria; phylum Verrucomicrobiota; class Verrucomicrobiia; order Chthoniobacterales; family Terrimicrobiaceae; genus UBA967. Next base: position 4,697 of record JBDKIG010000164.1, on the reverse strand, counting down.
TCGCTCGCCGCGTTCTCGAATCCCAGCGGGCGGGCAATTCGATTGTTGTTGTCGTTTCCGCAATGTCTGGCGTCACCGACGGCCTCATCAAACTCGCCAATCAGGTCTCCACCTCACCCAGCGACCGGGAGATGGATGTCCTCCTCTCCACAGGCGAACAAACCACGATCGCTTTGACGGCGATGGCCATCAATGCGATGGGCGGCAAGGCCGTTTCGCTCACGGGAGCGCAAGCCGGAATCATTACGAGCGGCGTCCATACGAAAGCCAAGATTGCCAATATCGCGCCGCGCCAAGTCCGCCAATTTCTCGATGAGGGAAATGTCTGCATCGTCGCGGGATTTCAGGGCCAAACTCAGGGTGGCGAAATCACCACACTTGGCCGCGGGGGATCGGATCTCACCGCGATCGCCATTGCCTCGGCGCTCAAAGCCGATATGTGCGAGATCTACACCGATGTCGATGGCGTTTACACCTGCGACCCGCGCGTGGTGCCGAATGCCCGCAAGATCGATGTCATCGCCTACGACGAGCTTTTGGAAATGGCCAGTAGTGGATCGAAGGTCATGCAAAGCCGCTCGGTCGAATTCGCTAAAAAATTCAAAGTGCCTTTTGAGGTGCGCAGCAGTTTTAACAACAACAGGGGAACCATCGTGAAAGAAGAATCCATCGGACTCGAAAATGTCGTTGTTCGCGGCATCAGCCTCGAACGCAAGCAGGCCAAGGTCACCATCAGCAATGTGCCCGACAAGCCAGGGTCTGCCTCCCGCATCTTCACCGCGCTCGCCGAGTCGAATGTCATCATCGATGTGATCGTTCAGAATGTCTCCGTCAGCGGAGCCACGGATATTTCCTTCACAATGTCTGCCGACGAACTCGAAAAAGTTGGCTCTGTCATCGACCGCATTGCGGGTGAAGTCGGCGCCGGCGAGGTCATCAAAAAAAGCGGTATCGCCAAGCTCAGCGTGGTTGGAATCGGCATGCGCTCCCACTCAGGTGTCGCTGCCACGCTTTTCGAATGCCTCGGCAATGGTGGCGTGAACATTCAAATGATCTCCACCTCCGAAATCAAAATCGCCGTCATTCTCGACGAGTCCCAAATTGATCACGCGGCAAAGCTCGCTCACGCCGCCTTTGGACTCTCCGTCGGCAAGTAGCGAGAGCGGCGGCTCTTATTTCCCCATCGAAACCCAGTTGGCGACTTCGCCGAACAGCCTGGGGCCTTTTTGGGTTTCGGTTTCCGTTCCTTTTCCATCCTTGAAAGCGAGGGTGCGGAGGCTGAAGGCGCCTTTCTCGTGGTCGAAGGTGAGGCCGTCGTCTTCGTAGAGTTCGAAGGATCCGGGAGCCTTGCCGTAGTGGCGCACTTCGAGGGTTTGGCCGAGGGCGTCGCGGGTGTTGTTGATGGCTTTCGAAAGAAGAGGAATCACGGCGCCATCTTTGACGAAAAGCGGGGTGCGTTCCGGTGAGGAGACCTCGATGGTCGTGCCGTTGCCGACGAACTTGCCGGTGTAGAAATCAAACCAGTCGCCTTTTGGAAGGCGCACGCTGCGTTTTTTCGAGTGCGAGCCGTAATATGGAGCCACAAGGATCGATGGGCCGAACATGAACTGGTCGTTCTGCTCCAGGATGAGGATGCCGCCATCGGCGTAGGGATTGTTGACATCATCCAACTCGGCGGATTTTTCCTCGACGGTGGCCATCATGGACTCGTCCTCGAGAATCATCGCACGGATCGGGGGGATGCCCTTGCGGTTGTAGTCGGCAAAGTTGGAGTAGAGGTAGGGCAGGAGGCGCATCCGGAGTTGGATGACCTCGCGGACTTGATCGGTGACCTCCGGAAAATCCCAGGGCTTTGTGGCTGATGCCCACGCGTTGAGCATGGCGACTGGCGAGAAACAGACGGTTTGAAGGCGGGAGAGCCATTCCTCGGGTGTTTCAGCCGAGCGGACTTCGGGTGTCCAAAGAATTCCACCAAGCGAGGCGGCGGAGAGTCCGGTGATGTATTCGGCGTGGTCGTAGGAATCGCTGTAGAGCGTGAAAGGCATGCCGGACGCCGCCCCATTGCTGGAGCGAACGAGTGACCAGGTGCGGGTGTTCGCAGGCCGGTAGAGGTCATTCTGAAGCATCTGCTGCCAGAGGAGGCCGTAGGTCTGCCGCATGGATTCAGCGGAAGTGCCGGAAGGAAATACGGCGTGTTCCGGCCAAAGCCAGTGGTCATAGCCGTCGACCTCATCAATTTTGTAACCGCTCACGCCGATGGCGAGGTGGTCGTCTCGATGTTGGTCCGTGAGAATTTGGCGGGCTTCGGGCAATACAAGATCCGGCACGATGCCGAGCCAGACCATGTGCGAGCCAGAGAGGGGGTTGAGGGCTTTGTAGATTTTCGCCTCGGGGGAGACATAAGGGTTTTCCCAGAGATTGAGCCGAACGCCGCGGTCGAGCATCGCTTGGGTGAACCCGGCAGGATCAGGGAAGCGGTGCTTTTGCCACTCGAAGGTGCAAGGATACGAGCGCGTCATCCAGCCGGGCTCCAGGCCGAGGACATCGAGGGGCATGTCGTGTTTGGCGAATTCCTCGACTTCCTTGGTCGATTCGGCGGCATCGAAGCTCGCTGGCACGCGATGCCAGAAACCCAAGCCCCAAAGCGGAGGCATGGCACCACCGCCGCAAAAGAGGTTGTAGCGGGAGACGATGTCTTGGAGGTTTTCGCCGCTGAAAACAATCACCTCGAGGCCTTGAGCGCGGAGGTTGGCTTCGATCGCATCGGCGGGTGGTTGGGCCATCCAAGGTGCGGAGACTGGCTCCTCGGGCGGGGGATTGCGGTCAACCGGAGCGGGGTTGTTCGACGAATCCTTTCGGTTTCCGACTTGAGCGTGAACTTTGATGAATCGGGCGGTGTTGAAAAAGACTCCGTAGCCCTTGCTGGAAATATAAAACGGGACTGGGGCGTGCGTGCGACCACCTCCGCGGGACCAATGGTCGACATTCAGATCAAGGACGCGTCGGCTTTTATTGATGCCGTCGAGTTGCAGGCCAAATCCGTAAATCGACTCGTCCTCATCACAAGGAATTCGAACGAGAACAAGCCCGTCATTTTGGAGCGAGGAAACAGGTTCCCCATGGAAAGGGAATGGGGCGTCGGGAAGGGCATTCAGGGCTTCCAGCCGGGGTGGGCGGGCGGCGAGGGAGGTGTAGGAAAGTTCTTTTTCCGAATGGCCGATTTTTGCGCGCCACACGCCGGGGGCGAGTTTTTCCCAAGCATCAATGGGGTTCATTCCGGCGGGTTGGGGATTCGAAAGGACAGACATGGTGGGTATGGTTATTAAAATAATTGTTACGAGGAGGAGCCTCATCGGGTCCACCTTCTCCAAGAGACAATCTCGATCAATCCCATTTTTATGAAGGGCGGCTTGCTGACTTGATGAGATCCAAAACTGGAGCAGCTGTTGTTTTTATTCCAACCCGCGTTCGAAGAGGTCCACCTCGTCCCAACCGAGAAAATGGCCGAACTCATGGAGCAGAGTCACGCGGACTTCTTCGCGGTAGGCGGCTTCGTCGGCTTCGCACATATCCCAGAGGTTGCCGAGCCAGAGAATGATTCGAGGGGGTTGTGGCACGCCGGAGTCCGCCGTGGTGCCGCCTTCGAAGAGGCCGAGTTGGTCATGGGAGATGCCGTCCTCGATCGACGGAGCGGAGGGGAATTCCTCGAGAATGACGGGAACGGCTCGCAAGGCATCCCGGATTTCTGGCGGGAGAGCTTCGAGCGTGGCGAGGAGTTCGTCTTCCGCCAATCGGAGGAGGTGGGAAAAGGGGGCGTCTATATCGCCAGGAAACTTCATGAACGGGCACGCCTCAAAAAGCCTTGGTCTCCCATCAATCAGTTCGCGGGTTTGCGAACGGTGCGGAATCCGGTTTCTGGCGTCCGTTTATTGGGATAATTGAAATCGGAAACGGAAACGGAGCAGTCGAAGGATTGGTCGCCAGCCCCGCCGCCACGCACGCGACGGTAGTCCTTGTGGGCATCCCATACCCATTCACGGGCATTGCCGCTCATATCGTGGACTCCGAGTTCGTTTGGCTGCTTCCCCGCAACGGGTTTTGATTTGTCTTTTCCGCTGTTGCTTGCAAACCACGCGACGGCGTTGGGGTCGTTGGCGCCACTGTAGGTATTGCCTTTGGAGGCGGCACCGCCACGAGCGGCCCACTCCCACTCGATCTCGGTGGGGAGGCGGTAACCATCGGCGCCGGGGACAAGAGAGGGGGCGGTTTCGCCGGATTTGAACACCGCGCCGTTGATTACATAAGCCGGTTGGAGGCCTTCGAGTTCGCTGCGGAGATTGCACCATTTGAGGGCATCGAACCAACTGACATTGGCGACCGGGTAGGTGTCACCAGGAGCGTTGCCGACATTGCCGATGTCATAACCGCGGGCTTCGGCCTGAGCTTGGATTTTCTTCCATTCGCCCAAAGTTACCTCCGTGCGATCGATGACAAACTGACCGACGGGTTGTTTGCCTAGGGGCGAGGTGATGGGGAGTTCGCCACCGCTGACCAGAACCGCCGAACCGGATGCGGCGGGCGATTCGGATTGGGGTTGTGGAGTTTGCTCAGGCGTTGGCTCGGGGGTTGGCTCGGGGGTTGGCTCGGGGGTTGGCTCGGGGGTTGGCTCGGGGGTTGGCTCGGGGGTTGGCTCGGGG
>JBDKIG010000163.1:0-5369 GCA_039797215.1 Verrucomicrobiota bacterium | reverse complement strand
CGTTTTCGGGATCAACGGTGAAGCTGGCGAGTTTCACGCCGTCGTGGATTTTTTTCAGTTTCCCGTTGAGTTCGGCCATGCGGGTGGTGATCAGCGGGCAGGGGCCTTTGCAGCGGGTGAAAATGAAATTCGCAACCCAGATTTTCCCTTGGAGGTCTGCGGAGCCAAAGGCGGTGCCGGTTTGGTCGGTGAGCTTGAACTCGGGAACGAGCGCAAATTTTTCCAACGGGACGGCAGGGGTTGCGGGGCGGGTGTTTTTCAAGCTCACATAAGCCAGTCCGATGAGGATGGCCGCCGAGAGGAAGGCGATGACCCAGACGATTGGTTTAATCCCGGAGCGAGCCGGGAGGTCAGACATAGTAGAGGAGCGTGAGCACGAAGAGCCACACGACATCGACGAAGTGCCAGTAAAGGGCGACATTCGCGAGGGCGGGGTGGTATTCGGGCGTGAAGCACTTCGTGAAAAGCTGGCGCAGGAAGCACCAGATGATGAGCAAAACGCCGATAACCACATGCATGCCGTGGAAGCCGGTGATCACAAAGAAGCTCGAGCCGTAAACGCCGCCTGTATTGAACCAAAGGCCTTCGTGGTGGAGGTGCCACCACTCGTAGCATTGCACGCCGACGAAGATGGAGCCCAGCACGATGGTAACGAAAAGCCAGGCGAGGCCGGACTTGCGCTTGGCCACGGCGACTTCGGCGAAGTGGAAAGTGAAGCTGCTGGCGACGAGGAAAATCGTATTGATCGAGGTGAGGAAGACAGGCAGGTGCGGGATACCTTCGCCTCGGGGCCAGGCGTGGCCGGTTTGCCAAGGGAAGCCGACTTCCGACCAGCGGAGAACGAAGTAGCCACCGAGGAGGCCAGCGAACAGCATCCCCTCGGAGATGAGGAACATGATCATGCCGAATTTGGCGACGGCAGGAGGGGCGCTAGGATGGGCGTTGGAATCGTGAGTCAGGGCGGCGCTGGACATGGTGTGCGTGGTATTTTTTTTAACGAAAAATCAAGGCGTGGTCATTGGACCACGGAGGTTCATAAGGATTAAAACGAGGGCGGTCAATCCCACGGCAAAAATCCAGAGGATGACCATAAGAAGGAAATTGGAGCGGCGTGGATTTTTGCTCATCGAATGGTGGCTACCAAGAGGCCGAGCAAAAGCGGGAGATAAATGATGGAGGCGAAAAAGAGGTTGCGGGCCGAGTCGCGGTCGCGGCGGCGGAGGAAAATCGCGGCGAAGGTGGAAAAGGCGAGGCCGAGCAGAAGCGCGCCGTAGAAATACAGGGGGGAATTGAAGCCGAGGAATCCGGGAAGGAGCGAGATCACGATCAGGCAAATCGAGTAAAGCAGGGCTTGGCGTCCGGTCATCGAGCCGTCGGGATCGCTGTCGGTGAGCATGACGCATCCGCCGGCTTTGTAGTCGTCGCGGAACATCCAAGCGATGGCGAGGAAGTGGGGCATTTGCCAGAAGAAGAGCGTCGCGAATAGGAGCCCGCCCTCGAGGCTGTAACTGCCGCGCGCGGCGACCCAGCCGATCAGTGGCGGAAGCGCGCCGGGAATGGCTCCGACAAGGGTGTTGAGGGAACTCATTCGCTTCATCGGGGTGTAAACGACGATGTAGATCGCGATGATGGCGAAGGCGAGGAACGCGGCGCGGAGATTGGTAAAGAGGCCCAAAATCGCAATGCCGGCGAGGGAAAAAAGCAGGCCGAATAGCAGGGCGTCGCGCGGTGACATGCGGCCGGCGGGGAGGGGGCGTTCGCGGGTGCGCTTCATGCGGGCGTCGATGTCGCGTTCCATCCATTGATTCAACGCGGCGGCGCCACCAGCGCAGAGGGCGGTGCCGAGAAGGGTGGCGGTGAGAAGAACCCAGGGGATCGGACCGCGCCAGGCGATCAGGAAGCCAACGAGGGTGGTCAGAAGGACAAGAAGCGAGAGGCGCGCTTTGACGAGCTCCATGACATCATCAAGGAGGCCGGTCTTTTGCAAATCGGATGAAACGGCGGTGGGCTTCATGCGACGCGGGAGAGATCCGAGGCGCGGAAATCATCCGGAACGGTGAATCGTCCACTCTCCGAGGCGCGGAATAAGCGGAAGGTGAAGAGGACGCCGACGAGGAGGGAGAGGGCGCCGAGGGCCATGTGGGCGGTGGCGATGTCGGCTGCTTTGTTCGACCATACGGTCCAAGCACCGAGGCCGACTTGGCAAAGGATCATGCCAAGCCAGAGCGCGCTCCAAGTCGACGCGGAGCGGGCGATGGGATTTGAAAAAACGATTCCAGCTACGGTGATGACGACGCCGAGGATAATGAAGGCCATCGTGCGGTGGGCCATTTGAAGCCAGATCTGAGTGGAAGTCGTTGGCATCTGGCTGTCGGCGAGGCGGGCTTCGTTGATCTTGCCGATCGTGGTGGCGGAGGTGTCGGGCAGAATTTTTCCGTAAGCGAGGGGGAAGTCCGGAATGGAAAGCCCGAGGTGGGCGTGGCGCATGGAGGCGCCGAGTCCGAGTTGGATGAAAATCAGCGAGGTGGCGATCAGGACGACTTTTTTGAGGTAAGGGTGGGGCAGGAAAATGTCCCAATTTCCTCGCAGAAAGCGGGGGTTGGTGCTGACGGCCAGAATGCCGAGCAGACAGAAAAACGATTGGGCGAGCATGCCGTGGAAGATGCCAATTTCGTTTTTGAAGAGCGAAACCCGCAGGCCGCCGAGGAGGCCTTGGATGCAGACGGCGACAAAGGCGATGACGGCGAGGTTTTTCACCCAGCGGCGGGGCTCCACGGCCAAGGTGGAGACGGTCAGGATCATCGTCATCAAGCCGATCGCTGAAGCGATGAGCCGGTGGAGATGTTCGTGAAAAATCCCGCCGACCCAACTCGAGAACGGGAAGAAAAACATATTGTAGCCGTAAGTGGTCGGCCAGTCTGGAACGGACATTCCGACACCTTTAGAGGTTACAAGCCCCCCGCTGCATAAGAGCACAAAAGTGGCCGCCAAGGTCGCCAGACACCAGAGGTGCAAGGCGACGCGGCGTGGAGTAACTGTCGTGCTGGTGGCGTCCATTCGCGGACGCGATTAGTGGGATTCCAAGCGGGCGCCTTCTGGCGCTGGCTCGTTTTGCGGGAGGTAATCCTTGTCCATGCCGGGAACACTGTATTCGTAGGCTCCGTGGTAGACGGTTGGAGTCTTGGGGAAGTTGCCGTGGCCCGGAGGCGATTGGACCGTCCACTCGAGCGTGTTCGAGTGCCAGGGATTGTTAGGAGCTTTTTTGCCATTGCGGAGGCTGATGACGACATTCCAGATGAAGAGGAAGGTCGAGAATCCAAGGCCCATCGCGCCGATGGTGCAGAGCACATTGAGAGGTTGGAGTTGGCGCAGGTGCTCGTAAACGGTCGGATCGGCGATGCGGCGCATCATTCCACCGAGGCCTAGGTTATGCATCGGGAAGAAGGTCAGATTGAAGAAAATCAAGGTGGTGAAGAAATGCCACTTACCGAGAGTTTCATTGAGCATTTTGCCGAACATTTTCGGGAACCAGAAGTAGAGCGCTGCGTAGATCGAGAAGATACTTCCGCCAAAGAGCACATAGTGAAAGTGGGCAACGATGAAGTAGGTATGGTGAACAAAGAGGTCGACTGGCGTGGAGGCCATGAAAATGCCGCTCAAGCCACCGATGACGAACATCGAAACGAAGGCTAGGGCGAAGCACATGGATGTCGTGAACTCAATCGATCCGCGCCAGATGGTGCCCATCCAATTAAAGGTTTTAATGGCCGAGGGAACGGCAATGATCATGGTCGAAACGGAGAAGGCTGCGCTGAGGGTGAGGTTCATTCCGCTGACGAACATGTGATGGCCCCAGACGATGAAGCCGAGGAATCCGATCGCAACCATGGCGTAGACCATGGCCTTGTAGCCGAAGATGGGCTTGCGGGAGAATGTGGCTAGGATTTCGGAGGTGAGGCCCATCGCTGGAAGGACCATGATGTAGACCTCCGGGTGGCCGAAAAACCAGAAAAGGTGCTGCCAGAGGAGGGGCTGTCCACCACCCGCAGGCGAGAAGAAGCTGGTGCCAAGATTGAGGTCGGCGAACAGCATGGCGGCTGCGGCCGAAAGAACCGGCACGGCCAAGACAAGAAGGATCGCAGTGATAAAGAGGGACCAGACTGGGAGCGGCATGCGGAACATCGTTAGGCCCGGAGCGCGCATGTTGACGATGGTCGTGATGTAGTTTGTCGCGCCGGCGATGGAGGAGAGGCCGTTTATGAAAATTGCAATGCCCCAGAGGCTCTGGCCGATCTGGGTTCCATTGTAAGCAGCCACGGAACTCAGCGGGGCGTAGGCGGTCCAACCAGTGCCAGGTGCGCCGCCGGGCACGAAAAACGCTGCCACCAGAATCACGCCCGAGAGCACATAAAGCCAGTAGCTGAGTTCATTCAAAAGAGGGAAAGCCATGTCTCCGGCGCCGATTTGGAGCGGGATAAGGTAGTTTCCGAATGCTCCAATGAGTAGGGGCATGACCACAAAGAAAACCATGACCGTGGCGTGCATGGTCACGAGCATGTTGTAGCCGCCGGGGATGATCGATCCGTCCACGGCAACCGTAGCGGGAAGGAGTTGGCCAATGATGGGAACTTGCGCGCCGGGGAAGCCGAGTTGCCAGCGAACGCCGAGAGCGAGAGCGCCGCCGATAAAGAGAAAGGCAAGCGCGGTCCAGAGATACTGGAGCCCGATCATCTTGTGATCGTAGGTCCAGAGGTATTTTTGGACGAATCCGACCTCATGATGATCGTTGTGATCGTGGGGCTGGTGGCTGGTATCGGCGGGTGCTTCGGCTGTGATGGCGCTCATTGTTGAGTGGTTGGTTTAAAAAAGTCCGTCGCTTTATATACGAACACAACGGATCGGAAATTATTTTTTTTCGCGCAATTTTCGAGTTGGTGGTAATCCGCCGGCTGCCCATCGTTTTTCCATGCCCGAAAATTTCCAAAATCCCCCAGTCCGCGCGGGTCGTCGCCAGATGGATCGGCGTGGTTTTTTCAAGTGGGAGGAGGTGTTTTTAAAGGTCGCGGTGATTCTGATGGTGAGCCTTTGGATTTACTCGCCGGTATTCGATGGGGATTGGCTGTGGGATGACGATTATCTCATCACAGCGAACCCCGTGGTGCAGTCACCGGATGGGCTGGCGAGCTTTTGGGTGGCTCCGAAAACGGCTGACTACTTTCCTCTCACGATGAGCGCGCTCTGGGTGATGTGGAAATGCTTTGGCATGGACTCCACGGGTTATCACATTGTCTCTGTGGTGCTTCATGCGTTGGGGGCTTGTCTCGTCTGGGCGTTGCTTCTGGCGATGCGCCTGCGGGGGGCTTGGCTGG
>JBDKIG010000162.1:0-5413 GCA_039797215.1 Verrucomicrobiota bacterium | reverse complement strand
GGTTGCCTCCTCGAAATCCACACCCGCCTGGGTGATGCCATCAAGCAATTCCGCCCGACCGCTATGGCGGTGGAGAGCGTGATTTATGTGCAGAGCTTTGCTACCGCCATCACGCTCGGATCGGCTCGTGGAGCTGTTCTACTGGCCGCCGCGCATCACGGACTCGCCATCCACGAATACGCCCCGCGCCGCGTGAAGCAGGCGGTCGTCGGGCGCGGCGGCGCGCAGAAAACCCAGGTTTCTTTCATGATCCGCTCGATCCTCGGCCTGACGGTCACGCCCCCGCCCGACGCCGCCGACGCCATCGCCGTCGGCCTCACGCATTTTCAAACGGCGAAACTCTCCGCGCTCCAATGAAAATTCTTACTCCCGGCCGAATGTCGTTCGAAGCCGCCCTCGCGCTTCAGGAAAAACTCGTCGCCGATCTTCAAGCCGGGCGCGCCGAAGAAACCCTCGTCCTCCTCGAGCACGAACCCGTCTACACCATCGGCCGCACGCGCGACCGCTCCAGCCTCCGCCAAAACCTCCCCCACCCCGTTTTCGAAACCAACCGTGGCGGCCAGGCCACCTTTCACGGCCCAGGTCAACTCGTGGGCTACCCGGTGCTCGACCTCGCACGGCGCGGACGCGATCTCCACCGCTACTTGAGATTTCTGGAGGATTTGCTCATCGAACTTTCCGCCAGCTACGGCGTCACCGCCCAAAACCGCGAGGGACTCACCGGCGTGTGGGTCGGCCCGCGCAAACTCGCCTCGCTCGGAGTTGGAGTCCGCAAATGGGTTTCCATGCACGGCTTCGCCATCAACATTACCCGCGAGTCCACCGAGGCCTTTGCGCAAATCACGCCCTGCGGCCTCACGGGCGTGGAAATGACCAGTCTCGCTCAGGAATCCGGCCGTGACATAACCCTCGAAGACGCCCTCGCACGAACAGCGGATTTGTTTATGCAACGAATCGATCATTTGACCAATTCACGAACCCTATAAAAGTTGCAGGCCGCCGCAACGAAAGTTACGACGGCCTGCTGTTCCCCCCAGAACGCGTTCAGATTCTCACACACCCTGGACGGGCGCAATACTTTTTTTAAAATATTTTTGGAAAGGAGAAATTGAGCTTCCCATGCGGTGAAGAGAGCTCCCTCGACTACGGCTTTTGAGGTCTTGCATCCGGACTCCGGCAATCATTTCGGAGTTCTCCTTTTCTTTCCGATCTTCGCTGTTCGCTGTCCGAATTTAAAGGATGCCGAGCTTCATTTTGCCGGCTTCGGTGATCATGGATTGGTTCCATGGCGGGTCCCAGACCAACTCGACTTCGGCGTCGTCGATGCCTTCAAGGGCGAGGATTTTGCCTTTGGCGTCGGCGGCGATCGTCGGGCCCATGCCGCAACCGGGGGCGGTGAGCGTCATTTTTACAAGAACCGAGGTTTTGCCTTCGGCCTCTTTCACGCTGCAGTCGTAGATCAAGCCGAGATCGACCACATTCACGGGAATCTCGGGGTCGAAGACGGTTTTGAGCTGGTTCCACACGGCGTCCTGCGTGTTGCCTTCGACTTTGATTTTTTCAGCGGCTTGGCTGGCGTCGAGGCCGAGGGCGTCAGCGTCCTTGATGTCGATGCGGGCGAGGCCGCCGGGCGTGGCCACGGTGTAGGTGCCGCCGAGAGATTGGGTGACGACGACTTCCATGCCAGCGGGCAGGACGATCGGGTGGCCGCTCGGGATCTGCACCGCATCGCAATCGCGCAAGAGCTGAATTTCGGTGTTAGTGTTCATGGTCTGGAAAATGGCTTTCTAGCAGCCAAGTGTCGAGGCGATTCGCGACTTGGGCGGTCAACCGACCAAGTCGATCACGCTCGGATTAATCCAGTTTGGACCCTGTTCCGCGGGCGCGTTCCGGCGGTTTCCAGCCCGGAGGACGCTCAGGCGGTGGACCAGTCACATTGAGCTTTAAATTGGGTATATTGGTATACGAAAAACATTCGTTAGGCAAAGTAATCTCCCACCCGCAAGGAATTCCTTTTTTATCCGCAATTTCCCTCGATAGAGCATAGGCATACATGGAGGGAGCATCCACCCGGAACATGAGCACCTCATTGGGGGGCCGAATTTTGCTAATCTCGGAAGCAAACCCGTTAGTTGGCTGTGTGAGTGCCTCGACAGGGGTTCCCCCATCCTTGTTAAAACTAATTTCCAAACGCGCAAAGTCCCACCATGGCGATGAGGTCACCTTACAGTTCAGGCCGGGAGGCATCATTTTCTTCAGTTTTTCATTCAAGACAGGGAGGATTTTGCCTCGATCAAGGACAATGGGCTTTTCTTTCTTGGTCTCGGCTTTTTCTTTTTCGCGTGCGGCCCTTCTTTCAGCAGCAGACAACTTTTTGTCCTCTTCCTCCTCGTTTTTTTCCTCTGAGGCTATGTGGTTGTTCTTATCCTCCTTAAGTTTATCCACGATCTCGGCCACTTCCGCCAAGTATTTAGGAAGATCCACGAAATAAGCCCTATCTCCTGTAATGTAGGCAAAGTGGACTTTGGCCCCCTCGGGAATGGTGCGCGTGGCGGGAATGGTGATCTCCGTTGCGGGGATGTCTTTCGCGACCGGGGTGGTATCGAGCATGGCCTCCAAACTTGCGATCTCCTCCATCATGGCATTGGCCTTCGCTTGCTCCGCATCGCGCGCCGCTAGCTTCTCATCGTGAAGTTTTTGTAATTCCGCGATGTTTTTATTATTCATGTCGATGGCGGATTTTTTGTCTTTGATCAACGCCTGCAATGCCGAGATTTTTTGGTTGATGCTATCCAGATCCACTTTCGGAGGTGGAGGGAGTTTTTTAAGCTCTTCGAGTTTTTTCTTATCGATCTCAAGTTGTTTGAGCATGTCCTTGAGTTTCTGGATCTCCTCCGGGGAGGCTGGCACCAGATCCTCCATCATTTGCACAACCTTTTGGGAAACCTCGCAATTCACCAAAAGAAGAACGAAAATCAGAACCGCCACGACATTCGTGAGGGCGTCCATCAAGGAATCCAAGCTACTTCCTTCCTCTTCGACGACTTTTCTTCTTTGGGGCATGGTTTTTTAGAGTTTCTTCAAGCGGAAACCGGAGAGGTCGATTTTGCCATCGTTGGGGATAGGAAGTTTCGAGGTTTTGACCTTGAAATCGAGTTCTGCCAGGGCGTTAGCGTAATTGTAAGAAAGGACCCCCCCTTTGCGGACGAGGAAGAGAATGACATAATCCTCGCCGGAGGATTGCTTGGCATTGATGCAATAATCGTGAAATTCCATGCTGGAGCCGGATTTGATGGATTCAAAAGGGATATTTTTGGTCTCATCGCCCGTTCCGCGGAGGACAATGCCTGAGGAATTGCACTCTACGAAGAAAATGTTACGAGGAGCCTTGACTCCGATCTTAGGAGGTTTGATTTTGACCGATTCTTTGGGAACTGGTTTTTCCTTGAGCGCAGCGACTTTGGCTTTTAACTCCTCGATTTTTTTCTGCATGGGCGGGTGCCCTTTTTCGATGGCTATCTTTTCTTCCGAGTAAAGCTGGATTTTCGTCTTAAGCTCATCTTCTGGAGAGATTTTTACTTTATCCAGCTCGTTTTTTTGCTTTTCCAGCTCTAAAAGCAAGAGCTTGAGCTTTTCCAACTCGAGGGCGTCGAGGTTATTTTTGGTAGGCTCGGGCTTACTTTTATCCAGCTCGGCTTTTTTCTGTTTGAGCAAGAAAGCAAGAGACTTGGCTTCCTGCGCACGTTTGACATCCTCCTCGGTCATGCCCTCTTTTTTCTGGTTCGCAGCCATGCTCAAGCCGATGAGTAGAGAGAGGATGCCGATGAGGCTGGCCAAGATGCTCATGAACGGGAAGAGGGAGACGGCCCCGCGCCGGGTGGCGATCAGAGGCTTCATGGCATGGGCGGGCTTGGCGAAAAATGTTCCATTTTCCGCTACTGGGTTTCTCGCAGAGCGGGATTCCAGCTGTTCCGTTACGGGCATCGTTTCCAGAAAGGATCTAGAAGTTTAGTTTTTCTTAAACAAACCAAACAAGCCACCGCCGCCGCCACCTTGGAGCGGGACACCCGAACGCTTCATGCCTTCATTGAAGGAGTCGATGCCCGTGGCGATGCGACGGAGGGAGGAATTGAGCTCTCCCTCGGTCTGGGAGATGAGTTGGGTGGCGGATTTGGTGAGTTGGTCGGTGGCCGTGGTGAAGGAGCGGGTGATCGCCTTTTGCGTCTCGACCAGTTGGTTGTTGGTGGCGTTGAAGGCATTGGCCATCGTGCCGTGCAATTCTGTGGCGGCCTTTTGGTTGTCATGCAGCAACTGTCGCACGGCAAGGGTGGCTTGGTTCAGGTTCTCCAGGAAGGTGGAGTGTGCCTTCGCGAGGGAGTTCACCATTTCGGGAAGGTTCTCCGCTTGGGCGAGTGTGGTATCCTCGGAAGGGTCAGGCTTGCTGCTTTCCTCATTAAGCTTGGGGAGAAGCTTTTCCGTGCAAAAGACATCGATGAGTGTGAGGACATCTTCATCCTTCTTTTGCACAAGGGCCAACGGGAAGCTCATGAACATCGAAAGGATCAGACCAAGGAGGGTCGTATCGAACGCGACGCCGAGACCACCTGTGAGGTTGCCGATCGCCGCTTTAAGGGCTTCGGGGTCGGACGCGTCGATGTTCAAGGATCCGACGGCTTGGGCCAGACCTTGCACCGTTCCAATGAATCCCAAGATCGGGATGGCCCAGAGGAAAACCTTGGTGAGCGAGTAGGAACCGGTGGCCCGGTTGGCATCCACGGCTGAGGAGGAATTGAGCATGGCCTCGGTTTCCGACTTGCTGTTTCGGGCTTCGAAGAGCTCGAGGGCCTTGCGGATGCGGTTGACGATGATGCTGTCTCTCATCGAGGCGGGCATATCATAGATATTATCAATGAAGGCTCCGACGGTGGATGAATCGACAACCTCACTGATATTCGAGGGGAAAAGATTCAGCAGGAGCGAACGCTCTTGGTGTTTAATTTTTTGATATTTGAGATAAATGATCGCCATGCCCCAGAAGAAGAACCAGGTCTCGGCGTAGTCCACCCAACCACGATCCACGAAGATGGCGCCGAACGAGGCGCGGATCGGTGGGATAAACATGCACGCGAGCCAAATGACCGAGAGGACGAAGCCGATGAGGAAGGCGTGGAGGGGGTTGACATTCGCGTGGTCGGACTCCTGCCAGCCATGGCGGACGGGCTTGCCGGTAAGAGTCGGAAGATCCTCTGCGGGGGCGTCAATTTTGAGTTTGCCGCTGCAGACAGGACATTGAACGACCTGACCGTAGAGATCGGGAGAGATGTCTAGATTGGCTTGGCAGTGTGAGCAGGCGATGAGCATGGGCGTGGATGGAGTTTGAGTGATCTACGATGAATGGTCCCGACGGCGAACA
>JBDKIG010000161.1:0-5457 GCA_039797215.1 Verrucomicrobiota bacterium | reverse complement strand
TGAACCGCAGTCGCACGCTGCCCATCGGCGCGATCGGGTTCCAGCCCGGTGAGGCGCTTGGCGGATTCTCGATGAGCACCGATCCCGCGAAAGGCGCGGCGGTTTTCAGCGTCACCCGCGAAGGGGGATTGGAAATCACGAAGCGATTCCTGCTCCCGCCCCCAGGTGAAAAAAACAAATCCTACACAGTCACGCTCGACATCTCGTTCCGAAATACCGGCACGGCGCATTATCAGGTGCCTGACTTTTTTGTTGCCGCCGGCGGCGCAGCACCGATCCACATCTACGACCTCCCCATGTATACGCGCTTCGATTGGGGCCACGAGAATTCGATGTCGAATATCGATGTGAACTGGTTCTCCGCGAGTTCCGTGCCTCTCATCGGAATCCAACTCCACGGCGAGCGCGAGCTTTACCAAGAGAGCAAGCCCGAGATCCGCTGGGCAGCTGTGGCAAGCCAGTATTTTTGCACGATCGTGACTCCTCAGGGAGGAGTCGGTGCGAAATCTGTTTGGGCCAAGCGCTTCGAGGCTCCGAAGCTTAATGGTAGTGAGGTTTTCGGAGTCCAAGGAGGGATCATCCAAGCCGGTCCTTCGCTCGCACCCGGAGCCACCGAGACGCGATCTTTCCAGATTTATGCCGGCCCGAAGGAACTCGACCGCCTCCGTGAACTCGGAGCCACTCAGGAGCAAGTCATGAGTTTCGGTGTTTTCGGATTCGTCAGCGAATTCCTCCTCTGGGCGATGAACAGCCTCCACGCCCTCATCGGAAACTACGCGTGGTCGATCATTATTCTCACACTCCTCATCAAATCCGCGCTCTGGCCCGTTCAGAACAAAGCGACGAACGAGATGCGCAAGATGTCGGTCCTCTCGCCGAAAATGACCGAGATGCGGGAGAAGTTCAAAGACGACCCGCAGAAGATGAACCAAGAGGTGATGAAGCTCTACAAGGAGTATGGAGTGAATCCCTTCAGCGGTTGCCTCCCGCTGCTCGTGCAGATCCCGATTTTCTTTGGCTTCTATTCGATGCTCGGCACCGCCATCGAGCTTCGCAACAGCTCGTTCTTCTGGGTCACCGACCTCTCCCAGCCTGACACTGTGGGCTATATTCTCGGCCTACCCATCAATGTCCTGCCAATCGTAATGGCCGGCACGATGGTCTGGCAAATGATCATCACGCCGAAAACCGGCGATGCCATGCAGCAGCGGATTTTTTACTTCATGCCGATAATCTTTCTGGTGTTTTGCTACAACTACGCCAGCGGCCTAGCACTATATTGGACAACCCAAAACCTCTTCTCGATTGGCCAGCTCTACCTGACACGGAACAAGCCCCTGCCGACGCTCGAAAAGAAAAGCATTGTTGCCAAACGCGCGGCACTTGAGGCAAAGAAGAACAAGAAAAACCGCCACTCGCCATGAACCAGCAACCCGCCGAAATCCTCGACACCATGCTCGGGTATCTTGGCTTCGTCGCCACCATCGAGCACGAGGAGCACGAGGGCACACCTGTCCTCCAAATCCTCACCCACGAACCCCAGCGCCTGATCGGCCGCCGCGAGGAGGTGATGGAGGACCTGCAGCATCTTGTGAACCGGCTCCTTCTCACCCAAAATCCCCCCGCCCCGCGCGTGATTGTGGATGTGCAGCACCACCGCGCCATGCGTGACGACGAGCTGGTTTCGAAGGTCAAACAACTCGCCAATGTCGTGCGCGCCACGGGCCGTCCGATGCAGACCGCGCCGCTGAACTCCTACGACCGCCGCATCGTTCACAATCTCTTCAAAGACGACCCCGAGATCCAGACTTGGAGCCCGCCCGAAGAGGACCGGCTCAAGCGGATCACAATTCGCAAACGCCCTGCCGGAAAGTAAAGCTGACGGCACCTTTTTCACGATTCCCCGCATCGGCCCCCAGCCACCGCTCGTAACCTTGCGAGACATGCGTGGCGTAAAAAAAGAAAATTTGCCCTCGAAGACCTGCGTCGTTTGCGGGCGGCCATTCTCCTGGCGAAAAAAATGGGAACGAGTCTGGGCTGAGGTGCGCTATTGCAGTGACAAGTGCCGCCGCGTCCGACCCGCCATGCGATGAAGGAGGCAACGCAACTTGTGTGGTTCAAGCGCGACCTGCGCGTGGAGGATCACCGACCTCTGGCCGAAGCGGCGAAGCGCGGCCCGGTCGTGTGCCTTTATGTCTACGAGCCGGAACTGCACGGCAGCGCGGAGTTCACCTCGGCGCATCTGGTTTTTCTGAATGAATCCCTGAGATCGCTGGATCACTCATTGCGGGAGTTGGGTGGGAATCTCGTCTTGCGGCGGGGGGCGGTCACGGAGGTGCTGCAAACCTTGTGGCGGGAAATTTCCTTTGCCGAACTTTGGTCGCACGAGGAGACCGGAAGTGGGTTGACCTATCGCCGGGATCGCGAGGTGGGCGCGTGGTGCCGCGAGCGGGTAATTCCATGGAATGAATTTCGGCAGGATGGCGTGGTGCGCCGCCTGCGGTCCCGCAATGGATGGTCGAAAAATTGGGAGGAATTCATGAGGGAGCCGGCGAGCTCGGTGCCGGAGATTCGCGGGGTGGAGGGACTGAGGCGCGAAGGGATTCTCGGTCCCGAGGAATTGGGTTTGCCTCCCTCCGACAAGCCGGATGCGCAAAAGGGCGGTGAGGAGGCAGCGCGCCGAACGCTCCACTCGTTTCTCACAGATCGCGGGGTGAATTACCGCGCCGCCATGTCGAGTCCGCTCGATGGGTGGACCGCCTGCTCGCGCATCAGCCCGTATCTTTCCTTTGGCTGCATCTCAATGCGCACGGTGGTGGCGCATCTCGGGGAGCGCCGTTTGTCTCTGCGCGCCGCTCGGGAGGCCGGTGCGGCCGTGGATCGGCGATGGTTCGGGTCGCTGCAGAGTTTCGGATCCCGTTTGCGCTGGCACTGCCATTTCATGCAAAAACTCGAGGACGAGCCGCGCATCGAGTTCGGCAATTTCGTGCGGGCCTACGATGGGCTGAGGGAGGAATTCACGGAAAGCCCCGAGGGGCGTCGGCGGTTCGACGCTTGGAAGGAGGGGCTCACCGGTTACCCGATGGTGGATGCGTGCATTCGCTGCGTGAAGGCCACGGGTTGGCTCAACTTCCGCATGCGGGCGATGCTCGCGAGTTTTTCCGCGTATCACCTCTGGCTCCACTGGCGCGAACCGGCGGTCTGGCTGGGGTCCCATTTCCTCGACTTCGAGGCGGGCATTCATTTCAGCCAATTCCAAATGCAGAGCGGAACGAGCGGAATTAATACGCTGCGGATTTATTCCCCGGCCAAACAAGCCCTCGAGCAAGACCCCGACGGCGTATTCATTCGCCACTGGGTGCCGGAACTCCGCGAGGTCCCCGTGTCATGGCTCTCGCGGCCGGAGCAAATGCCAGACGAGATTCAGAGCCGCTACGGATGCCTCATCGGGAAAAACTATCCCGCCCCGATCGTGGAACACTCGGCAGCGGTGAAAGAGGCTCGGGATAAAATCTCGGCCGTGCGTCGACAAACGGAAACGCGAACCGAGGCCAAGGCGGTTTTTGTGCGTCATGGAAGTCGCAAACGAGCCACGGCTCGCCGCAGTGCAAAAAATCTCCAGCCCACTTTGCCGGGTCTGGAACTCGGCTGAGACCAGTTTTAGGATTCCTTCTTCGGGGGGATCAAAAATGAGGCGGCGATCGAGCTGCCGATTAGCGCCGAGATGATTGTGAGCGACCAACCGATCGGGAAGTGGCCGCCGAAAAGTTGGTTCAGCCAGACCATTTTTAGACCCACGAAAACAAGCACGAGACCGAGCCCATATTTAAGGAAGCGGAATTTGTGCACGACGCCGGCGAGAAGGAAGAACATCGCGCGCAGGCCGAGGATGGCGAAGATGTTTGAGGTAAAAACAATCATCGGCTCCTTGGTGATCGCATAGATCGCCGGCACGGAATCGACGGCGAAAACGACATCGGAGATCTCAATGAAAACCAGCGCCACAAAGAGCGGGGTCGCCATTAACTTCCCGCCTTGGTGCAGAAAAAATCTTTGGCCTTCGAGCTGCGGGGTGATGGGTAGGATGCGTTTCAAAAATTTCAGGATGGGATTTTTCTCCGGATCAAGCGGCTTTTCGGGGGCCAGTAGAACCTTGATGCCAGTGAGAATGAGAAACACACCAAAGAGGACGACGACCCAGTAGTATTGGATGAGAGCCGCCCCGACGGCGATGAAGATGCAGCGGAAAACGAGCGCTCCAATGATGCCGTAGAAGAGGACGCGGTGCTGGTATTTATCTGGAATGTTGAAGTAGGTGAAAATGACAACGAAGACGAAGATGTTGTCCACCGAGAGCGCCTTCTCGACGATATAGCCAGTGAAGTATTGAAGCATCGCGCGGTGGGCCTCCACCGATGGATCGAAGCCCGGAATGGCGAGCAACCGGGCGTCGTTGAAAAAACGGAACTCCGCAAATTTGCCGAACAGCCAGCCGAACAGAACCGCCATCGTCACCCACACGATGCTCCAAGCGAGGGCCTCGCGGAATTTAACCTCATGCGCCTTGCGGTGAAACACCCCGAGATCGAGTGCCAGCACGGCCAGAACAAAAACCGTGAAGCCACAGTAAAACCACCAGTAATCAGCTAAAGGAAACAAATTCATCGCCGCATCTTGGGGAATGGAGGCGGTTTTGACCATACGACGATTCCGAAAAAATCCTTAGTCAAAAACTAAGGCCCCACAGGGGCTTTCAGCGAAGCATGGCAAGGAGACGCTCCGCTGCGTCGGAACCAGCCAGCCAAGCGCCTTCGATGCGACCTCCATGGCACCAGTCGCCGGCTAGGATGAGAGTTGCGGGAGAAGTGTGGGCGATCGGACCGGATGGCGTTGCGCCGGAAGCTGGCAGCGCATAGCGCCATCTCTGCAAAAAGATCTCTTGAGGTGAACTCCAATCAAGCGAGGTCATCTCCGAAGCTCGACGAAGCAAGGCGTCGGCAATTTCTCCCTCGGGTGCGTCGGCATTCGCAATGCTGAAACTGGGGGCGGCGTGGAGCATGAGAATCGTGCGATCTGGATGAAGTTCCGGGCGCTTGCTGGTGTCGTGGCCGATCCAGGTCAGCAACTCGTCGTCGGGGGCTTGGATGCCTTGCCAAGGGAGTTGCGTTCGCGAAAAACAAGCTGCCACGGCGTGACAAGGCCACGAGCGGTGGCGGTCGAGTTCTTGCGCCGCCATTGGCGCTGCCTCAGCGAGAAGGGCTCTGCTTTGCGCGGGCGGGGGCGTGAGCAAAAGGCTCTGGGATCGTATGAGGCGTCCATCCTCGAGGGTGACTTGCCATTGACCATCAAGCACGGCGAGGCGCGAGACTTTGGCCTCGCGGTGCACGATCTCGCCGAGCGGACCACCCCAGGCGCGGCCTAGCGAGGCCATTCCAGCCCGGCAGGCGTAGCGGGGGT
>JBDKIG010000160.1:0-5474 GCA_039797215.1 Verrucomicrobiota bacterium | reverse complement strand
AAGTTCGAGCGAGGCGGTGGCTTTGGCGGGGTCTTTGGTCAGCAACATGAGTTCACCGAGTTTGCAACCGATCGAGCCGGCCGGGGAGCGGGGGAAGGAAATCCACGGCTGGGTTCGTTTCCACTCTCTTTCAACCTCGTAAAGGCGGTCGGGAGTCGCCAAGCGCAGGCGGTCATCGCGCTCGGGATCGGCTTGGAACTCGATTGCTTCGACATCGGCTCGGGGAATGCCAATGGTGGCTGCTGCGGTTCCTGCGCCTGGAGTGGTGGCGGATGGGCTAGCAAGAGAAACGCGGAACCGGATGGTCGAGTCGTCGGCAGAGACAATCTCGCCGGCGCGCCGCGATCCATTTTTGAGCAAAAGGACATCCTGCGCCGAGGCGAGCAGGGCGGTGGCGAACAGGAATGTGAGAGCGAGTCGGATCATCCTTTGGCCGGGGTGGGTTGGGCGGTTTGTTCGGCTGGCGCAGGCGGTAGCGGACCGCCGAGGGATTGGAGGCGTTCCTTGGCGAGCGGGAATTCCGGCAATTCCTCGAGTTCGGTTTTCTCGAGCATTTCCTGGAGGGTGCGGCGGGCCTTGTCGGTTTCTTGGAGTTTTTCGAGGGCGATGGCGCTTTGGAGGTAGGATTTCGCGACCCAAGGCTTCCAGCGGCCATACATGTTGTAAACTTGAATGAAATACGGGAGGGCTTTGGTCGGGTTGTTTTCCTTCAGATAAATCTCGCCGATGGTGTAGAGCGCCTCGGCTTTGAGATCGCTTCGGACGGTCTCCGAAGCGAGAAGGGCGTCGAGCGTCGCGCGGGCTTGCGGGTTTTCTCCTCGCTTGGCGTGGAGCTTGGCCTTCGAGAGCATGGTCGGGCCGAAGACTGGGGATCCGAGGTTTTCTTTTTCGAATCGGGTGTAAAGGGCGAGGGCTTCTTTTTCATGGCCGCGCTGGAGCTCGATATCGCCGAGGGAGGCGAGGATCCGGTCTTTCTGGAGTGTGCGGGGATTCCATCGGAGAGTGTCGCGGAGCATTTTTTCGCCGTCTTTCTCGCGTTTAGCCTCAAGATGGGCATTGGCGAAGTCCACGAGAAGGGCGGGGTTGTCCTCGCGCACATCGGCCTTGCTGGCGGCTTGGAGGAGAAGATTGCGCGATTGCTCGGGATCGGTCTTGCGGAGCGCCTGGGCCTGGGCCCAGAGGAGGCGGCAAAAGAGGGGGCGCGATCCGTTTTGTTCGGCCGCCACGGCTTGGTCGCGAAGCCACGCGAGATATTGGGCGGATTCCTCCGGGCCGCGGTAAAGGCGGGCGAGGGCGGGGAAGAGATCATCCGCCGAGCGGATCGCGGGATCGTTGCCGAGATCGAGAATGGCCTGGCGATAAAGTTCCCGGGCTTTCTCGGGCTGCTCCTGCTGGCGCCAATACCAGCCGAGGTTTCCGATGGCTTCGCCGACGCGGGTGGAGCGGGGGTATTTGTCCACGAAGCCCTGCATGAGGTCGCGGTATTGGTCGTATTCTTCGAGGAGCTTGAGTCCCTCGGCAGACCGGAAGACGCCCTCCTCATAGGTCTTCACCTCTTCGGGTGGGATTTTTTTAAACTCCGCGATGCCGTCTTCCATGAAGCCTTCGTTCATGAGGGCGTTTCCGAGTAGGATGCGTGCCTCGCTGTTTTCGGTCTCGCCGGGATAGGCCTCCAAGTAAGCGTGAAGTTCATCGATGGCGGCCGGGTATTTCTCCATTTGTTGGAGGCAATAGGCCTTCCGAAAAGCAGCCTGGCTGCGATGAGCGCCCTTGGGTTGTTTTTCGAGATACTCGGTCATGAGCGCCCGGCAGGGCTCGTATTGCTTGTCGAACGAGTAACACATCGCGAGCCAGTAGGTGGCGGCGTCGGCGCGGGCATGGTCGGGGTGTCGCTGGATGAAATCGCGGAATGCCTGCGCGGCTTCCATGTTTTTTTCGGCCTGCAGGAGGGCGAAGGCATGTAGGAATCGTGCCTCTGGAGCCCGGTCGCTGGTGGGGAAATCCTGGGCGAGCTGGAGATAGGCGGCGGCGGCTTCTTCATTTCGCAAGAGGGCTTGGAGGGCATCGACCTCCATGAAGCGGGCCTCGGCGACATGCTTGGATTGGGGGAACATCTGCACGAACTTTTGCGCGGAGGTGATGGATTGGGGCCAATCCTCAAGCGCACTCCAGCAGCGGATGATATTGAGCGCCGCCTGCTCGGTGACTTGGCCGGGAGGTAAATCGGCGATCATCTCGTCCATGATGAGGGCGGCCTCGCGGTAGCGCTTCATTTGCAGGTAGGACATGGCGAGCCGGAACCTCATGGAGACATCGAAATTCTGAATCTTGCGGAAGTTTTCGAGTTCGCGGCCGACCTCCCCAACGAGCCGTGCGTAGAGGATTTTTGCGTAGGGGTCGCCATTGGTCGCCTCCGCCGCCTTGAGCTTGCTCTTGAGGTCTTCCAAGCGGGTTTCCTGATGCTTGATCAAGCGGTCGAAAGTCCACACGCGTTGGAGGCATTGGATCGTTTTGCGGAACTCGCCGCGTTCGAGCCAGTGGTTGCCAAGACGGAGCGTGAGAGTCTGGAACGAGATGAGCTGCGCGATGTCGCCCATATTCGGGTATTCCTCGTTCACGACCTTCAAGGCGCCATCGAAATCGCCGAGTTGCTCAAGCGCGTAGAGCTGGAAAATGACGGCCCGACCGCGGGCGTCAGGGCTGAGTGTCGGCTTCAGCTTCGCATAGAAATCCGCCGCCTCTTGGAATTTTCCTTCGAGGATATAAGAGGTGCCGATCGAAGTGCGGGCCTCGCTGAGTCGTCCGGCGGCGGGGTTTAGGCGGACGAAGTTCCGGTTTTTGTCGGAGCCGGGTGGAAAGAAGGAAATGAACTTCTCCATCGCCTCGCGCGCGGCGGGGTAATTTTTTTCCTGAAGCTCGCAGAGGCCCATCCAGAAAGTGAGATCATGGCGCTGGGCGTCGGTGAGTTTGGTTTGAGGATTCGGCGGCTGTTTTTCGAGGGCGGCTTTGATCGCCTCCAGCGCGGCGGTGAAATTCGACACCTGCACCTGGCAAATCGCGATCGGATAAAGCGCGTTGAAACTAGCCACGGCCGCCTCGGGGGCGGTTCCGTAGTCGATCTGGAATTGCAGGTAGGCGTCGAGCGCGGCCTTGTAGTTTTTCTCGTCGAAGAATTTTTTCGCCTGCGCAAAAAGCTCATCAGCGGTTCCGCCGGTTTGAGCGACCGGAGCGGGAGCGGGTTCCTCTTTTTTCTCTTTGGCGAGAAGTGGGTCCACCGCCATCAGGATGGCGCTGCCGACTGCCAGAATTTGTAGACTCCGGTTCAACATGTGTCGCTAGGGGGAGGGCGAATATAGTTTTTGCACCAATCGGACCGCCGGGTGAAAGACTAAAGATGGTAAAGAATTTGTAACATGGCGGAAACAAGATGGCACGGGTGTTGCGTTCGAGGCGGGCGTGGCGTATGCACATGCGTTCAATGGCCAAAGACGATTATATTAAAAGTGAAGGGATCGTGGTGGATGTGCTTCCCGGCACGCTGTTCCGAGTGAAGTTGCCGAATGACCACCTCATTCTCGCTCACATTTCCGGCAAGATGAGAAAAAATTTCATCCGGATCGTGCCGGGCGACAAAGTGACTCTGGAGATTTCTCCCTACGACCTCTCGAAGGGGCGGATTACATTCCGCGAGGCGGGCTCGATGCCGCGCCGCTGAGTTCAAGAAAAGGACGCGTCGCGTTTTTCCGGAATGATCGCCGGTATTGATTTGGGCACCACCCACTCGCTGGTGGGTCTGATGGAAAGCGGATTTCCGATTTTAGTTTCCGACGGGGAGGGGAGGAGACTCACGCCGTCTGCGGTGTGGTATGGAGTCGAGGGAGAAATGCTTGTCGGTTGGCCGGCGATGGAAAAAAAGGAAGTCGATCCCTCGCGGGTTGTGACTTCCGTCAAACGACTCATCGGTCGTCGTGCTTCCGAAAAAATCGAGCCCTCTCCCGACTACCCGATTGGGGCGGGGCCCGGGGGCTGGATGAATGTTTTGATCGATGGTCAGGTGCTGTCGCCCGAGAAAATTTCCTCCCATATCCTCGCCAAGCTCAAAGCCGACTTGGAGCGGTCCTGCGGGCAGGTCGTGGATCGGGCGGTGATCACCGTTCCTGCTTATTTCAACGACGCGCAGCGAGCGGCAACCAAGCGAGCCGGGGAGTTGGCGGGATTTGTTGTGGAGCGAATTCTGGCGGAACCCACCGCTGCCGCGCTGGCCTACGGGCTCGACCGTCTCGGGGAGAAATCCCGCGTGGCGGTTTATGATCTGGGGGGAGGCACCTTTGATATTTCGATTCTCGAATTAAACGCCGGGGTTTTCGAGGTTCTCGCGACGAATGGCGACACGCGTCTCGGTGGTGATGATTTTGATGCGGCCCTCGCGGCGGCTTGGGGGCTTGGAGTCTCGGATGCCCGTCAAATTAAATGCGCCCTGAGTGAGAGGGACTCCATTGAGTTTTCAGGAAAATCCTACACCCGGCCCGCGCTGGAGTCGGTTTGTGCTCCGCTCCTCGCACGCACCCGCGCGCATTGCCTGCGCTCGCTCGCTGATGCGCGGTTGGAGCCTGCGGATTTAAATGCGGTCGTCCTCGTGGGAGGCGCGACTCGGATGCCCATGGTCCGACGATTTGTAGCCGGGATTTTCGGTCGGGAACCCGACACCAGCCAGCATCCGGATGAGGCGGTCGCCCTCGGGGCTGTGATTCAAGCGGGAATACTCGAAGGGTCGGTTCAAAATCTCACCTTGCTCGATGTCACCCCGCTGTCGCTTGGCATCGAAACTTTTGGCGGTTTGATGAATGTCATCATTCCGCGAAATACGACGATTCCCTGCAAGGCCGGCGAAATGTTTACCAACGCCGTCGCGAACCAATCCGGAATGAAAATCACTGTCCTCCAAGGAGAGCGTGAGATGGCCCGCGATAACTGGCCGCTCGGCTCGATGGAGGTGGCATTTCCTCCGGCGCCGAAGGGGCAGGCCCGCTTGGGCGTGCAATTCGAACTCGATGCGAATGGCATCCTTCATGTCCTGGCCCGCGATACGGCCACAGGTCTTGATACGGTGATCGACATTCAAAGCGCGGTGGAGGTCTCCGACGAGGCGGTGGAGAAAATGCTCGGCGATTCGCTTGAGCACGCCTTCGAGGACATGGATGAACGGGTCTTCACCGAGGCCCGCTTGAAAGCCGACGAAATGCTCCCCGCCATCGATTCCGCCCTCGCTCAACTCGGAGATGGGGTTCCCGAAGATGTCCGGGCTGCGATTTTGGAACTCGTTGGGAAAGCACGCGCAGCGATCGCTACCCGCTCCACGGCAGACTTGAAAAAACTCCTCGCGGAACTCGACTCGCTCACCGAACCGCTCGCCGCGGCCCTCCTAGAAAAAGCCATGGCAGTTTGAGCGGTTTTGAGTCGGGATTCCGGTTGAT
>JBDKIG010000159.1:0-5556 GCA_039797215.1 Verrucomicrobiota bacterium | reverse complement strand
ACATCGTCCGAATTTTTAACACCTACGGCCCCCGCATGCGTCTCGACGATGGTCGCGTGGTGCCGGCCTTCATCGGGCAGGCTCTGAGGGGCCAGCCGCTGACGATTTTTGGCGATGGCTCGCAGACGCGGAGTTTCTGCTATGTCTCGGACCTCATCGATGGAATTTTCCGCCTGATGATGTCGGATTTCCATGAGCCAGTGAACATCGGCAACCCCCGCGAGATGACGATCCGCCAATTCGCCGAGGAAATCCTTCGCATCACCGGAGCGAACTGCCCAATCGAACAGAAGCCGCTCCCTGTGGACGACCCCAAAGTTCGCCAGCCTGACATCACGCGCGCCAAGAAAATCCTCGGCTGGGAGCCGAAGGTGGATTTCGACCAAGGCATCCGCGAGACGATCGAGTTTTTCCGCGGGCGGGTTTGATCCCTCTTCGCGGTTTACTTGGTTGATCCGTTTAGCTAGAGAACTTCTTCCTATGACAAAACCCCTCGCCCCTGTGTTGCTCCTCGCCGCCGCGATTTTTCTAGCGTTGGCTTCCGGACCCGCCCTCGCGCAGGCCGCTATGAAGTGTGAAATCAAAAAAATCGAGCCGGCGCTTTTGTTCTCTCCGGTGATTGGGTCCAGCTACTCGAAGAAAAGCTCCCAACCGCACATGTGGCTTGAGATCGATGTGGATTTCGACATGGAGCAGACAAAAAAGGAATCTAAGCTCGG
This sequence comes from Verrucomicrobiota bacterium, assembly GCA_039797215.1. Classification (GTDB taxonomy): domain Bacteria; phylum Verrucomicrobiota; class Verrucomicrobiia; order Chthoniobacterales; family Terrimicrobiaceae; genus UBA967. The sequence goes on along the minus strand of JBDKIG010000159.1, from coordinate 4,837 downwards.
GGAGGAATTGACGGTGAATTACTACATTCTTCTCAACAACAAGAGCCTCACCGAGGATGGCAAGTCGACGCTATTGACCGGCAGCGTCTCGCATTCCGAGTTCCTTTATGGCAAGGGATTGCATGTCGGCGCCTTCGTGAGCCCGCAGACGCTGTTGAAATTTTTTAATGGGGAAGCTCCTCGCAACATCAACCAAGCTGTTGTGGATCTTGGTGTGACGATCAGCGACAGCACTGGCGTCATCGCCCGTAAAGCCTCCAAAAGCCAAGTGCGCGACGACAAAGGCTGGTGGGACAACACCGAAAAATACACCGAAGTCACCGGCCGCGTCCTGGCCAAGAGCGACACACCTTTTGCCCATTTGGCGTGGGATTACTACCTGCCCGAGAAGCCCAAGTCGGGCCTCTGAGTTTTTCGCCTAGCGATCCATGGCCCGACCCGAACGCATCCTCAGCCTCAATCTCGGAATGCAGACCGTCAGTTTGGCGGAATTCGGGGTATTGCCTGGAGGTGGACTCCAATTACTGGGATTCGCGAAATCCGAGTTGATTCTGGATTCCGCGGCTGATGCGACTCGACCATTGCAAATCGAGACGGTGGCAAAGGAACTCCGCGAGACACTGAAAGCCAAGGTCGGCGCGCCCGTTTATGCCTGTCTGCCATCGCAGGCGGTTTTTTCGCGTTTCCTGAAATTGCCCGGCGCCACGCCCGAGGATGTCGAATCGATCGTGGGCTTCGAAGCCCAGCAGAACATTCCTTTTCCCATCGAGGAGGTCGTCTGGAACCACCAAATCATGGGCGACCGCCGCGACGAATCGTGGGATGTCGCTCTTGTGGCGATCAAGACCGAGCAACTCACCGAGGTGCTGGATGCCACCACGCGCGGAGGGCTCTCGGCGCGGAATGTGGATGTGGCGCCCATGGCTCTCTACAACGCCTTTCGCTACAATTACCCCGAGTTGGAAGAGAGCTCCCTTCTCATCGATCTCGGCGCTCGGACGACGAATCTGATTTTTTCGGAAAATGGTCGTGCGTTTAGCCGCAGTATTCCGATTGGCGGACATGCCATCAGTGCGGCGATCGCAAAGGAGTTTGAGCAAGACATCACGCTGGCCGAGAAGTTGAAGATCGAAAAAGGCCTCGTCGGCCTCGGCGGCGCTTATGCCGATCCCGAGGATCCCATCGAGGCTCGCCTCTCGAAAGTCATTCGCAACACGATGACCCGCCTCCACGCCGAGATTGCGAGGTCGGTGAATTTCTACCGCTCCACGCATGGTGGCAGCACGCCGCTTCGCGTTTTTCTCTGCGGCGGGAGCACTCCGCTGCGCTACATAGCGGAATTTTTCGTCGAGAAACTCCAAGCGCGAGTGGAGTTTTTCAACCCGCTCAAAAATGTCGTCGTCGCCGAAGGAGCCCTCCCCGAAGAGACGCCCCCCAGTTCCTATGGGCTCGGGGAGCTTGTCGGGTGCGCCCTGCGCGGCCTTGGGAATTGCCCGATGGAAATCGCCCTCACCCCCCCGGCGGTTGTCCAAGCACGAATCATGGCTCGGAGGATTCCAAACCTCGCCCTCGCCGCCGCCCTGCTCATCGCCATTCCCATCCTGTGGTGGTTCAACGCCTCACACCGCGCCGCTCTCCTCGAGGTAGAAACGGCCCCGATCATCGCTGAAGCCCAAGCTCTCCAAACAGCTTCCACGGGCATCGATGCGAGTTTGAAGGAGAAAAAGGCCCTCGACACCGAGATCGCCCCTTTCCTTCTGGCCGCCGCCGAGCGCTCCGCGTGGTCCAATATTCTCAACGAACTCTCCGCCAAACTCCCGACCCGCTTCATTTGGGTGACTCACCTCGCTCCTGTCGAAACCGAAGAGGCTCCTGCGGCACCCAACCCAAAAAATCCCACTCCCACCGACAAGGCGGCTGTTAAAAAATCCATCACCCACATCGAAGTGAAGGGCCTTTATTTGGACAACCCGCCGAACGAAAAAGGCACCGCCCTCGTCGATGAATTTTACGACCAACTGGCCGGCTCGCCGGTTTTTGGGATTAACGAAACCACCGACCGATCCTCCGTGATCACCGAGCGCACGACGCCCACCGGGGAAGCTTGGGCCTACGGCTTCACGATGCGCCTGCCGCTCAAAACCCCAATTATCCTGCCATGAATTGGTTCAAGGAAAACCCAGTGGTTCTTGCGATTGCAGCGGTTGCCCTCGTTGGCACGCTCGTGGCTGGTTTTTTTGCCATGGAAGCCGCCGTCAGGCAAGAGCAGGCCGTCACAGGTTACACTTCGGCGATCACAAACCTGCGTAGCCTGCAGAAGAAGCAGCCTTACCCTGATGAAGCCAACCTCAAAAAAGTCCAAGCCAGTGTCGAGGCCTACAAAAAATCTATCACGGACTTTGTCACCTCGTTGAATAAAATGGAGGTTCCTGTTGCGGAAATCTCACCACAGAAATTCCAAGACGATCTCCGAGTCGCCGCCGACAACCTCCGAAAAGCCATCGCGAACAAAACCACTCTCCCAGAAAACTTCTTTTTCGGATTCGATGCTTTCCGCACCCAACTCCCGCCCCAGAGTGAAACCAAGGAACTCAACAGGGAATTCCTAGCCATCAAGAGCCTCATCGAGGCCATCGTTCCCCTCGGCATCACCAGCATTGATACCTTGGTTCGACACGCTGGAGCCGTCCCTGCCGCGCCCGATCCCAAGGCTGCTCCGCCAAAACCCAACGAGACCGTCGCGAAGTCATTGCCTTTCGATTCCTTCACTCTAGGTATCACCGCGCCGCAAAACTCATTTATTTCCGCCTTCGACAAAATTCCCGCCAATCCCGGCTTCCTCGTGCTCCGCTCCATGACGATCGAGAACACCAGCCCGACCGCCCCCCTCAAAGCCGACATCGGCAAGCCAAAGCCAGGCACAACTCCGACCCCAATGACTCCTGGAGCTTCGGAAAAATTGCTGACCGTCTTTGGAGCAGAATCCGTCAAGGCAACCCTGGTTTTTGAAATTCTCGACTTCCCCGAGCAGAAGGTTGAGGAAAAGAAACCCCAACCACAAACCCAGCCGACTCCAGCACAGTAACTACCATGGATTGGGTCAAAAAACATTACGATCTCGTGATTCTCGCCTTGGCTGCCTTGCTCTTGGCGGCAAATGCCGCATGGATCGCCACAAGGCCCGGACTCGAAATCGAGGGCATTACGCCGAAACCTGAGCCGAGCAACGAATTCGACGAGCCAAATCTCCAAGCCATCCAAGATGCCAGCGCCGCCGCGTCCGCCCCAGCCAAGTGGCAACCCGACACCTCCGGGGCAAAGGGCTCGCTTTTCGTCTCACGCAAATACCTTTTGAAAGAAGGCAAACTTTTGGACCCCATCGAGGGCGGCCAGAACCTCCACCCCCCCATTCCAAATGCTTGGTTTGTCGAAAATGATTTGGATTTATCCAACAACAACATCTTGAAACTCGACCCCGACGGGGATGGATTCAGCAACCTCGAGGAGTTCAACGCCAAAACCAACCCGAGGGATAAAACCTCCACCCCACCCTCTTTCACCAAACTGCAACTCGTCGCCTTCAAGCCAATTCCATTCCGCATTATTTTCAAAGGCGACGGGGGAACGGATGGCAAGGAATTCCAGATCAATTTCAAGGATTTGAAAGGAACTGGCCGCACCCAATACAAGAAGTTGAACGAGCAGATCGCCGATGCGCCCTACAAGATTGTTGGCTACAACAAAAAAGAGGGCCCCTACGGAGTGAATGTGAAGGGCGACCTCTCCGAGTTGAAGATCGAAAACACCAACACCCGCGAGACTTTGGTTCTTAAATACAATGAGGAAATCAACGATCCGACCTCCTTCGGAGAATTCCGCAATCTTCTGACCAACGAGGTAAAGACTTATAAAAAAGGCGAGGAGTTCGATATCCCGCCCGATCCGGCGAAGTTCAAGCTCATTGACATTCAAGCCGACTCCGCCCAAATACAGGACATCGCCACCGGAAAAACCCTAAAAATTTCCACTCCTGACGCTTCATCTCCCTAGCCCATGTTGAACAGAAAGACCCTGACGCTCGCGATGGCTGCCACCTTTGGATTGGTGGCGGTTTCCACCGCTCAATTCCCCGGAGTTCAAGGCTCCGTCGAGCGTCAAATCCAACTCCTCGAGCAAAAAAAACAATACGCCGCAGGGCAGATTTCCAAGGCCGACGAGGCGATGGCGGATTTGGATTACGAGTCGGCTTATGCCTACTTCAAAAGCGCGGTGGATATCCTGCCGCAAGGGGGCGCCGCCATGGCCGATGTGAAGCAACAGGCACTGGATGGATTTTGCGATGCTGCCGTGAAGCTCGCCCGCCAGCGTGTCTCCGAGGGCCGCTACGCCGATGCCCTAACGATCGTGGAGGTGCCACTTGAGGCTGCCTACAATCCCAACTACGGCCCGGCCCTTGCGCTCCGTTCGCAGCTCATGAGCCCCACCGGCTTCGTGGATCGCGGCACATTGACCCCGGGTCATGTCGCCAAGGTCGAAGAGGTCAAAAAACTCATCAAGGAAAGCGAGGGGTTTTTTGCAACTGGCCGCTACGACCTCGCCTTCAAGCGATGCGAGCAGGTTTTGAATGTTGATAAATACAACATCTCTGCTCGGAAGTTGATGGAACGCATCAACGGAGCCCGCCAAAAATATGCAGACGCCGCCTACAACGAAACCCGCGGCGACATGCTCATGCAGGTGCAAAAAGCTTGGGAGCTTCCGGTCCGGAAATTCAATGAGGGCGTGACCTCCATCATCGAGCAACCAGACATCGCCCAGAGCGGCACGGAAATCATTG
>JBDKIG010000158.1:0-5583 GCA_039797215.1 Verrucomicrobiota bacterium | reverse complement strand
CCGGAAAATCTCCCATCGGTGATCAATGCCACATCCTTGCCGAGTCCCGCGCCCATTACGGCGCTGGTGGGCGAGAGCATTTCCCGCATGCCAGGACCGCCCCGAGGCCCTTCGTAGCGGATCACGATGACATCACCCTTTTTCACTTTGTTCGAAAGAATCGCTTCGAGGGCTGTTTCCTCGGATTCAAAAACCCGGGCCTTGCCGCTGAATTTCTCGCCTTCCTTGCCGCTGATTTTGGCCACGGCTCCGGCGGGAGCGAGATTGCCTTTGAGAATGACAAGATGGCTGTCCTTTTTGATCGGGTTCTTGATCGGCTGAACGATCGACTGGCCTTTCGGGTAGGGTTTGAATGGTGCGAGGTTTTGCTTGAGCGTTTTCCCGGTGACCGTGAGGCAGTCTCCATGAAGGAGTCCTTCGGCAAGGAGCGTTTTCATCAACGGCACGATGCCGCCGATCTCGACAAGCTCGCTCATCAGGAAACGACCACTCGGCTTGAGGTCTGCCAGCACGGGCACCCGTGCGCCAATTCGAGTAAAATCCTCGAGAGTCAGCTTGATTTTTGCCGTGTGGGCGATGGCAAGGAGATGCAGCACCGCATTTGTCGATCCACCCAGAGCGATCGTCACGGTAATCGCATTTTCCAACGCCTCTTTGGAAATGATGTCTGATGGGCGGATACCGCGCTTGAGAAGATTTAAAACGGCCGCGCCGGCGTTCCGGCAATCGTCGTTCTTCTGCGAAGACACAGCGTTCTGAGCCGAGCTGTTCGGGAGACTGAATCCCATCGCCTCGATCGCCGAGGCCATCGTGTTTGCGGTATACATCCCGCCGCAGGATCCCGGCCCGGGGATGGCTTTGGACTCCACATCGTGAAGCTCCTTTTTGGAAATCTTGTTCGCGGCGCACTGGCCCACCGCCTCGAACACCGAAACGACATCGAGCTGGCGCTTCGCCAAACAACCGGGCTGGATCGTGCCGCCGTAGACAAAGACGGAGGAGCGGTTCATCCGCGTCATGGCCATGATGCATGCCGGCATGTTTTTATCACACCCCCCGATTGCCACAAAGCCATCGAAGCCCTGGCAACCGACCACCGTCTCGATCGAGTCGGCGATCACTTCGCGGGAGACGAGCGAGTATTTCATTCCCTGAGTTCCCATCGAGATGCCGTCGGAGATCGTGATGGTATTGAAAATCGTCGCTTTGCCCCCCGCCGCATCGACTCCGAGAGCTGCCTCGCGGGCGAGTTGGTCGATGTGCATGTTGCACGGAGTAACCATGCTCCAGGTCGAGGCGATACCGACCTGCGGCTTCGAAAAATCACTCTCCTTGTAGCCGACCGGATAAAGCATCGCACGGCTTGGAGCGCGGCTCAGACCGTCAAAAACTTCCGAGGAATAAGGGCGAGGGTTGGGCTTGGGATTTGTTGACATGGCAATAAAAAAGACGCGGGATTATTTCGACTCCCCCACTCCAAGGAAAGGCATTTTCATTTTCCCAACAGGGATTGGAAACGATGCCGAACCGACAAATGTTTGAAAAAATGACGTTCCCCATGATTCTGACGATTCGCGTCACCAACCCACACCTCACGCATACGCCCGATGCTTCACACCCGATTCGCCCTTCTTCTTCTCGCCTTCTCGCTGCCGGCATTTTCTCAACAACGCGGCCCCACCGCCGTGATCGTCGCGGATGCGTCGAAAAAACAGATCGCCGACCGCATCGAAGCACTCGGCACCCTTCGCGCCAACGAATCCGTGGAACTCACAGCGACCGTCGCCGAACGCGTGGTGGAAACCGGATTCGAAGATGGTGACCGGGTAAAAAAGGGGGACATTCTTCTCAAGCTCTCCTCAACCGAGGAAGAGGCACTTCTCACAGAGGCCGTTTCCGCCGCCAAGGAGTCTCGACTGCAATACGAGCGCATCGATCAACTCGCTGCTCGCGGCACGGCATCGACCGCCCAACTCGACGAGGCCCGCCGCGTTTATGAAACCGCCCGCGCCCGCGAACTGGCCATCGAATCTCGACTCGCCGAACTGGTGATCAAGGCGCCATTTGACGGCAGGGTGGGCCTTCGCAACATCAGTGTCGGCGCACTTGTCCGGCCAGGCGACCTGATCACCACCATCGATGACGACAGCAAGATGCTCCTCGATTTTCCCGTGCCCGCACGGTTCCTCGAGACAGTCAAACCAGGCGCGCCGATCGAGGCCACGACCGCGACTTACGGCGGCCGCTTCTTTCGCGGAGGCGTGCACAGCGTTTCGAGTCGTGTCGACCCGGTGACCCGCTCGGTTATGGTGCGCGCGGAGATTCCCAACGATGAAAGACTCCTTCTCCCAGGCATGCTCATGAAGGTCGATCTCCTCGCAAGCCCACGCGAGGCGGTCGTGGTCCCCGAAGCGGCTCTCCTCCCGGCCGGCGAGAGGAATTTTGTCATGCTCGTCACCGAATCGCCAGATGGCACCAAGGCGACCCGCCGCGAACTTGAAATCGGAACCCGCCGCCGCGGCGAAGTCGAGGTGCTCTCGGGCTTGTCCGTCGGAGACCGCGTCGTGACCCACGGCGGATTCAAACTCGCCGATGGCGCGCTGATCCGGGAGATCCCCTCGATCGATCAATCCCAACCCTCCTCCAAGGACCAATGATCCTCTCCGACCTCTCGATCAAACGGCCGGTCTTCGCTGCCGTTCTGGCCCTCCTGCTCGTCACCGCCGGCATCGTCTCCTTCTTCCGCCTCCCCCTGCGCGAGTTCCCGGACATCGATCCCCCGGTCGTCTCGATCGAGACAACCTACCGCGGCGCCTCGGCCAGTGTGGTAGAAACCCGTGTCACCGAGCCCATCGAAGACCGCATCGCCGGCGTGGAAGGCATCGACTTCATCGAGTCGAGCAGCAGGAACGGGGAGTCGAAAATCACCATCACCTTTAAATCCGACCGCGATATCGATGCCGCCGCAAACGACCTCCGCGACCGTGTCTCAACCATCCTTGACGACCTTCCGGTCGAAGCTGATCCACCGGAAATCCAAAAGGTCGACTCGAACGACGATGTCATCCTGTGGCTCAACCTCGTGAGCCCGTCGATGACTGTGCCGGAGCTCAGCGATTATGCTCGCCGTTACCTTGTGGACCGGTTCTCGGTGCTCGACGGTGTCGCCCGGGTGCGCCTGGGCGGTGGGCAGGACTACGCGATGCGCATCTGGCTCGACCGCCGCGCCATGGCCGCCCGAAACCTCACGGCGAACGACATCGAAGCCACCCTGCGCGCCGAAAATGTGGAACTCCCGGCAGGAAATATCGAATCCAAGGACAGGATTTTCACCGTCCGCACCAAGCGCCAGTTCAAAACCCCGGAGGATTTCGCAAACCTGGTCCTCAAGAAAGGCGATGACGGATACCTCGTCCGCCTCGGTGAGATCGCCACCGTGGAACTCGCCCCGGAGGAAACCAGAAACCTCTTCCGCGGAAACGGGGTCCCGATGGTCGGCCTCGGCGTCATCAAGCAATCCACCGCCAACACGATCGATGTTGCCCGCGCGGTAAAGGCCGAAGCCCGCAAAATCGCGCCCACCCTCCCGCCGGGCATGGAGTTCCGCGACAGCTACGACACTTCGGTCTTTATCGAGGGTTCGATCCGCGAGGTCTACTTCACCCTTGGAATCGCCATCGTCCTCGTTGTGCTCGTCATCTATCTTTTCCTCGGCACAGCCCGCGCAACACTGGTGCCCTCGGTTACTGTCCCGGTCTCTCTGGTCGCCACCTTCTTCGCCCTCTGGCTCATGGGATTTTCCGTCAATATCCTCACCCTCCTGGCCCTCGTGCTTGCGATCGGAATCGTAGTGGATGACGCCATCGTCGTCCTTGAAAATATCGTCCGCCGAATCCAGGAACTCGGCGAGACCCCGCTTGTTGCAGCCTACCGAGGCACCCGCGAGGTCGGATTCGCCGTTGTGGCAACCACACTGGTGCTCGTCTCCGTGTTTGTCCCGATCGCTTTCCTCGAAGGCGATATCGGCCGACTCTTTTCGGAGTTCGCACTCACCATCTCCGCAGCGGTCGCCATTTCCAGCCTCATGGCATTGAGCCTCTCCCCCATGGTGGCCTCGAAACTCCTCCGCAAAAAAACCGCGAAAAACCCAATTATCAACGCAGTCGACCACACATTCGACGCCCTCCAACGGCTCTACACCCGCAGCCTCCAAGCGGTCCTCCCGCGCCGCTTGGCCACATTCGCCCTCTTCCTCGCGGTCTCCGTTGGAGCGGGATGGTTGTTTTTCCAGACCCCCTCCGAATACACCCCGCGCGAAGATCGTGGCGCGTTCTTCGTGCTGGTGGACGGCCCGGAGGGAGCCTCCTACCAGTTCATGGAGGACTACATGTTGGAAATAGAACGCCGCCTCATGCCCTACGCGGAATCCGGTGAGGCGGCCCGCTTGCTCGTCCGCTCGCCAAGAACATTCGGCACCGTAGGGGACTTCAACTCCGGCATTGTTTCCATCGTCCTCGCCGATTGGGCGGAACGCCGCCCGGCCTGGGAGATCATGGATGAAATCCGCAAGACACTCTCCGACCTCCCGGGAGTGCGTGCATTTCCAGTCATGCGCCAAGGCTTCGGCGCCCGCGTTCAGAAGCCCGTTCAGTTCGTCCTCGGTGGCGGTTCCTACGAGGAACTCGTCCAGTGGCGCGACATCCTGCTTACCAAAATCGAGGAGAACAACCCGGGCTTCGAAGGCATCGATTGGGATTTCAAGGAAACCAAACCCCAACTCCGTGTCGCCATCGACTATGATCGCGCCGCTGAACTCGGCGTGACCGTCTCGAATATCGGCCGCACTCTCGAAACCATGCTGGGCTCACGACGCGTGACCACCCACATCGACCGAGGCGAGGAATACGATGTCATCCTTGAGGGTGACCGCTCGACCCAATCCACACCGACCAGCCTCGAGAATATTTATGTGCGTTCCAGCACAGGCCAACTCGTCCCTCTCTCCAGCGTGGTCGAGGTCCGCGAATTCGCCGACTCCGACACCCTGAATCGCTACAACCGCATGCGCTCGATCACGATCGAGGCGAACCTTTCGGACACCCTCACCCTTGGCCAGGCCCTGAACCATCTCGACACCCTCGCCCGCGAAAACCTACCGGACACCGCCCGCATCGACTACAAGGGCCAATCCCGCGATCTCCGCGAGTCGGCCGAATCGATTCTCTTCGTCTTCCTCCTCGGCCTCCTCGTTGTCTACCTCGTCCTCGCCGCCCAATTCGAAAACTGGATCCACCCGTTTGTTATCATGTCCACCGTTCCCCTCGCCATTGGCGGAGGCATCCTCGGCCTGTATCTCACCGGAAATACTCTGAACATCTACAGCCAGATCGGCCTCGTCATCCTCATCGGCATTGCCGCGAAAAACGGCATCCTCATCGTGGAATTCGCCAACCAACTCCGCGACCGCGGTATGGATTTCGACCAAGCACTGCTCGAGGCCTCCCGCGTCCGTCTCCGCCCGATCCTCATGACTGGCATCACCACCGCCGCCAGCGCGATCCCCCTCATTATGGCCTAGATCGG
>JBDKIG010000157.1:0-5602 GCA_039797215.1 Verrucomicrobiota bacterium | reverse complement strand
CACCAGCGGGAGGAGCGCCGTTTTTTCGTGGAGGTAATTCGTCATCGCATTCAACCCCGGGGCGATGACTCCACCGATGTAGAATCCCTCGGCGGAGAGGACATCGAATGTTACGGCCGTGCCGAAATCCACCACGACAGCGGGAGTGCCATAGAAGGCGGCACAAGCGGCTGAGTTTGCCAGGCGGTCTGCTCCGATCGATTCGGGTTTTGGATAATCGATACCAACACAAAGATCGAGGTGGGGGCCGATGACGACGGTCTTGGGAAAGGCAGCCAGGACCGCTGGGTTTTTCGAGGGAACGACGGAGGATAAAAAAACGGAATCAGGTTTCGTTTTTCCGGCGAGCGCCCGGAGGGTCGAGGCCTTGAGCTCCGGTGTCGGGATACGGTGAACGCGGCCTATGCGCGGGCCAGTGGCTATAGCGGCTTTGGTAAAGCTGTTGCTGATGTCGATGAGCAGCGTGCGTTTCACGGGGAGGATTCGGGTTTGGACACGACAGCGGCGACGACCAGATCACCTGTGACATTCAGTGTGGTGCGACACATATCGAGGAAGCGGTCGATCCCGAGAATGATGGCAATCGCATCGGCTGGAACTCCGATGGTGAGAAGGACGCCGACGACCAGTGGTAGAGAACCTCCCGGAACCCCAGCGGTTCCAATTCCTGCCATCACGCACATGAGGGCGACGACGAGTTGCTGGCCAAGCTCGAGTTCCACTCCGAAAACCTGAGCAAGAAAAAGCACTGTGACGCCCTCGTAGAGCGCGGTGCCGTTTTGATTCGCGCTGGCGCCAACCGTCAGCACAAACCGTCCGATGCGCGCGGGAATGCCGAGGTTTTGCTCTGCAACCCGCAACGACACAGGCAGCGTCGCGTTGCTCGAGGAGGTGCTGAAGGCCGTGACGATGGCCTCGCGGGACTGCTTAAAAAACTCCCATGGCGACCGGTTCGCAAAAAAACGCAAGGCCAGTGGATAGACGACGAATTGCTGCAAGCCGAGCCCCAGCAAAACCACGCCGACATAGGCTCCGAGTGTGGTGAATAAATCCAGCCCCAGCCGCGCTGCGACAGCGAATCCGAGGCAGGCGACACCGAAGGGAGCGAGCTTCAGAGCGAAGCCGATAATCGTCATGCACACCTCGAACATCCCCTCGAAAAACCCCTTCAGCACGGCTGTCTTTTCGGGTTTCGCGACAGCCATTGCCACGCCAACAAAGAGGCTGAAGACCATTAAAGCCAGCAAGCCGCCACCGGAGTTTTCGGGATTGAAGGCGTTCACGGCCTCGGTGAGCGGGTTTTCCGGAATGAAATTCAGGAGCGTCGCAGAAACAGACTGGGAGCGGCTTCCACGCTCGATGCTTTTCTCCGAGGCGCCGCCGTAGGAGGCAATGAGGGCTTCGCGTTTTTCCTCCGGTAGGGAGTGTCCGGGTTCGAGAAGGTTCACGAGCCCGAGCGCAATGCCGACCCCGGCAGCAGAGAGAAAAATGGTTGCCACCAGCGTGCGGACCCCGATGCGGCCGAGAGTGCGGATGTCGCCCATTTCGAGGGTGCCGAGCACAATCGCCGAGAGGATCAGCGGAACGACGACCATAAAAATGATCCTCAGAAAAATCCGACCCGCCGGCTGGATCACCTGATCGATCCACCAGTTCAGGGAGGGTTGCGAGGCTTCGGGTAGGAAAGCTCCAGCCGCGAGTCCCAACGCCAATCCAAAAACAAGACCGGCCAGAATGCGCGCGGCCTGAGAGCGGTTATCCGCGCCGCCGGACATCGTCAGCGGGAGAGGTCGCCTTGGTTGAGGAGTTTGAAGCCTTCACCCATCAGCACGGACGAGGCGCACTCGATATCATCGAGGTGAATTGCCAGGAGGGCGCGGCCGCGGGGGCGAACCAAAAGCGGATAGCTGAAGTGCACATTCACCTCGGCCATCAGAAGGGCGGCGAGCACGCCGGAAAGATCCGCTGGCCCCTCGGCGAATTCGACGACCATTAATTCACAAACACTGTGGGGAATGTCGTGCTCGCGGAAAATCTCTTCCGTGCGATCGGGATCGCTCACGATCATCCGGCTGATGGCGGTCTCCGAGGACTCGGAAATGCTGAGCGCGAGGACGACGATATTATTTTCGTCGAGCAGGCGAACGAGCTCGAGCAAGGCACCGACTTTGTTTTGAAGAAATACGGAAAACTGCCTCACTTGGGGGGAGTTCAGCTTCTCGGTCGTGGCGGGCGTCATAGGAATTACTTGTAGGAATATACCATGCAGGTCTCGGCCTTGTCACCCTCGGTCAATTCGAGCCGGATGTAGTAGCGATCACTGTGAGCGGGTGAAATTCCAACGGTCGCGGAGGTGTCATCCATCGATTCTTCGCTGTTGGTGGGGTTTCCCAGCTGGTCGAAAATCGAAACGCGAATCCGCGAGCCGGGCGTGAGATTCGCGGCGGAGAACGAGTAGTTGTTTCGCGTGAAGAGATGCAAGGCGATGAGAGCGGGTTTGTTTTTTTCCAAAGTGCCGGACCAAAAGCCATCTCGTCGTGCGAAACCAAGGGCCTTGTTTCGTGAGGCTATCTCGAGTGCGCTGCTTCGTGGATTGGAGGAAGTGGCGTTCCAATCCAGTGGGGCGGGTTTGGTTTGCGGCGGCTCGGCTTGCTGGGCGGATGCGATGCTGGAAGCCAACATGAAAATGAAAAAGGTGCGGGTCATGGCTTCGGTGGGAGCTCGGAGCTGATATTGAGGATGGCCTTCATCGTCGCCGAGATATCCTGCACCGAGGCTTCGGGGAGAGGGTTAAGGGAACCTTGGGTCATGAGGGGCTGGAGTCCTTGGAGGCGGCCGAGGAAGGTTTGAGCCATGGGGTTCGCTCGGGATTTCTCTGGCAAGCCATGGAGGCGATCAAGGAGGTGGTTGAGTATTTCAGGTTGGATGAGCAATTCCGAGGCATCGGGGGTGGGTGTTTGGATGAAAAGATCGCAGGCGACTTCCATTTGCCGAACCCATGATCCAATCATGAGAAAAACAAGAAGGTCGTAGTCGTTTTGCTCCTGCATCGAGAGGCGGATGTCGTTCTGCATGGCGTCCAATTCCTCGCGCAAAGTGAGCCAATCTCCCTTCTCGGCTAGGTCGGAAATGTTCTGACCTCGGGCGAGGACATTTTGGCTGACATTGAGTTTTTTCGCGAGATTGAGGATGTCGCGGCCGTAATTTTTGGTGGCTTGGCCGTCCTGTGCCTCGATGGCGATATGGCAATCGGCTATCAGCACGCCGATCTGGAGGGCGAGATGTTCGCGGAGGGGCGTGGCAACGGGAACCATCGGACGAAGGAGCTTGGTCCAATTTGGCTCGAAGCGCTTATCCACGGCAGAAAAATATTCGCCAGCCGATGGAAGCGAGAGAGTTTCCATAAAGACGGCGGACTGCATGCTCTGCTCATCGAGCGGGGAAAATCTGGCAAAAGCCAAATTCCCTGCAAAAAAAGCCAGCAAGGCGAGAGCGATGGATACCCGCATGGTCACATTGGGAGACTAAGCCGCCGCGGGTGAGATTTCAAAGAGGGAAAGCCGACTCCCGATGCTTTCTTGAGAGGCCTTGCGCGGAGAGTGGCATCAGAGGCCAACTGACAAGACCGCACGGATTCTTGCCGCCACTTCCGATTCTTGATTTTGCGGGATCGATTGCTCCTCGGATCGAGCCGTCTCAACGGCTGCCAACCCTGCGGCTTGGCCGATCGCCAGAGAAGTGCCAATGACTCGAAGGGCCCCTTGGGCAACATAGGCCGAGGAAATGCATCGCCCAGCCATCAGAAGGTTTCCAATTTCCTTAGAAATCAAAGCGCGCAGAGGAATGGCGCTGGCGCGAGAGCTGGTCGGATCGTGAGCCCGGGATCTCACAAGCGAGGGATCGGCAAAAACCGGCCATCCTGCTCGGCACACGGCATCGTCAAAATCCGGGAACGATTGAAAATCCGCCTCGGTCAGGCGATGGCGGCCTGTGATGCGGCGACTTTCCCGTTCGCAAGCCTGAGCGGGAACTACGGTGACTTCGCATTTTTCAAACCCCCGCATGGTGGATCGCAAAAAGCCTCCGAGTTCGATCGCAAGATTCCCGCTCAGAATCTGGAAACGGGTCAGCGAATCGGGGTTCAAGGCGCTGAAATGATCGCCCTCGGCGTCAAGCCCCACACAGGCATCCGGGTTTTCATCCATTTGCACGAGGCGAATCACAGCGAGGCCGATCTGTGGGGTGAGGAGGTCTTGACTGAGCGCCTTCACCAGATACTCGGAAAAAATCCGGCGTCCCTCCTCGTCGCTCGCATTCGCCTCATGGCCACGAATGGAAAAAATGAAGGCCCTGCGGCGATTCGTGCAAGATTCGGTGCCTTCGAAGTCAGCCCCCGCGAGAAATGCCAACTCCGCCTCGCGGGTGGTATCGACAAAAGCTCGTGCTTGGACGGGTTCCTCGCGGCCGGCTAGTTCCACACTTTCGATCCGTGACTCGGAGGCGTTCACTGAGACGAGGGGTGTTTGAAGAGCGACGGTCAGATTTTTTTCGCGTTGGCACAAATCCCAGCAGTGGCGCGCATATTGGATTGGCGATTGGAAGATCACATCGAAAGGCCCGACCCGCTTGGGCGCGGTGCCTGAGCCGGAGTTGACGAGGCGCTCGGCAAATTCCAAGGCCAATCCGCCATTGGCTGGCCGGGGGATCATGTCCTGACTCGTGACATACAGGCCGGAGAGGCTGTGAACAAAAGTGTTCGCCGAAAATCCGCCGATCGTTTCGGCTGCACTGAAAAGAAGGGTCTTGGCCCCTGCGCGAGCCGATGCGATGGCAGCTGCAAAGCCGGCCGGGCCGGAGCCGTCTACAATGACATCATATTCCGATTCGATTGGGGAAGGTGCGTTGGTTTCCAAAAGAGGAGGGGGGTAGAATTCAAAAAGTGCGCAAATAGTGATCGATGTTTGTGCAAATGGCAAACCGACCCGCGCACGATTTTGTGTAAAATCAAAAAATCGTATCGCCGAGCATGGAGTTCCTGCCGCTGGCGAAAAAGGGACGAGGAGTCGGGGCCCAAGCCATGGCGCGCGCGGCATCGTTGAAGATGGATTTTGTTTTGCTGCCGAGCTGCACGAGAATCACCTCGCGCTCATTGAGGCGTCCACTGGAAATGAGGCAGCGGCCGGCCGCGTTGGTGAAGCCGGTCTTCATCCCGTTGAATGCCGGCGAGCGGCTGAGAAGAAAATTGGTCGCCTCGAGGACAGAGACGCGTCCGCTATTGTGTCGAAATTGACATTCGCGCTTGAGCATTAACTCGCGGAGGACCGGGTTGCGGTAAGCGTAAAAAGCGACGCGAGCCATGTCTCGGGCGGTGGAATACTGCTGGGCAGGGAGGCCATTGCTGTTTGCGAAGTGGGAGGAATTGGCGCCGAGCGCGCGCGCGGTGCTGTTCATTTTTTCTGCAAAGGCAGCTTCCGAGCCGCTGTGGTCGCGGGCCAGCGCGGCGCAGGCGTCGTTCATGCTTTTCACTATGACGGTTTCAAGAAGTTGCTGGCGAGGGTAGCGGTCGCCGACTTTCAGGTTGAGTTTGGTCGGCTCCGCGCGT
>JBDKIG010000156.1:0-5636 GCA_039797215.1 Verrucomicrobiota bacterium | reverse complement strand
GTTGAGCAAATGCGCCGCGAGGGCTTCGAGCTACTTGTTTCCCGCCCTGAGGTCATCTTCAGGCGCGCCGAGAATGGTTCCGTGCTTGAGCCGATGGAGAGTCTCTATGTCGATGTGCCGCCGGAAAACCTCGGCGACATCCTACAAACCCTCGCCGGCCGCAAAGCCGAGATCATCAACATGGAGCACAATCCCCACAGCGTGCTCGTTCAGGCCACGATCCCCACGCGAGGCATCATCGGCTTCGAGACCGATCTCGTGAACCTCACCAAGGGCCACGGCATTTGCAGCCACCTCTTCAAGGAATACGGTCCGCACAAAGGCGAGATTCCGAGCCGCAACAATGGCGTCCTCATTTCCATGGAAGGCGGCACCAGCATGGCCTACGCGCTCGACACAATCCAGGTGCGCGGACGGCTCTTCATCGGGCCGCAAGAGGAAATTTACGAAGGCATGATCATTGGCGAAAATGCCCGCCCCGACGACATGCCGGTGAACCCCTGCAAGGCGAAAAAATTGACCAATATGCGAAGCCAAGGTGATGGCAAAGGCATCTCCCTCGCTCCGCCGCTTGTGATGAGCCTCGAGCGTTCGCTCGAATACATCGCGCCGGATGAGTATGTGGAGGTCACTCCCAAATCACTCCGCCTCCGAAAAAAAATCCTCGATGCCAACGGACGCAAACGCGCGGAGAAATCGGCCGGGGTTTTCGCGGAATAATCAAACTCCCATCGGTGGCGGCGCAAGCCGCTGCCGTTTTCGCGCAGATACGACGCTTCGCGCCTGAATCCAGGGGCCGCTCGGCGAGCCGCCCCTACCCCAGGGAACGATTCGCACTTCCGCGCGGCTGGTGCGTCAGCGCCTTTCGAAAAATCCCAGGTAGGGATGGATCGCCGAGCCGTCCTACTTTTGCGGCGCAGCCGCCCTTGTCTCCCAGAAACGGCGCTTCGCGCCTGAATCTTGGGGCCGCTCGGCGAGCCGCCCCTACCCTGAGTAACGATTCGCACTTCCGCTCAGTTGGTGTGTCAGCGCCTGTCGAAAAATCCCAGGCAGGGATGGATCGCCGAGCCGTCCTACTTTTGCGCCGTAGCCGCCCTTGTCCCTCTTACCCTTCCGGCAAAATTGTCCAAGGCCAATCCCTCCAATCTCCGATCAATCCTGAACGAACCGGATTTTCGAGAACATACCGGGTTTTCTCTTGGAAATTTTCCTCGCCGCGTAGCCGGTGCTCGAAAAAATCCCGCTGCCAATCGAATCGAAGTGCACGCGCCGTCCATCGTTTCCAGTCGCGGATGCTTTTGCCGACATTTGCCTCTGGCGGAAATCCAAGAACCAAGTGCACATGATCCGGCATGATGGTGGCCGCATGGACCCACCAAATCCGCGAGTTCACTCGATGCAGGATCGAGTCTCTGATTCCTCGAGCGGTTTCGGGCGAGGCGAAAGGCATCAAACTCCGATCCTTGACGCAGCAAGTTATAAAAAACATGGATCCGTGAATATCCACCCAGAGCGGAAGATCATGGGGCAAGGACTTGCGGCCGGCATTCATGGACCAACACTCTGGAAAACCCGGGTTGAAATAAAATCCAAAAAGAGGAGGGCTGGTTGGAGACCGTCGGCGCGTCAGCGCCTGTCGAAAAATCCTAGGTAGGGATGGATCGCCGAGCCGTCCTGCTTTTGCGGCGCAGCCGCCCTTGTCTCGCAGAGACGGCTCTTCGCCTGAATCTAGGGGCCGCTCGGCGAGCCGCCCCTACCTTGGGGAACGATTTGCACTTCCGCGCGGTTGGTGCGTCAGCGCCTGTCGAAAAATCCCAGGTAGGGATGGATCGCCGAGCCGTCCTACTTTTGCGGCGTAGCCGCCATTATCTCGCAGAGACGGCGCTTCGCGCCTGAATCTTGGGGCCGCTCGGCGAGCCGCCCCTACCTTGGGGAACGATTCGCACTTCTGCGCGGTTGGCTGGGGAGTGGCCAATCCAAAAATCCGAGTTCTGATTGCCGATGCCCTAAAAAAAATTTGCCGGGCGCCGCGCCCCACACCCATGCGACGCGAACACCCGGCACCCGTTTTGGGGGAAGTGGTTTTTACCTGGCGAGCTGAATTCGAACGCGACGGCCGCGACCGTTCTTCCCGCGAACTACCACCCGACCGCTATCAAACAAGTCGGACATGGCGGCGACGAGTTCGCGGCTGTTGCGGGCGCAGGATCCCACGATGGAGATGAGTTCACCGAGGCTGTATTTGGTTTTGTTGATTTTTTTGTAGATGTTTTTCATAGGAGTTTTCCTTTGCTGTGTTTGACAGCATCAGGAATGCCAATGTTCAAAAATAATTTGACGCGACCCTCAAGATGGGTGTCTGCGTAGGGGAACCGGCCTTTTTCGAGGCTCAGAACAGCAGGAACGCGGCGTAAAAGTAGGCGGCAAAAATTGCTCCTGCCACCACCACACCGGTCGCGCGAGCGAATTTTTCCGCCAAGGTTCCCCGGATTGCCTGCTCGCAGAGCAGCGCCATCGCCACCCACAGCATCGGTAGCACGAAGATCCATGCGCCATCGCGGGCCATCCACACGGAGAAGGCGGGAAATGTCGCCTCCACATTTTGCGCAAACCCGCCCGCCTTCAGCAGCACATTCACTGTGAGTAGGCCGAGGGAGACGAAGACAAATTGGGTGAGTCCGATGCTAAGAATCATATTGTGGAGAGAAGCGCACGCCGCATGACCTCCAGCGGCGCGGCGCGGTTGAACCAGATTTCAAACGAGAGAGCGCCCTGATGAAGCAACATTCCAAGCCCATTCGCACAGCGCGCGCCAGCAGCCGCTGCATCCTCCATCAACCGCGATAAACCTCCCGAATACACCGTGTCATAAACAAGCAAGTTCGGGGTCAGAAGCGATGGGGAGATCACCGGAGGATCGAGGCGGCTCATGCCGAGCGAGGTGGCATTGATGAGTATGTCGGCATTTTCGAGTTCGTGCCGCAGAGCCTCATCCTCAAACGGAATCGCCACCAACCTCTCGACCGGACCACTCAAATGCTCGGAGTGGAAAAACGGCGCGAGGTCTTTTTTGAGCGCTTTGATTTTTTCGAGCGAACGGTTCACGAGCACCAACCGCTCACAGCGTTCCCGCGCGCACTGCACGGCAATCGCCCGCCCGGCCCCGCCGCCAGCCCCAAGCAGCACGACTCGCAAGTCGCGCACATCCACGCCGAATTCCTCGCGGATCGCGCGAACAAGCCCCGGCCCATCGGTGTTGAAGCCATGGAGTTTCTCCCCGACGACCACGATCGTATTCACGCTCCCCGAGGCCCGTGCGTAGTCGTCCGCTTCGTCCACCGCCGCCAGCGCCGCCGCCTTATGGGGAATTGTGACATTCGCCCCGAGGAAGCCCGCTTTGGGCAAGGCCCGGACGGCTTCGGCGAACCTCTCCGCCGGAATGTGCAGCTTCGAGTATCGAGCCGAAATCCCGCAGGCCTGGAGCGCGGCATTGTGAAAAATGGGAGAGCGGGAATGCGCCACCGGATCGCCGATGACCCCAAGCCGCACGGTCGGAGCGAAGGACGAAAATCTCGCGGGACTTGAGATCAAATCCTCGGCAGAAAAAATGTCCTGTGCGTCCATGTGGGCGATTCAGAAAAGCAGGCGTTCCGCTGGCTGGCAAGGGTGTCGGGCGTAAACATCATGACGCATGCGTTGCAAACCTGTATAGATAGTTAATGAACACATTGAATTTTGCGGACCTGGGGCTGTCGCCAGAGATTTTAAAAGCGGTGGCGGATCTGGGGTTCGAGCAGGCCTCGCCCATCCAGAGCGCCGCGATTCCGATTTTGATGGAGGGCCACGATGTGGTCGGCCAATCGCAGACGGGCTCTGGAAAGACGGCGGCCTTTGCAATTCCTGCGATTGAAATTTGTTCGACGCAGGACCGAATGGTCCAAGTTTTGATTATGTGCCCCACCCGCGAGCTCGCCATGCAGGTCGCGGATGAAGTGCACAAACTTTCAGCTCACAAGCGCGGCATCCATGCGGTGCCGATTTACGGCGGGGCGTCGTATGAGCGCCAGTTCCATGAGTTGAAAAAAGGCGTGCAGATCGTGATTGGCACGCCGGGGCGAATCATGGACCACATGCAGCGCGGAACCTTGCGACTGGAAGCGGTGAAAATGGTTGTTCTCGACGAGGCCGACCGCATGCTCGACATGGGCTTCCGCGAGGATATCGAACACATTTTGAAGGCGACACCGAAGGAGAGGCAGACGGTATTTTTCTCCGCGACCGTTTCGAAGCCAATTCGCGATCTGATCGATCGGAACTCCCGCGAACCGAAGTCCGTGAAGATCGAACAAAAGACGCTGACGGTGCCTGCGATCGAGCAGTGGTATTTCGAAGTGCCGCAGCGGAACAAACGCGAGGCCCTTCTACGGCTTGTGGATTTTCATGGATTCAAGCTGGGCATTATTTTTTGCAACACCCAGCGCATGGTCGATGAACTCGCCGATGATTTGGTCGCGCAGGGAATCTCCGCAGACCGTCTTCATGGGGGCTTGTCGCAGACTCAACGAACTCGCGTGATGAACAAATTCAAGCAGGCGGAATTCGAATTTCTCGTTGCCACGGATGTCGCCGCACGCGGCATCGATGTGGATGAGCTTGAACTCGTCGTGAATTACGACCTGCCCTACGACGCCGAGGACTATGTGCACCGCATCGGCCGGACGGGACGCGCTGGACGCAAAGGACTGGCGGCGACTTTTGTGACTGGGCGGGACATTTATAAAATCCAACACCTCGAGCGATTCACCCGCACCAAAATCCAGCGCGGCAAACTTCCCACGGCCAATGAGGTCGAGGAGCGCCGATTGGAGAGCGTGTTCGATCAAATCCGGGAAGTTCTCGAGCGCGGCGCCCTTGCCATGGCACCTGTGGACCGGCTTTTGGAGGAGGGCTACAACTCCACCGATGTCGCGGCCGCGTTATTCGAACTTCTCACCCCTGGATCAGCTAAAACAGAGGAACCCGCTGGGACAAAACCCAACAAACGCGACATGGAGGAACGCAGCGATAGGCGGGAGGATATGTCCACACCATCCTTGCGTCCACCGTCGCGCGGGATGCGCTGGGTGATGCTGAATGTGGGGCGCGAGGAAAGAGTATCGCCCAGAGACATCATCGGTCTTTTGGAGGATTCCCTCGGATTGCCGCCGCGCTCAGTGGGAATTATTGAGATCAAACCCGGCCAGTCCTTCGCCCAAGTTCCTCAGCAATTTCTAGATGTCCTGCGCGACGGCCCACGCGAGATCGAAACAAATGCCGCCCCAGTGAAAGTTTCACTTTTCGAAGAAGATCGAGCGCCCAAGAAAAAGCGGAAGGGCTGATTGCGAGGGGAATAAAGGCTTTTAGTCAAAGGGCCCGAGTTCCGTGAGATCACTCGGGTAGTTGCAGACTTTGGTTTAAACGGGCTGGTCTACCGCACAACCCGAGCGTGCTTAGTATCTGCTCTTAAACGGAATTGGGCTGAGGGTTTTGTCGTAAAGCATGTCTTTTTTAACATGCATGAATTTCGTGAAGTCATTGAACTGAGAACGGTTCGTTTTGGAGGCAACCATATTTCCCTCGCTATCGGCAACGGCAAC
>JBDKIG010000155.1:0-5645 GCA_039797215.1 Verrucomicrobiota bacterium | reverse complement strand
GTCTCGGGCCGGATGCGGGTTTTGCGAAGCGACTCGAGGTAGGCGGACTTGTCCTCGATAAAACGCCGGGAGGAGGAGCGCAGGAGAGAATCGGCGCCCACGAGGTAGGTCTCGCCGGTCTTGCCGAGACCGCTTTCCTCCCAGTTTTTGCCACCGGTGAGCACGCCATTGATGTCCTCCACGGGCAACTGGGCCACCAAAATGCCGATGCGCTTTTGACCATCGTAAATCGAACCGCCGATGAAGGCCGCCGGGGCGTTGTAAGAGGGACGGTAGAATTGGTAGTCCACAATCTGCACCGCGCCGCGGTCGGGATCGTCGCGCACCTTGCGGAAAACCTCGGCGAGATTGCTGTTGCGGTAAGGGCCGGTGAGCAGGTTCGTGCCGAAATCGGTTTCTTTATAGACGCTGTAAATGACATCACCGGACTCGGGGTCGATCAGAAAAAGATCATAGAAGCCCATGCGCTGGATCATGGCTTGGAAAAGCCGCTGGTAGCGCTTGTGGACAGTATCGTAGGCGGAACCGTCACCCACCTCCTCCAGATCCCCTTTTTTGCCGACGGGCTGGGGATTTTTTGCGATGTAGCGGCTCTGGAGGTGCGTGGCCACGGCGGTATTCGGTCGGTAGGTCTCGTAGGCCGGTTCACCGCTGATGTTCTTGGCGAGACGGGGAAGAAATTCCTTCTCGTAATATTCCTTCAAAGCCGACTCCTCACCGGCATCGTCGGGAACCTTGCTGAGGTCCTCAAAGGCGGCGTCGAACTCGCCCATCGCCTCGACGACCATTCGGTTCTCGCAGAGGGTTTCGATCCATTGGCCCAAGTCGCGAAAATACTCCTCCACCTGGTAGGCCTTCGAGGTGCGCTCGGTGGTGAGTTGGCTGAAGACGCGCTCGACCAGGATATCCCGCGCGCGAATCCAACTAAAGAGCCCTACAACCGCGATCGAGCCCAGACTCGCGATGAGGAGCATGATTTGGAGCCGGGTGCGGATGCTGAGGTCTTTCGTTTTGAACATGGCAGATTTTTGTATCCGAGGGTGGGATAAGTTTTAAGTTTTAAGTTTTAAGCCGCGTAATCGCGCTCATGGGGCGGCAGCACCCGTCCTGAATGAATAGGAGAGGCGCTCGGCGGCTAAGACGTCAGTCCCACACTTTCACAAATTTTGGCAAAACCCAGATTTTCTAAAACCGCAAAGTCCTCGTCCTTTCTGTGCATTGCATGTAACGTATTGAACGATTTGCTAAAAAAATCTCAGGCCCGCGGTGCGTTTAACTTAATCCGGCTTAATCCGGTAATTATCCGGTTGAACATTCCGGTATAATCCGGTATTCATTCCGGCATCATGCAGACGGAGAACATTCAAATCACCCTGGAGTTGCTGGCTCTGATCAGTGAGGTTGACGAGTTCAAGGGGGCATGGCGGGCTCTGGGCACTCTCGCGCCTGAGCGCCTCAAGGCGCTGCGCCATGTCGCCACCATCGAAAGCATCGGCTCTTCCACCCGCATCGAGGGCAGCAAGTTGACCGACCGCGAGGTTGAGCACTTGCTTGCCAACTTGGAAATCCAACGCTTCAGCAACCGCGATGAGCAGGAGGTCGCTGGCTATGCTGAAGTGATGGAAACCGTCTTTCACGCATGGGGAGACATTCCGATTACGGAAAACCATATCAAAAAGCTTCACCGAGACCTTTTGCGCCACAGCGATAAAGACGAGCGGCACCGAGGCGAATACAAGACCTTGCGCAATGATGTGGGGGCCTTCGACGCCGTCGGCAACATGGTCGGTATCGTGTTCGAAACGGCTACCCCGTTCGACACGCCTCGCCGCATGGCCGAGTTGGTGAAATGGTTGAATGATGCCCGCGAGTTGAAGCGCATTCACCCGCTGCTGATCGTCGCCGTATTCATCGTCACCTTTCTGGAAATTCACCCATTCCAAGACGGCAACGGCCGATTGAGCCGTATCCTGACTACTCTCCTGCTATTGCAGGCCGGCTATGCCTATGTGCCGTATTCCTCACAGGAATCCGTGATCGAGAACAGCAAAGAAGGCTACTACCTGGCCTTGCGGCAGACGCAGAGCACCATCCGCACCGAGGCTCCGAATTGGCAGCCCTGGCTTGTTTTTTTCATGCGCGCCATGCAGCAGCAGAAACGCCGCTTGGCCGCAAAGGTAGAGCGGGAAAAAAATGCCCTCGCTGTCTTGCCGGAGCTGGCCGTTGGAATCCTGGATTATGTGCGCGACCATGGCCGTGTCACAACCCGCGACATGGTGCGCGAAGCCGGCGCAAGCCCGAATACACTGAAAGCGACCTTCACATCGCTCGTCGAAAAAGGCCTTCTGGCGCGCCACGGCGGCGGCCGATCAACCTGGTATTCACTGCCGTAATTCGAATCGGCATAAAAATATGACTGATGAGAGCCTCTGCCGATCGCATCAAAGAAATCGAGGCGGAGCTTTACGAACTGGAAGCTCGCATGCAGGGATTGCTAACAGAAATGCGCAAAATTCGCAACGCTACGGAATCACCTGAACTTCCACTCGGTAAGGGCACGCGTGAAATTCTCTGATTGCCCGAACCAGAATTTCCCACCGCTCGATCATTCGGCCATTCTCTGGCATTTGACCGGACGCCACACCAACTCTCGGGCGAATATCCCGCCACATCATGGCCTGACATTTTTGCTCCTACTCGCATGGATTGGGGAGCTTTTCCCCGCTGGACTTTGCGGGGGGAATTCTGGAAACTAAATCTGTGATTGGTTCCGCAAGTTCCCCCGGTGCCTCATCGGCTTTTCCGCCGGGGAGGAGGTTGCGCTCCCTGCGGCTTCAGAACTTTTTTTTCGGGGGATGGTCGTTGATGGTCTTCGCGTTTCTCTACCTGCCGATCGCGCTGCTGGTCGTTTTTTCGTTCAATTCCTCGAAGCTCAACATCCGCTGGGAGGGATTTTCTACGAAGTGGTATGAGGCGCTTCTCACCAACAAGGTCCTGATCACGGCGTTTGAGAACAGCATTATTGTCGCGCTCTTCACGACCGTGCTCTCCACGCTTTTGGGAACCGTCGGCGCGTGGATGCTCCACCGCTACCGATTCCCCTACCAGCGCGCGCTCGCCCTTCTGATTTTCATTCCGATGGTGATGCCCGAGGTTTTGATGGGCGTGAGCCTGCTGGTTCTCTTCGTCCAATTCCTCAACCTGCCGCTCGGCTTCACGACGCTGGTGATCTCCCACACGACCTTCTGTTTTCCCTTTGTGCTCGTGGGTGTGCAGGCGAGGCTGCAGGGCCTCGATCCCTTTCTCGAGGAGGCAGCGATGGATCTCGGTGCCACGCCACTGAAGGCGTTCTGGAAAGTCATCGTGCCGTATCTCATGCCGGCGATTGTCGCGGGGGCCTTGATGTCTTTCACCCTCTCGCTCGACGAATACATCGTGAGCGTCTTCACCACCGGAGCGCAGTCGCAGACACTTCCCCTCAAAGTCTACGGGATGGCCAAGGTCGGCCTGAATCCCCAGCTCAACGCGCTGAGCGCCATTTTCATCGCCGCCACCGTCGTGGTAGCGATCGTCAGCCACACACTCGCTAGGAGAAAAACACCATGAAAACAAAAACCACCAAAACCATCCTGTCAGCCGCGGCCGCCGCCGCTCTGGCCTTCACCGCCACCGCGCAAGCGGCGGAAAAACTCAATATCTATTGCTGGTCCGAATACATCCCGCAGGATGTGATCGATGACTTTTCGAAAGAGACCGGCATCAAGGTCTCGGTCGAGAACTACGCGTCGAACGAGGAAATGCTCGCCAAGCTGGGAGCCGGAGGAGGGAGCTTCGACATCATCCAACCGAGTGAGTATGTCGTGGAAGCACTCGTTAAGGAAAAACTCCTGCGTCCCCTCGACAAAAAGGCGATTCCGAACCTCAAAAACATCGATCCGGAGTTCCTCAACAAGTCGTTCGATCCCGGCAACAAATATTCCGTTCCCTTCATGGCCGGAACCGTCGGAATCGCAATCAACACAGAACTCGTCAAAGAGGACATCAAGACATTCTCCGATGTCTTCAAGCCAGCCAACAAAGGCAAAATCGTCGTGCTCGACGACGCTCGCGAGATCGTTTCCTGGGCCCTGCTTTCCAAAGGAATTCCCGTGAACGATGTGAGCGACAAGAATCTTGAAAAAGCCAAGGGCGTCCTGAGCGATTGGATTCCGCTGATCAAGGTTTACGACTCCGACAGCCCGAAGACCTCGCTGCTGAATGGCGATGTCGCCATCGGCGTCGTCTGGGGCGGCGAAGGCGCCATCCTACTCAATGAGAATAAAAAATTCCGCTGGGTCATTCCCGCCGAGGGCACCCACCTCTTCATCGACAGCTTGGCAATTCCAAAAACGGCGAAGAATTTTGCCAATGCCGAGAAATTCATGAACTACATCCTCCAGCCCGAAGTGAGCAAAAAAATCTCCGAGGCGTTCCCCTATTTGAACCCCAACAAGGAGGCCGTAAAACTTCTCACCGAGGAGCAACGAAACAACCCCGCGAGCTTCCCGACTGCAAAAGAGATTTCCAAAATGGAAACCTTCAAAGACATCGGCGAGCGCGGCTCCGTGATCGAAGAACTCGTCACCTCGTTGAAGGTCGAATAACCACATGGCCCTCCCTGCGGCAGTCACGAATACCGGCGGATCGGAAATCCACCGCCGCAAGCCGGGTCTTTTGGCCTGGCTGGTTCTGCTGCCGCTTTTGGCCTGGCTGATCCTGTTCGTCGTCGCTCCCACGGTCATGTTGGTCGTGGTGAGCTTCGCCGAGCGGGACGCCCTTGGCCGCATCGTCTACGATTTCAACATCCAGAACTATGCGCGGGCCTTTGATTGGGTCTGGCTGAAAGTCCTCTTCCTCTCGATCTGGTATGCGCTGCTGACCACCATTCTCTGCATGGCGCTCGGCTACCCTGTGGCTTACTTTATCGGCCGCGCCCCGGAGCGCTGGCGGGCCACTCTTTTGCTTCTCGTGATGGTTCCGTTTTGGACGAGCTTCCTCATTCGCACCTACGCATGGATCGCGATCCTCAGCAAGGAAGGGTTCATGAACGCCCTTCTGATGGGAGCGGGCATCATCACCGAGCCCACCGCCCTCCTCTACACCCCTTTCGCAATCGTGCTGGGACTGGTCTACAATTTTTTGCCCTTCATGATTCTCCCGATCTACACGAGCGTGGAGAAACTCGACAACGCCCTCATCGAGGCGGCCTTCGACCTTGGCGCTGGGCCGGTGCGTGCGTTCTCTCAGGTAATCATTCCCCTCACCCGCCCCGGCATCGCAGCGGGGGCCATGCTCGTTTTCATTCCCTCCATCGCTATGTTCGCCATCACAACGCTCATGGGCGGCGGCACGAACCCCACCATCGGCGAGGTCATTTTCAAGCAATTCACCTCAGGCCGAAACCAACCCTTCGGGGCGGCGTTGGGAACCATCCTGCTGGCGATTTTCCTGATCGCGCTCTGGCTGACCAACCGCCACCGCGAGGAGAGAAACTAGTTTTCCCCCGCAAACCCTCGGACAGGAAAACTGAAAAGCTGGTATTGCAGAAAGAGGCGGCTTCGTTCGACTATTGCGAAATGAGCACCTCCCATTCCCCCAAAAAAGTC
>JBDKIG010000154.1:0-5657 GCA_039797215.1 Verrucomicrobiota bacterium | reverse complement strand
TACGCGGTGACAGCCTTTGTGATTGTGCTGGTCTCGGAGTTGGCAAAACGGAGCGACCGCCTCGGCGCCCTGATTTCCTCCCTGCCGTTCGTCACGATCATGGTCATGATCTGGCTGCATCTGGAAAAGCAAGGCACCGAAAAACTCGCCAGCCATGCATTCTACACCTTCTGGTATGTGATCCCGACGATGCCGATGTTCCTTCTCCTGCCGTGGTTACTGCACAAAGGCACCGGATTTTGGTGGGCCCTGATCTGGAGCGCCCTGCTGACATTCGTCTGCTTCATCGCCACGGCCCTCGTCGCCAAGAAATTCGGCGTCGAGCTGATTCCCTGACCTCGCCGATTGCGGGGATTGAAAATTGCCCGTGCCCTGTGATTTGATAATTCTGCTATGAGATACACCTATTTCGGACATTCCTGCTTCTTGGTGGAAACCAGCGGTTGCCGCCTGCTCTTCGACCCCTTCATCACCCCGAACCCGCTCGCTGCCTCGATCGATATCAAAAGCATCGAGGCCGATGTGATTTTGATCTCTCACGGACATTTCGACCATGTCGCCGACGCCGTGGCTCTCGCGAACCAGACCGGCGCACAGGTCATCGCCAACTGGGAAATTGCCGACTGGCTCGGCAAGCAAGGCGTTAAAAATACCGTGTCAATGAACCACGGCGGCAAGGTCAAAATCCCCTGCGGCCATGCGAAAATGGTCAACGCCATCCACTCCAGTTCGCTGCCCGATGGCAGCTACGGCGGCAACCCTGCCGGCTTCGTCGTCGAAAGCGCCGAGGGAGCGTTCTATTACGCAGGCGACACCGCGCTGACCCAAGACATGAAGCAGATCGGGGAGGAATTCGACCTCCGATTCGCCATCCTGCCCATCGGCGACACCTTCACCATGGGAGCCACCGACGCCGCCAAAGCCGCCAAACTCTGCGGCGCCGCCATGACGATTGGCGTCCACTTCAACACCTTTCCTCCGATCGAAATCAACCGCTCGTCCGCCATGGAAACCTTCCAAAACTCGCACCAACGCCTGCTGCTCCCGGCGATCGGAGAAACACTGACGCTCTGAGCAGAGCCACGGGCGGCGTAATTAGACCGCCGTCTTGCGCTCAAGCACGGCGAGCATGCCTTTGTTCCCGCCACCGGCTTCGTAGCAATCGAGTTCTTGGATGCGACGGGCGTGACGGCCTCCGTCGAAAGGCGTGTCGAGCCAGATGTCCACAATCTCCAGCGCCAACTCGAGCGAGATCATGCGTTCGCCAATCGAGAGGACATTTGCGTTGTTGTGGCGTCGGGAGAGTTCCGCCGTCTCATGAGTCCAACACACCGCACAGCGCACACCTTTGACTTTATTCGCCGCGATGGCCTCGCCATTTCCTGAGCCTCCTAGGACGATGCCTCGCTCTGCCTCGCCGCGCACGACAGCCTCGGCCGGGGGAATGACGAAGATCGGGTAATCGGTGCTGTCGGAATTGTAGGTTCCGAAATCCGTCACCGTATGGCCGCGCTCCTTGAGGTGCGCGATAATGGCTTCCTTGTAGGCAAAGCCGGCGTGGTCACTTCCAATGGATATTTTCATGCGAGGGCGGGTTCGGGTTGGTCGGTGTAGGGAGCTTGGGCTTCGAGACCGAGGGCCTCCAGCAAAGCACGGTCATCGTTCACACCCGGGTTGGTGGCGGTGAGAAGTTTGTCGCCGTAGAAAATCGAATTCGCCCCCGCGAAGAGGCAGAGTGCCTGAGCCTCACGCGTGAGGCGGTCGCGCCCGGCGGAGAGTCGGATTTTTGCTTTTGGCAAAACGATGCGGGCCGTGGCGATCAAGCGCACGAGTTCGAAGACATCGATCGGCGGCGTGTTCGCGAGCGGGGTTCCTGCGATCGGCGTGAGGCAATTGATCGGAACGCTCTCGGGCTCCGGATCCATGGAACAAAGGACCTCCAGCATTTTCAGTCGGTCGGTTTCCGTTTCCCCCATGCCAATAATTCCGCCGCAACAAACGCTGAGACCGGCGCGCTGGACAGAGCCAATCGTATTCAAGCGGTCCTCGAACGAATGCGTGCTCACGATTTTTTTGTAATGCTCGGGGGAGGTGTCGATGTTGTGATTGTAAGCGGTGAGGCCGGCCTCCTTGAGCTTGCGGGCCTCGATGTCGCCGAGTTGGCCCAGAGTGACGCACACCTCCATGCCAAGCTTGCTGACCTCGCGCACGGTCGCAAGCATCGTCTCGAATTTCGCATCACCATCGCGCACCCCTTTCCACGCCGCACCCATGCAGAAGCGGGTGGAACCATTTTCCCTCGCGGTCTTGGCGACCGGAAGAACCTCATCCACGGTCATGAGGCGCTCTTTTTGCAGCCCCGTGTTGTAGTGCGCGCTTTGGGCGCAATAACCACAATCCTCACTGCAACCTCCGGTCTTCACGCTCAGCAGCGTGCAAAGCTGGACCTCGTTTTTAGGCCAGAATTCCAAGAAAACACGACGGCTTTCCTGAATGAGATCGAAGAGGGGGCGGCGATAGGTTTGCTCGAGACTTTCCAGAGTGGGTTTCACGACGGGCTTTTTAGTGATCCAGACGAGCCGAGTCAATCGGCGGAATGGGCAACAAACCCGCTTGAACCTCGCGGCACGGACACTATCTTGGCGGCTCTTCAAATCCAAAAAAACTATGCCATTCGAACTACCCGCACTGCCCTACGCCGCCACGGCGCTGGAACCCAACATCGACGCCCGCACGATGGAAATCCATCACGGGAAACACCACGCGACCTATGTCACCAATCTCAACAAGGCCCTCGAAAGCGCCCCCGAACTCGCTGGCAAGACGCTCGAGGAATTGATCGGCAACCTCGCCGCTGTGCCCGAAGCCATCCGCGGCGCGGTCCGCAACAACGGCGGCGGACATTGGAATCACACCTTTTTCTGGAGTCTCATGGGCCCGAACGCCGGAGGCGCCCCCACCGGCGCGCTGGCCGAGGCAATCAACCAAGCCTTCGGTAGCTTCGACGAGTTCAAAGCCAAATTCGAAGCCGCCGGCCTCACACGCTTCGGCAGCGGTTGGGCCTGGCTCTGCGTCAAAGCCGACAAGTCGCTCTGCATCTGCTCGACCCCGAACCAAGACAACCCGCTCATGACCGGAGTCGCCGAATGCACTGGCACCCCGATCCTCGGCTGCGATGTCTGGGAGCACGCCTACTACTTGAACTACCAAAACCGCCGTGCCGACTACCTCAAGGCCTGGTGGAATGCCGTCAACTGGTCGGCCGTGGAAAAAAATCTCGCTGCCGCCTAAGCCGCGAAAAGACCTAACCCAATAATGAACGCCCGACTGGAAACAGTCGGGCGTTTGATTTTGAAAATGACCCCATGCCCGAACTAAACGATACCGCCGCCTCGCGCCTCTGCGGCGCTTGCGGGATGTGCTGCAACGGCGTCCTCTTCCACGGCATGCAGGTGCAACCCCAGGATTCGCTCCGCGCCCTCGCATCAAAAGGCCTCAAGCCGAAACGCCGGGATGGGGACCTTTATTTTCCCCAGCCTTGCCCAGCCCATCAGGATTCTTGCTGCCAAATTTACAACGATCGCCCACAGCGTTGCCGGGCCTTCGTTTGTAAGCAACTCGCCGCCGTTCTCGACGAAAAGAAATCAGAAGCCTCAGCCTTGGAAAAAATCCGGGAAGCCCGAGTGCTCACCGCCGAAATCTTCGATCTCCTCGCCGCCCTGGGGGACTCGCGCAAACACCGAGCCCTCGCCGTGCGCTGCGCGGGCATTTTCACCCCGCCTCTAGATTCCTCCCCTGAGGCCACGAGACTCCGTGAGGTCCTGCGAGTCGCCATGGAAAAACTCGATCGACTGCTCAGCACGGATTTCCGAACTCCATGAGCAACCCCCGCCTCTCGAGAGAAAAGGTTGGCGCATGGGCCTCACGCTCCGGATAACGAGAAGATCATGAAACTTCAGCAGAATCAGATTTGGCAGAAGGGCAGCGAATATTACCGCATCGTGCAGTTGGCTCGACTGGAGGTTCAATACAAGACCATGACCGATCCCCTGAGCGGTCATGGCCCCCATCAGCAGGTGACGAAAAAAGAATTCTGTCGCTTGCTCAAAGGCGCGGTTTTGCTCGAATCGCCTTCTTCACCCAAGCCGTAATTTCCAAGACGCGTTGTCACTGCCAGCTTGGAGCGACATGGGATTTTTGCGCTTCCAAGCGATGAGCGATTGGCAAGAGGCAGTGATTTTTGGTTAAGTCCCCAGCTCGACCATGGCCCATCTCAATTCGAATTACCTCAAGCTTAAAGCAGGCTACCTTTTTCCCGAAATCAACCGCCGCGTGAAGGCATTCACCGACTCGCACCCTGACGGCGCGGCACGGCTCATCCGATGCGGTATCGGGGATGTTACGGAGCCCCTCCCTGTCGCCGTGCGCGAGGCCATGCACAAGGCCGTGGACGAAATGGGTGAGCGGCAAAACTTCCGAGGCTACGGCCCCGAGCAAGGCTACGAATTCCTCCGCCACGCCATCGCGGAAAACGACTACCGCGCCAAGGGCCTCGATGTCGCCGACGATGAGATTTTCGTCTCCGACGGCTCGAAATGCGATTGCGGCAACATTCTCGACATCTTCGGCCACAACAACCGCATCGCCGTGATGGACCCCGTTTATCCGGTGTATGTGGATACGAATGTCATGGCCGGACACACCGGCGAGGGCGATGACAAGGGACTCTACAGTGGTCTCGTCTATCTCCCCTGCAATGCTGAGAACGGCTTCGTCCCCGCGATCCCTCAGGAAAAAGTCGACCTCATCTACCTCTGCTACCCGAATAACCCAACCGGCACCGTGGCCACCCGCGCGCAACTGACCGCCTGGGTCGAGTATGCGCTGGCGAACGACGCGGTGATTCTCTTCGACGCCGCTTACGAGGCCTACATCAAAGACCCCGAGATCCCGCACTCGATCTATGAAATCCCCGGCGCGCGACGCTGTGCGATCGAGTTCCGCAGCTTTTCGAAGAACGGCGGCTTCACCGGCGTCCGCTGCGCGTTCACCGTTCTGCCGAAGGACCTCCAATGCACGACCTCCACGGGAGAGAAAAAACCACTCCACCCGCTCTGGAACCGCCGCTTCAGCACGAAGTTCAACGGTGTGGGCTATGTCACCCAGCGTGCCGCCGAGGCCCTCTACTCGCCCACCGGCAAGGAGCAGGTCTCCGCGCTCATCGAGCATTACATGGGCAATGCCGCCATTCTCCGCGCCGCCGCCGAGAAATGTGGACTCGCGACCTTTGGCGGCGTCAATGCTCCCTACATCTGGGTGCAGGCTCCAAAGCACCTGAATAGCTGGGCGGTCTTCGATAAAATGCTCCAAGAGGCCAATGTCGTAATCACTCCCGGCAGCGGATTTGGTCCCGCTGGTGAAGGCTATTTCCGCATTTCCGCCTTCAACTCCCGCGCCAATGTCGAGGAAGTCGCCCGCCGCCTGACGGCGCTGAACTGGAAATCCTAGCCCCCCCACCCATGCCGAGCGCCCTCAAGTTTTTGCTTCGCGAAAAAGGCATCCTCGGCGGTTGGATTTCACTCGGCATTTTCTCCGCGCTGGGGCCCGATTGGGGCGCGGGCATCACCTCGATTTCCCAAGCCGGTCTCTACCTCGGC
>JBDKIG010000153.1:0-5728 GCA_039797215.1 Verrucomicrobiota bacterium | reverse complement strand
TTTTCCAATGGCTCCCAGTTTTGATATAGTTCTCGTATCCAACCAATAGACTCTGATTTGGGAATATTTTTCTTTTTTTCTAGAAGTTTTTCATTTTCATTTTCAATTTGTATTAATCTTGATGTTAATGATTTGCTTGTCACATTTTCATTTTCAATAGTGTGAATTATTTTGTCGATTTTCCTCTTGTTTTCCTCAATCTGCCCATCAATTGATAAGATTTTCTCTTCTGGATTATTTTCCTTAAGCGTCATAGTTTTTGCAATATTTGAGAATACAAGAGTTAGTATTATGTCCTCGATATGCAAATATGGGATTGTAGCAAATTTGCACTTCCCACCTCGCCAAGCCCTTCCGCAAACTAATGTTCTGTATGGATTTGTTCTTTTTTTGGTCACCGCGCCAGTTCTCATCGCCATACTTCCACCGCATTTTTTACATTTAATTATTCCCGTAAATAAATTGTGTTTATTTTTTTTAGGTCCACGCGAAATCAATCGTCTTTTACGAAGCTCTTGTGCTTCATAAAAATCACTTTCTTTTATAATTGCAGGATAATAGTTTTCTATAATATCCCCTTCTTCGATTCTTTTTTTTCTTGAAAAATGAATGTGTGGTTGCAAATGACCAATTACAGTCTTTGAGGTTAACCATTTCGTTATTGTTGAAACATTCCAAGCATCCTTGGTTTCAAATGCTTTTATTTTATCTTTTGTTAGATTTCTTGCTATTGTATTTGTTCCAACTCCCGCCAAATATTCTTTGTATATTCTTCTAACAATATTTGCCTTTTCTTCATCGATTACAAATTGATCTGTAGTTTTCGCATTTTTCGGTAGCTTTATCCATGCTGGAAGTTTTCTTGTTAAAACCAGTTTTTCATTTACTGCCTTTTGTTTTCTTCCTTTCCAAGAGGCTCTTAATCTTCTACTTAAATTTTCAGAATGCTGGTGAGAAACATTAAATTGGCATATGGATACTAGCAATGGCTCAAGGTTCTCATATGAGCTTTGGTTATATTCTCGCCCATCTGCCGCAGTGCATATTGTTACCCCCTCTTTAATTATTTTTTGAACGAGAGTTAGAGCATCCAATGCTGGCAAACGAGTCAACCGATCAAATGTTTCTATTATCAATATGCATGGTGTTTTTATCCTTTTTTCCTGAACCGCATTTAAAAAATCACCGAGATTTCCTGATTCAATGTTTTTCCCTGTATACGCTGATACACCCTCGTCCCTTTTCAGCGGATCAAGCTCCCAACCTTTTTCCCTGCATATTTGTTCCGCTAACTCCTCCTGTCTCCTGTAGGAATCGCCTTTTGCCTGTAAATCAGAGCTCCATCTTATGTACGAGTAGGCTTTTATTTTGGATTTCATTTTCTCATTATTATTTTTTGTGGTGTAATAGTCAACCTATTGTCCGTGTCCGGCCTGCATGTCGGCATGATCGCCGTGATCCTCTGGCAATTGCTACGCGCCTTCGCGGTGGACCGCCGTGCGTGCGTCCTTTTGATCATCCCGGCGCTGTTTTTCTACTCGCTCATCACAGGCTGGAAACCCTCCAGCATCCGCGCCGCCACGATGACCGCCATTTTCCTGCTGGGCATGATTTCCTCGCGGCAACCCGTGCCGCTGAATTCGCTGTGTGCCGCAGCATTCCTCATCCTTGCGCAATCCACCAACGAACTTTTCAATCCCGGCTTTCAGCTTTCCGTGACTGTCGTGGCGGCGATTCTGGTGTTCTCATCACCGATTCAAAAGCGCCTCCGCGCAGGTCTCCTGCCTGATCCGTTTATTCCCACCGAACTCTGGAATTCCCTTCAAAAAGCCCGCCACCTCGTGGCTGGAGCGATATCGGGTTTGCTGGCGGTCTCCATTGCCGCGTGGCTCGGATCGCTCCCGCTCATGCTCTGGTATTTTCAGCTCGTTTCCTTTTCAGCCCTCGCAACAAACCCCGTTATCGTCCCGCTGACCTTCGTGATCATGTCCACGGCCCTTCTGGCTTTGAGCTGCGGGATTTTCAGCCCGTTCCTCGCAGCGGTCTTCAATAACGCCAACTTGGCCCTCACCCAAATCATGCTCGCCCTCATCCAGACGATCGCGCCACTCCCTGGTTCGTTCATCACTTTGGGCCGCCCACCGCAGGCACCGCTCGAAGTTGTTGTTTTCGATTTCGGTCCCGGTGCCGCCACGGCGATCCGAAGCGGAGGTAAATTCACCCTGCTGGATTGTGGAGACGCTTGGGATTATAAAAATACCGTCCAATCGTGGATGCGCAGGATTGGAAAACTCGCACCCGACACACTGATTCTTACCCATGGCGATGCGGAGCACATCGGCGGCGCCGCCTCCATCGCAGCTATCAACTCGCGAACCCGATTTATCGACTCTCCACTCCCGGACCGATCACCCTTTCGGCAGCGCCTCCAAAAGGAACTCGCCGCCCGCTCCATCCCAAGATCGATCCACCAAGCTGGCGACTCCGTCCGGATCTCTGAAATCGACACGATCAAAATCCTGCATCCCTCTGCGTCGCTTCTGGAGAGCCGGTCCGACAACAAGGCGATCATTTCTCTGCTCGAGAGCCCGTCTGCACGCATCCTCTTCCTATCCGACTCAGGCCCGGCGGCGTGGGAAACGCTTGGCACCGCGGAAGCCGATATCGCGGTCATCGGCAGACACTATTCCGGGATTTTACCCGACGCGGAGTTTCTTCAGAAAAACAATATTCGCGTCGTGATCGCAACCGCCTCCGGATTTCCTGACAATGAGCCGATCGATGAGAACTGGGCAGCCATGCTGCGCGAGCGCGGCATCGAGCTTTTCCGCATGGACGAGTCCGGCGCCGTCCAAATCCTCGCTTCTCCAAGCGGCTTCGAAATCGAGGGCTTCCTTGACGCCAAAAAATACACGACGCCGCGCTAGGCGATCACCACCGGCGTTCCCTCTGGCACAAGATCGAACAACTCCACCATATCCTCGTTGCGCAATCGCACACACCCATGGCTCGCAGGAGTTCCGACCAAATCCTCGCGGTTCGTGCCGTGGAAATAGATATAGCGCTCGCGGGTGTTCGCGTTTTCGGGCTCGAGACCCTCGAGCCACAAGATGCGCGTCAGCACACCATCGCTCTCGCCTCCAGGCTCTGCCAGACGTCCCGTCGGTTGGCGACTTTTGAACTCCGCCCAGAGTGGCGCACCCTCGCCGATTTTCTCCGCTACTGAAAACCTCCCCGTCGGCGTCTTGAAACTGCCCGGCTCAAATCCCAAGCCGAACCGCGAAGTTGAAACCGGCCAAGTTTTCATCGTCTCGCCATTTTGAACCAAGCTGGCCGTTTGCGTGGCGACATCCACGCGCAATTCGTAATTCTCCTGATGTTGCGGCGCAGCGGCTTTCCCTGTCATAATTCTCAATTATGTCGAAATCGTATCGAGTCGCAATCGTCGGCGCGTCCGGGGCAGTCGGAGTGGAAATGCTCCGTGTCATGGAGCGCCGCAACTTCCCCGTCGCCAGCCTCCGCCTCCTCGCCTCGCCCCGCTCGGCGGGTAAAACCCTCGAATTTCGTGGCGAAACTCACACCATCGAACCGCTCACGCTCGACGCCTTCCGCAACATCGACATCGCCCTCTTCAGCGCCGGCGGCGGCATTTCCCGCGATTACGCCAAAGCCGCCGTGGATAGCGGTGCGGTCGTGGTTGATAATTCCTCGGCTTTTCGGATGGTGCCCGAGGTGCCACTCGTTGTTCCCGAAATCAACGGCGAGGATGTGAAAAACCACCATGGCATCATTGCGAATCCGAATTGCACGACCGCGATTACGCTCATGGCTCTCCACCCGCTCCATCAAGCCTTCCGCGTGAAGCGCGTTTTCGCTTCGACCTACCAGGCTGTCTCCGGAGCAGGCGCCCGCGCCATCAACGAACTCCGCGACCAGACCGAGGCCCTCGCCCACAACAAGCCGGTCGAGAAGGAAATCTTCCCGCACCAGATCGCTTTCAATGTCATTCCCCAAGTCGATGCCTTCCTTGATACCGGCTACACCAAGGAGGAGATGAAAATGGAAAACGAGGGCCGTCGCATCATGCATCTGCCGACCTTCAAAGCCTCCGTGACCTGCGTTCGCGTGCCGGTCTACCGCGCCCACTCCGTCGCCATCAGCGCGGAGTTTGAACTTCCCGTTTCGATCGACGCCGCCCTCAAGGCGCTCCAATCCGCGCCTGGCCTTCAATATGTTTCGGACGGCTATCCGATGCCGCTCGACTGCGCGGGTCAGGACGATTGCTTCGCTGGCCGCCTGCGCCGCGATTGCGCGATGGAAAACGGCCTCGCCCTCTGGGTCTGCGGCGACCAACTCCTTAAGGGCGCGGCCCTCAACGCTGTTCAGATTGCCGAGCTTTTGTAGACGCCTTGCGCGGTGTTTTTTGATGGATCAAAGCCAACGCCGCCGCTTGAAAAAGGCCACCATTGCGCCGACCAGCAATAAACAAACAACCCAAAACAGCGGGTAGCCGAATGGCAAGTTCAGTTCCGGCATATTCCATGGATGCTCCGTATTGAAATTCATGCCGTAAATGCCGGCTAAAAAAGTCAGTGGCATGAACAGGATCGAGACGATCGTCAGCACGCGAATGATCTCGTTTGTCCGGAATCCCACGCTCGACAAGTAAAGATCCATCAAGCCCGCTCCGAGGTCGCGGTAGCTCTCGATGATATCGATGATTTGAGTGATGTGGTCGTAGCAGTCGCGCAGGAATAGCTGCGTCGAGTGTTTTACCAATCCCGTCTCGTCGCGCATGAGAATGTTGAAAATTTCGCGATGCGGCCAAGCAACCCGGCGCAGTGCGAGCAAAATGTGCTTTGTTTCGTAAAGGCGGCGCAGGCTTTCCCGGCGCGGTTTTTCCAGCAAATCCTCCTCTACCTCCTCGATGCTATCTCCGACCCCCTCAAGCGCAGGAAACAGGCTATCCACCGAAGCATCGAGCAGCGCGTAGGCAAGGTAATCCGGCCCACTCCGACGAGCCAACCCGCGTCCGAGACGAAGTCGCTCGCGGATTTTTTCGAAGACATCCCGGCCCCCATCCTCCTGCACCGTGATCAAAAATCGCTCTCCGAGAAAAAGACTCACCTGTTCGAAAAGCAATTCATCCTTGGAACCCGGATAAACCATCGCGCTGGCGATGAAATAATGATCCTCGAACGCCTCGATCTTAGGCCTCTGCGCAGTGTTGAGCACATCCTCGATCGCGAGAGGATGTAGTTTGAATCGGGCCGCGACCGCCTCCAGAAGCGCCACATCGCCAAGCCCGTCGATATCGATCCAATTTACCTTCGCGGGGTCGTATTCCAGGAGCAGCGACTCGAGGCTTTCGAAGGTCTCATCAAAAAAGGTCGCCTCGTCGAAACGAACCAAGCGAAGCACAGGCTTTGTGCGCGCTCCCTCCGGCGAGGAAAGCGTCGCCGGCGGAGTTCCAGGCGGCTTGTAATTGAAACGAATCATCCCCTGTTTCCAAACCTATGGCCTCCCAGTTCAGAATCACGATCCATTAATTGTAAAAAAACAAGAGGCCCTCCCTTGCGGGAGAGCCTCTTTTTATCTGATTTCGATCGATGCTTTCGCTTAGCTGATGAGTCGGAGGATCGACTGGGTCGATTGATTCGCCTGGGCGAGCATCGCGGTTCCGGCCTGCTGCAGGATGTTGAAGCGGGCGAGTTGCGAGCTTTCGGCG
>JBDKIG010000152.1:0-5734 GCA_039797215.1 Verrucomicrobiota bacterium | reverse complement strand
TGGTAGAGGTGGCCCATCCACTCGGCGTCGCGCTTGGCGAGGTAGTCATTCACGGTGACGACATGGACGCCGCGGCCGGAGAGGGCGTTGAGATAAACGGCGAGGGTGGCGACAAGGGTTTTGCCTTCGCCGGTGGCCATCTCGGCGATGCGGCCGTTGTGGAGAACCATGCCGCCGATGAGCTGCACATCGAAGTGCACCATATTCCAAGTGAGGGGGTGGCCGCAGACATCGAGGGTTTTTCCGCAGAGTCGGCGGGCACCGTTTTTGACGACGGCGAAAGCCTCGGGGAGTATGGACTCGAGTTCGAGGGCGAGTGCGGCGGAGTCGGAAATTTTGGAGAGTCGCTCCTTCCACTCAAGGGTCTTGGCCCGCAGAGCCTCATCGGGAGCGGATTGGAGGGCGGTTTCGAACTCGTTGATTTTTTTTACCGTCGGGGCCATGCGACGCAACTCGCGTTGATTTTTGCTACCGACGATTTTTTTCAGGATCCAAGCGAACATGATGAAAATTTGAACCGGCTATCTAAGTGGGAAGGCGGGTTTTTTGGAATGAGGAAATTCTCAGGAGAAAGCCCTAAAAAAGTTAAAGCCCGCCGCAGCGAACGCTACAGCGGGCTTTTGTTCCCCCCAGAACGCTAATGAAAGTATCAAAGGATTTTTCCGGGGCAAGGGATTTTTTTATTTTTTTTCTGGGGCGGGGAGTGTTTTTAGTGACTTGTCGGACCGATCGGACGGATTGGACTGATCCGGCGGTGGCGGCGGATTTCGAATTCGGCGGTGGTGAGGAGGATTTCGCCGGAGTCGAATTGGTCTTCGAAGGCAGGAAAGAAGGCGTCGCCGGGGGTTTCGAGGTTCACGCGGGTTAGGAGGATTTCGGTGCAGCGCGGGAGGAGCGCGGCGTAGAGTTCGGCGCCGCCGATGAGGTAGAGATTTTTTCCCTCGGGCGGGGCGGGGATTTCCTCGAGAGAGCGAAAAACTCGCGTGCCGGGAATCTCGGCTTGGCGGGAGAGGATCCAATTTTCGCGGCCAGGAAGGGGTTTTCCGATCGAGTCGTAGGTCTTGCGGCCCATGAGGACGACATGGCCGAGCGTGGTGCGTTTGAAAAATTTCAAATCCTCGGAGAGGTGCCACGGGATGCGGCCCTCGAGGCCGATCGCGCGGTTGCGGGACATCGCGACGATGGCGATCATACCGAGATCGGGGCTTTGATGGCGGGGTGGGGGTCGTAGCCTTCGAGTGTGAAATCCTCGAAGACGAAATCCTCGAGGCGGCGGCGCTCGGGATTCAGGATCATGCGGGGGAGGGGACGGCACTCGCGGGTGAGTTGCTCGTGGGCTTGGTCGAGGTGGTTGTTGTAAAGATGGAGGTCGCCGAAGGAGTGGATAAACTCGCCGGGCCGGAGGTCGCAGACTTGCGCGACCATCATCGTAAGGAGTGCGTAGGAGGCGATGTTGAAGGGCACACCGAGGAAGAGGTCTGCGCTGCGCTGGTAGAGTTGGCAACTCAACTCGCCGTCCTGCACGAAAAATTGGAACAGCGCGTGGCAGGGCGCGAGGGCCATGAGGTTGAGTTCCGCAGGATTCCAGGCCGAGACAATGAGACGGCGGCTGTCAGGATTTTTTTGGATATCGGCGACGACACGGGCGATTTGATCAACGACGCTGCCATCGAATCCGCGCCAGGAGCGCCACTGCGCGCCATAGACTCGGCCGAGGTCGCCGTTTTCATCAGCCCATTCGTCCCAGATCGTGACTTTGTTTTCGCGGAGATAGCGGATGTTGGTGTCACCATGGAGAAACCACAGCAACTCGTGGATGATCGAGCGGAGGTGGAGTTTTTTGGTCGTGAGCAGGGGAAAACCTTCGCGCAGGTCGAAGCGTTCTTGAGCGCCAAAGATCGAAATCGTGCCGGTGCCAGTGCGATCGGATTTTGGCCGCCCCTGTTCGAGGACGAGGCGGAGGAGGCGGTGGTATTGCTGCATGGTCGCCCGCCGTATTTCTCTAGCTCCGACCGATACTGGTGTATTGGAACCCGGCAGCGCGGACGGTGTCGGGGTCGAGAAGATTACGGCCGTCGAAGATCAAGGAGGTGTGCATGACCTTCTTGAGTTCACTGAGATCGACGGTGGTGAAATCCTTCCACTCGGTGGCGATGACGAGCGCTTCAGCGCCGGTGGCGGCTTCGAGGGCGGAATTTGCGACCTTGGCTCCCTTGATGAGATCGAACTCCAGCGCCTTCTCGGTGCCCTTGGGGTCGTAGACAGTGACCTCGGCTCCTTCTTTGAGGAGGTCGTTGACGAGGTCGATCGCTACGGAGCAGCGGACATCGTCGGTGTCGGGCTTGAAGGCGAGGCCCCAAACGGCGATTTTTTTGTCCTTCAGCACCCAAAGCGACTCGCGGATTTTGGAAAGGAAACGCTCGCGCTGGGAGCGGTTGATTTTTTCGACTTCCTTAAGAAGCGTGAAGGGAACTCCGAGGTCCTCGCTGATGGCGATGAAGGCGGCGATGTCTTTCGGGAAGCAGGAGCCTCCATAGCCAATGCCGGCATTGAGGAAATTGCGGCCGATGCGCTTGTCTGAGCCAATGCCGTCGGCGACTTTTTCGACATCCGCGCCGCTGGCTTCGCAGATGCGGGCAACGGCGTTGATGTAGGAAATCTTAAGGGCCAAAAAGGAATTCGCGGCGTGCTTGATGAGTTCGGCCGAGTTGATGTCGGTCACTAGAACCGGAGCCATAAACGGCTCGTAGATTTTTTGCATCATGGCGACGGCGCGCTCGCTATTGCCACCGATGACGATGCGATCGGGCTTCATGAGGTCCGGCACGGCGCAGCCCTCGCGGAGAAATTCCGGATTGCTGACGACATCAAACTCCGCGCCGCCCTTGTTGTAGCGGCGGATCGTGTCGGCGACTTTCTCGCCGGTTTTCACGGGGACGGTGCTCTTATCGACGATCACGCGGTATTGGCCGGGCTTAAGAACGGCAGAGATCTCGCGGGCGACTTTCTCGATGTAGGAAAGATCGACGCTGCCATCGGGCTGTGGCGGCGTGGGAACTGCGATGAAAACGACATCGGAGCCATCCACTCCTTCCTCGGTGCTGGTGGTGAAGTGAAGGCGCTTGGCAGCAACATTGCGGTGCAGAAGGTCCTCGAGGCCGGGTTCGTAGATGGGAACTTTTCCGGCGCGGAGTTGATCGACTTTTTTCGCGTTGTTATCGACGCAAATCACATTATGGCCGACCTCGGCGAAGCAAGCGCCAGAGACGAGACCGACATATCCGGATCCAATAATACAGAGTTTCATGGGTGTTTTTTTAGGAAGTGAAAGATTCTCAATCGACGGCGCCGGCGGGTTGACCGTCGTCTGGCCCTTGGCTGAATGCCACAGGCAGGGAGAATTGGGGTGCGTCCTTGAGAGTCATCATCAGAAGAAATCCATATTCCTGGTCGCCACCGAGGTTGTCGCGCACCTCGGCACCGATCGAGGCCACCCAGCTGGTGAGGTCGCGATTGACGAAGTAGCGTTGGTATTGGAGCACTTGACTCTCGAATTCGTATTGCTCGTAAAGGCTCACGCTCCAGTTGTCGTTGATCCGCCAGTAGGCGAAGAAATTTACCTGGCTGTTGTCAGTGAAGTAATCGTTGCCGTCGATGTAGCGGTGTCCGAGCGAAAAGCGTGTGTCGCGCGTGGGCATCACGCTCAAGGTCGTATTCACCTCCGTGAATCCCTCGGTGACGACTGGGAGTTGGGATTCGATGCCCAGCGAGGCCCAGGGGAGGGGATAAAAGCGGACCACATTGAAAAGATTCGAGACCGGCGCTTCGGTGTAGGGGTTTTCAAAATTGGCATCCATGAAGGTATTCCATGTCAGCCATTGGTAGGTGCCGTTGTCGCGGCGGGTTTGAAAGCGTTGGTTGAAGCCCATTCGCGTGATGCTCCAGGTGCCGATCGAGTCGATCGCGTAGAACTGAGGAAAATCCAGAGGCAGGAGCTGTGTGGACGGCACGACGCGGTCGAACTGATAGATGTCCTCCGGAGCGGGGCCCATGTTGTTAACGCCTGAGTAGTTGATGTAGGGCTCGACCACATGGCGCAGGCCATCGAGGCCCAAGGCGCGGCTTTGGACCTGCTCGAAGGCGCGGGAGAATTTGGTGGAGACGGAAATGCCGTAGTTCGCGATCGGCCGAAATACAGCGCCCTTTTGCTTCAGATTCGATGAGGGGTCGTTGAGGGGATTTTCAGAAGTTTGGTTGTCGTTTGGATTAACCACGATCAGCTCGCCGCTCACAGGATCATAGACCTGCTCGCCTGAAGCGGGCTGGATGAATGAGCCGCTGGCGCTGTAGTAAGTGCCTCGAATGCCGGCGCGGGGATTCACATTCAACCAACCGAATAACTGCGAGGGCAGGGACCATTGGTGGAAGGTATCGAAGCGTGTAGATTGATAATCAGGGAACTCTGTTTCACCGAATTCGGGAGTATTTGAAAACGCGCGGCGGAGTTGGGCTACGCCGGTCTCTCCGTCGTATTGGAGCGGGAGCCCGAAGAAGGATTGTTGTTTGAAGTCAAAAACCAGCTCGGGTTTGCGCTCCGTAGTGTCTTGAAAATCGTTAATCTGCCAGCGGCCAAGGAGCGTGAGCGTGTAGTCCTCGTCCCATTTGGTGAGAGAGAGAGAAGTGTCGGGCTGGGGGTCGTTGCGGTAAT
Source organism: Verrucomicrobiota bacterium (assembly GCA_039797215.1). Taxonomy (GTDB): domain Bacteria; phylum Verrucomicrobiota; class Verrucomicrobiia; order Chthoniobacterales; family Terrimicrobiaceae; genus UBA967. The sequence goes on along the minus strand of JBDKIG010000152.1, from coordinate 1,026 downwards.
CTTGCGGGTAGAAATCCTCGAGAAAATCGACATCGCTGATCCAGTTCACATCAGCCGTTCCGTAGATGTCATCGGTGAGGAAGAGTCGTTGTTGGAAGGAAACCCGGTAGCGGTCTGTGGTGCGCGTTTCGGCTGGTTCGCCGGGGGCTTCGACGGTCGTCACATCTTTCGTTTCAAAAACATAGTCCGCGACCAGATTTCCAAAATTCCGCCCGCCCGGGCCGTATTTCATATTCAGATCGAGGCCGATAGACGGGCCGAACTCCGTGCGTTCCTCAAGGCGGACAGCGGCATCGATCCCCTCGGTGACCGGAAACGAATACGAGAGGAGCAAATAAGCCCCCCAGCGGGAATCATAACCGGGGAGGAATTGGAAACCCGAGCGATTCAGATCGGCATAGAGGAGAGGGAACCAAAGGATCGGCGTTTGACCGACATAGAGCGTCGTATTCGTCATCACGACGCGGTCGCCGGGATAAAAGCGAATCGAGCGGGGCTTCACATGATAATCCGGTTGGGAAGAATCGTGCGTGGTCAGCGAGCCATCGCGGACACGAAATTCCTTGGGAGAAACGGCGCGAAAATTGAAGGCTCGAAAGTAAAAAGGATATTGTGAGCCGGAAAACTCGAGCGCCCGCATTTGTTTACTCTCGAGATTAAAAAGGGCGCGTTGGCCCGTGAGGACTTGGTCCGGCGTATAAACCCGAATGTTGCCAACGAGCAGGATATCGCGGGTGTCGGGGTTGTATTCCGCGTAGTCGCTGAAGATGCTGTATTCGCCGTAGTGGATTTGGACATTGTTCTCGGCGATCGCGATGCCTTCGTCGAACCGCGTGCCTCCATCGGCCGTGATTTCCACAGGAAAATCCCCGAAACTCCCGAACTGCGCACGGGCTGTCGACAGCGCCGCAAGCAGGCACAGACTGAGCAGGAACTTCCTCATTGGAGGACGAAGGCTAAATATGCCCCGAATCGATATCAAGATGGGATTTGGCATGGCGCGGGTCATTCAGCCTTTCGGCACGG
>JBDKIG010000151.1:0-5760 GCA_039797215.1 Verrucomicrobiota bacterium | reverse complement strand
TTTGTCATCGAGGCTCCAGCCATCGGCTTCGAGATCGTAGAAGAGGACATGATCGGTGCCGCCGGAGTTGGTTTTTGTGAAGACGAGGATGGCGGTGGAGACGCCCGCGTAGGGCTTGAAGACGCCGCCGGGCAGGGAGATCACGGCATCGAGCTTTTGGTCCTCGACGAGCATTTTGCGCAGGGTCTTGTGGGCATTCGACGAGCCGAAGAGCACGCCGTCGGGCACGATCACAGCGGCGCGGCCGCCGGGCTTGAGCAGACGCAGGAAGAGGGCGAGGAAGAGAAGTTCGGTTTTCTTCGTCTTCACGACCTGGAGGATTTCCTTGGAGCAATTCTCGTAGTCCAGCGATCCGGCAAAGGGAGGATTTGCCAGGATGAGCGAGTATTTTTCCTCGTCCCCGGCGTGGTCCTGCGCGAGGGAGTCGCGGTAGCGGATGTCGGGATTTTCCACGCCGTGCAAAAGCATGTTCATGCTGCCGATGCGGAGCATGGTGTTGTCGAAATCGAACCCGTGGAAGGCATGGTGGTGGAAGTGCTCGCGGAGCGGCGCATCGCGCAGAATCTCGGGGTGGTGGGTGCCGAGGTATTCGCCCGCAGCGACGAGAAACCCGCAAGTGCCGCTGGCGGGATCGCAGATCGTATCCTTCGGCCCCGGCGCGGTGAGTTCCACCATGAACTGGATGATGTGGCGCGGGGTGCGGAATTGGCCGTTCTGTCCGGCGCTGGCGATCTTGCCGAGCATGTATTCGTAGAGGTCGCCCTTCGTGTCACGGTCCTCCATGGGCACCTGCTCGATCATATCCACCACCTTGGCCAGCAGGGCGGGCGTGGGGATGGTGAAGCGGGCGTCCTTCATGTGGTGCGCGTAGGTCGATCCGTCGCCGCCCATGGTGCGCAGGAAGGGGAAGACATGCTCGCTCACGACGGTGAACATCTCGGCAGGAGCGAAGTGCTTGAAGCGGGACCACCGCAAATCCGCGTAGGCGCGGCCCCGGGCATCGGCCCCCTCGGGAAAAATCCGGCGGGCCATGGGCTGCTTGAGCCGGGCGGATTTGCTCTCCTCGAGCGTCTCCAGATCATCGAGCCGCTTCAGAAAGAGCAGATAGGTGATCTGCTCGATGACTTCGATGGGGTTCGCGATGCCGCCGCTCCAGAACGCATTCCAGAGGGCATCGACTTTGCTGCGGATATCGCCAGTGAGCATAGAATGCGGAGGATGGTGGTTTCGGTCTGGTGATCCAAGCACGAAGGATGATGCTAGGCAGGAAAGATGCAGCGGATGGTAGTGCCGCGTCCGTTTTTTCCAGCTCCGATCTCCACCACCCCGCCGAGGACGGTGGCCCGGTGCTGCATGATTTTCCAACCCATGCCGCGCCCGGGGGCGGCCGAGGAGGCTTCGGGCAGACCGCTGCCATTATCATGCACGGCCAAGCGGGCCTCGATGCCCGAGAAATCGAGCGTGATCTCGATCGCCGTGGCTCCTCCGTGGCGAATGGCATTTTGGATGGCTTCCTGAGTGATGCGGAAGAGGTGGGTGGCCGTCTCGGGATCGAAGGCGGGGATCGGACCGTGCGTTTGCAAAGCGCACGAAATCTCGTGAAGTGTGCCGGTGGTCTCGGCGAGTTCGCGCAGGGCTCCGGCCAGATCGCCATCCTCCAATTCATAGGGGGCGAGGCCGCGAGAAATCAGGCGCGTGTGGTGGATGGCACGGTGGACGCCCCGGGAGATGACTTGGAGTTGAGCGGCCAGGCGACTCGAGGGGCCGGCGAGTTTTTTGGCGGACTCGAGAGCAAAGTGAACGGCGGCGAGTTCCTGGCAGATGCCATCGTGGAGGTCTTGCCCGATGCGCCGCTGTTCGCGCTCGCTGATGGCCAAAAGCTCCCTCTCGAGTTCATGGCGCGGGGGAATTTCGAATCGGGAGACAGAGCCTCCCGGCGGACAGCCGTCCATGACCAACGAAGCGCGGCCACGGGCCGGAGTGGATTGGGTTTTCATGTCGCCGGGGGAAATAGGGGTTTTCGTTCTTTCAAATAATATCGAAGATCGTAGATGGTATAACTTAGAAGTTATGTTTGATGAATTACTCTCCCGGCACGGTCTCTCCCTGGAACGACTGCGAAGTTTCGCGGCGGTGGCGGATGCGGGCAGCATTGCGCGGGTGGCGGATGGCGATCCCGCGCGCCAAAGCCTGATCAGCCGGCAAATCCGCGAGCTCGAGGAATTCTTCGGCGCCGAACTCACGCGCCGCAAGGGCAAGGGGCTGGAATTGACCGGAGCCGGGCTGGAGCTGGCACAGCAGATCCGGTTTCAATTTCAAGGCCTCTCCGATTTCAAGCGCTCGCTGGCGAATCAGCCCTTGGAATACAAATTTGCCGCAGGCAACAGCGTGCTCGAATGGGTGTTGATCCCGGCCCTTTCGAAAATCGAGGAGCAAATTCCCGGAATGCATGTCCACCTCCTCGACACGCGCTCCCGCGACATCATCCAAGGTCTCGTGGACCATCGGTTCGACTTTGGAATCGTGAGGAATTCGGCCGTCGTCGCCCCGCTGAAATACGCGCCCATCGGCAAAATCACTTACGCCCTCTACGAGCCTGCGGCCTGGAATTCGCTGAGCCAGAAACCAGAAAAGCTCGCCGTCACCGAGGGGAGTGAATTTTTGAAAGAACTCTCGCGAGCGGTGGAATCGAGAAAAAAGCCCCTCGTCGTCACCCACTTTTGCAGCAATTTCAACCAAGCCGCCCAATTGGTTCGCCAGGGTATCGCCGCAGCCATTCTGCCGACCATGGCGGAAGGCTTCCTGGGCACCACCGCCAACCGAGTCGAGCTTCCCTGGCTGAAAAAATATCGCCGGGAGCTGGGGATCGCCTGGCATGAACGCCTCGTGGAAATCCGACCGAAATCGCGAATGCTTCTCGAAGCGTTGAAAAACATGGGTGCTTCGTAATTCGCGGAGCCCTCGCGGGGCTTGATCGCGTCGACTGCGGAGGAGCGGGAATGGGATTTCACCCCATTGAGGCGAAGCGCCGAGTGGAGTTCTCTGCCGGCACGGATGCGAGCGCTTGTGGCTGGTCCGCAAAAAACAAACTCCACCATGGTCAAACTTCTTTCAAAAAAACAAACGCGACTGCACGAGGCCGAGGATGGCTTTTCGGGAATCATTCAGATTCCAGTCGATTCCAAGGAACTCGAAGCCACTTGGGTGATGCCCGCCGATGCCGAAGGGATTGTTCTCTTCGCGCATGGGAGCGGGAGCAGCCGACACAGCAAGCGCAACCAATTTGTGGCTTCCAAATTGGTCGAGGCGGGCCTCGGAACGGTGCTGCTGGACCTCCTCACGAATGATGAGGAGGCCGATGACTTGGCCGATGGCCGCTACCGATTCGATATCGAATTCCTCACCGACCGCCTGGTTGCGGCGACTCATTGGGTGCGCAGCCATCCACGATCGAACCACGCGAAGATTGGTTTCTTCGGTGCCAGCACAGGCGGCGCGGCGGCTCTCTGGGCCTCTGCGATTCTGGGCGATGAAGTCGGGGCCGTCGTCTCCCGAGGGGGGCGGCCTGATTTGGTTTACGAACATCTCTCGGAAGTGGAGGCCCCCACCCTGCTGATTGTCGGCGAGCAGGACGAAGCCGTTCTGCAGCTCAACCGCGACGCTTACGAACACCTCACCTGCATCCGCAAAATGGCGATCATTCCCGGGGCGACCCACCTTTTCGAAGAGCCGGGTGCCCTAGAAAAAGTCGCCAATCTCGCCGCCCGTTGGTTCGAAGTTCATCTCTCGCAATCCAGCGAATCCCTCACACAACCCGCCATCCACCACGCATGAATGCTCGATTCAAAGACCGAAAAGATGCCGGCCGAATTCTCGCCGACAAACTCTCGAAATACACAAACCACCCGAATGCCGTCATTCTAGCCCTGCCTCGAGGAGGAGTGCCCGTGGCCTACGAAGTGGCTCAGGAACTGGGTCTCCCGCTCGATGTCTTGATCGTCCGGAAACTCGGCGTGCCCAATCACGAGGAACTCGCCATGGGGGCGATCGCCAGCGGCGGGATTCGTTATCTCAACCGAAGTGTGATCGAAAGCCTCCGGATCCTTCCCGAGACACTCGAGGATGTGGAGCGGCGCGAGGCGCTGGAACTCATGCGACGCGAGGCACTTTACCGGGGAAACAGGCCCCCGCTTCAGGTCGAGGGTCGGATTGTGATTCTCATCGATGATGGGATTGCGACGGGATCCACCATGCGGGTGGCGATCCAACTTCTCCGTGCCCAGCATGTGAAAAAAATCATCGTGGCCACTCCGGCCGCCCCGCCATCGGCAAAATGGGAAATCGAACCCTTGGTGGATGAATTTATCGCCGTCGTCCTGCCAACGGATTTCTACGGTGTGGGGCAATTCTACGAGGATTTCGCCCAAATGGACGACGACACGATCTACGAACTCGTTCAAATGGGCGCGAAAATCGAGCCAGCGGTAGCGCTATGAACGAGGAAATTCAAGCCATTCGCCATGCGGCGCAGCCCCTCACAGGAGGGTCGGCGGATTACGACGCCCTCCTGGAGCGGTGCCGAAATGCTCGACTCGTTCTGATCGGGGAATCCACCCACGGCACGCACGAGTTTTATTCCATCCGCTCGGCGATCACCAAGCGGCTGATTACTGAGCACGGATTCCACGCCGTGGCGATCGAGGCGGATTGGCCGGATTCCTGGCGGGTGAACCGATTTGCGCGAGGAATAGGGACGGACGAATCGGCGATCGATGCGCTGGGGGGCTTCAAAAGGTTTCCCCAATGGATGTGGCGAAATTCCGATGTATTGGATTTCATCGGTTGGCTTCGCGATCACAACGATTCGCTCACGAATAACCGGGCCAAGGTGGGATTCCACGGGCTCGATCTCTACAGCTTGAACGAATCGATCAAGGAGGTGCTCGAGTATCTGCAAAAGCATGACCCCACGACCGCCCATAGCTTCTCGAAGCGATATTCGTGCTTCGAGCATTTCGGGGGAGACTCGAGGCGCTACGGGCTTTTCACCGGGGCGGGCGTCGCCAACAGCTGTGAGGAGGAAGTCGTATCGGCACTCGCTGAGATTCGGCGCAAGAAAGGGTCTTACCTGCAGCTCGATGGCGAAGAGGCGGAGGATGATTTTTTCCACGCCGAGCAGAACGCCACGGTGGTGGCCAACGCCGAAAATTACTACCGCACGATGCTGCGGGGTGATGTGAAGTCCTGGAACCTCCGCGACCGGCACATGATGGATACCCTCCTGGCCCTCATGACCCACATCAATCGCATCCATGAAAACTCGCGATTGGTCGTCTGGGCCCATAATTCCCATGTGGGAAATGCGCTGGCGACTCAGATGGGACGCCATGGCGAGTTCAATATCGGGCAACTTTGTCGCGAGCATTTCGGTGACGAGGCCGTCCTGATCGGATTCACGACCTTTACGGGAACCGTCACCGCCGCCTCCGAATGGGACGGACCCGCGGAACACAAAGCGATCCGCCCGGCGATTTCCAGAAGCTACGAAATGCTCCTGCATCAATCCGGGGTCGGAAATTTCTGGTTGGATTTCCACGAGCATCCCTCCATGGCCGAGCAACTCCGACCGATGCGACTCGAGCGAGCGATCGGGGTCGTTTACCATCCCGAGACGGAGCGCCAGAGCCACTACTTCGCCGCCTCGCTGCCGGAGCAATTCGACGGGATTTTCCATATCGATGAAACGCGCGCGGTGGAACC
>JBDKIG010000150.1:0-5763 GCA_039797215.1 Verrucomicrobiota bacterium | reverse complement strand
GTGGTTTTGGCCCATGGTCAAACCACCGACTCCAACGCAACCCCCATCATCACGGTCACCAAAAACGCGCAATCCGACTTCCAGGTTGGAAGTGCATTTTCCCGGATCGACGCCGAGCAAATCAACCGCTCGCAACAGGGTGCTTTGCTGGATGTGCTCAACATCACACCGGGCATTCAGGCTATCGAAGCCGGCGCGCCGGGAGGTTTTGGCGAGGTCATGATCCGTGGTAACGGGCCTTCTCAGTCTCTAATTCTCGTTAACGGCGTGAAGGTGAACACCGGCATCAATCAGGACGCCGCTCCATTTCTGAGCTACGCGGGATCCAAGGGACTCCGCAAAATCGAAATCGTCCGCGGCCCGCAGAGTTCGCTCTACGGCTCGGAGAGTATCGGCGGCGTCATTTCGCTGGATACCCAGCGCGGCGAGGGCAAGCCTGGCGTGGATTTTTTCGGGGAGTTCGGCAGCTTCGCAACATTCAATGAGGGCGTGAGCAGCCAGGGAGAGATCGGGAATTTTGCCTACTTCGCCTCCTACGAAAACCTCTACACGCAGAACGACCGGCCAAATAACGACTATACGGTGAATCGCTACGCCCTGCGCCTTGATTATCAGGCCTTGGAAAACTTGAGCCTGCGATTCAACTACACGGGACAAGTGGGCCAATATCAGGAGCCTGGAAGCGTGCGGCCGCAGGATTGGGGCAACAACAACCCCGGGCAGTATACGAGGGGTGAGAGCAATATTTTGAGCCTGATGGTGGATTGGCGGCCTATCGAATTCTGGACTCAAAAATTGACGCTAGGAACCAACTTCGAACGCTACACGCTCACCGATCCCGCCTACCCCGGGAACTTCGAGACGGACAGCAACACGGTCAACAACGCGACGAACTATTGCACGGACTGGATGAATGTTTTCCAAATCTCACGCCAGAATCGGCTCTCGCTCGGCATTTCCTTCGATGCCTACACCGGAGATTTCTACTCTCGATACGGCACAGGACCGGCGACGGTCTTGCCCACCGAGTCGCAGACCGATGTGGCGTTCTACGCGCAAGACGAATGGGAACTCGTGAAAAACCTCTTTCTCACCGGAGCGGTCCGTTACGACAGCTACTCGCAAGCCGGCAGCGCCCTCACTTACCGGTTCACTTCAGCCTACCTCGTTGAGAAAACCAACACGAAATTCCGTGGCAGCTACGGCACTGGCTTCAAGGCTCCGAGCCTGGTCCAGCTTTACTCGCCGAATCCCTACTACCTTGGAAACTTGGATTTAGCCCCTGAAAAATCGATCGGTTGGGATGCGGGGATCGACCAGTATTTTTTCAACGAACAGGTCAAACTCAGCGCCACCTATTTCCAGAACTACATCAACAACCTCGTCGTCGTGGAAACCGACCCCTCGACTGGCTTCGGCAGGTTTGAAAACATGGATACGGCGAATAACAACGGCGTGGAATTGAGCGCCGAAATGTCGCTGTTCAAAAAATGGAACACCCGGATCGCCTACACCTACACGCAGACGACGGTCTACACGCAGTTTCCTCAGCAGAAAAACATGATCAGCCTCGATACAAACTACCTCCTCACACCGAAATGGCTGATTGGCTGCGGAGCCAGTTTTGTTGGTGGACGCACGCAGTTGGATTACATCGAGGGAGCGGTCGTGGAGATGCCCGATTACGCCACGATGCGCGTTTACTCGCGCTACGAGATCAACGAGCACGCCGCTGTCATGGCGCGAGTGGAGAATGTCACCAACACGGCTTACGAAACCAATCTGGGCTACCCCTCACTGCCGATTGGATTTTACGGCGGGGTGGAAATTTCCTTCTAAGAAAAGCCCGGCGACTTACTGGTTCTGCATGCCGGTGATGATGCTGATCAGTGGCAGGAAGAGAGCGATGACAATCGTTCCGACCACCACGGCCAGGAAAACAATCATCACCGGCTCGAGCAGGGAGGTCAGGCCTGTGACGGCATTATCCACCTCGTCGTCATAGACATCAGCTACTTTCAAGAGCATCTCGGGGAGTTGACCGGTCTCCTCACCGACATCGATCATGCTGATGACCATCGGCGGGAAGACTCCGCTGGCTTCCAGCGGCTGAATGATCGATTCGCCCTCGCGCACGGCGTCATGGACTTTGGAGATGGCCCCGGCGACAACGGCATTTCCGGCCGTGTCGCGGGTGATATTGAGAGCTTGGAGGATTGGCACACCGCTGGTGACGAGCGTTCCGAGCGTGCGGGAAAATCTTGAGATCGAACTCTTGCGGGTGAGATCGCCGAAAACCGGGGAGCGGAGCAGAAAGGCATCGATGAATGCGGAGCCTTTTGGCGTGCCCGCCGCAAATTTGTAGGCCACTCCCAAACCAAAAATACCGCCAATGAGCAACATCCAGTTGTCTTTTACGAGATTGCTGGAGCCGATGACGAATTGCGTGAGCCCAGGAAGCTCTTTTCCTCCAAGCATGTCGGCGAAAATCGCTTCAAATTTGGGAACAATGAAAACGAGCAAAAAGCCCATGATCACCACCGCGATGAGCAAAACAATCGCTGGATAGAACATCGCCGCGACGACTTTGTTTTTGATCTTTTGCGCTTTTTCTTGGAACTCCGCGAGGCGCAAAAGAACGATCTCCAGCACGCCGCCGAGTTCGCCCGCTTTCACCATATTCACATAGAGCTTGTTGAAAATCTTCGGATGCCCGGTGAGCGCCTCGGAGAAAGTGCCGCCGGCTTGAACCGACTCGGCGATACTGACGATGGTTTTTTTGAGAACCGGATCGGGCTCCTGCTTGGAAAGAACGGTGAGGCCGCGAAGCAGTGGCAGCCCGGCATCGATCAGCGTGGCCAACTGCCGCGTGAAGATCATCAGGGTGCGGGGTTTGATGGTCTTCTTTTCGAGGAACGGGATGTTGATATTGAGTTTGATCTCTTTTTTCAACGCGCTGCCCCCTCCACCAGCGGCCTTAACTGCTTTCGCCTTCGCTTTTCCACCCTTGCCCTCCTCGCTCAGGCTCTTGGGGAAATACCCCGCCTGCCTCAACTGCGTGACGGCGTCGTTTTGCGATTCGGCGTCGAGAACGCCAGAGGATTCCTGGCCGCGAGCATCAAGGGCGATGTAGTTGTAACGAGGCATAGAGGGGCACTGGTGAGTGTCGGTATATAGGATAGCCGCGGCGCGAATGTCGAGAGGCGAATCCTTATTCTGCGACGAACGGATTGCTCGTGCGTTCATGCCCGACAGTGGTCGCCGGACCATGCCCCGGGAGGACAATCGTCTCCTCCGGAAGTGTGAAAATTTTCGTCCGGATTCCCTCGAACAAAAGCGGCCCATCCCCGCTCGGCAAATCCCAACGCCCCACACCCTCTCGGAACAACACATCGCCCCCGACCAGCGTCTTCAATTCAGGAAAATAAAAGCAAAGGCTCCCTGGGCAATGTCCTGGAACATGGAGCACCGACATTTCGAATCCCCCCACCCCGGCCACGACTCCTTCTTCGATCAACCGATCAGCGGTAACGGGCTCGAACTCGATGTCGAATCCGTGTTTCTTAAAAAACGACCCGTCCCCGACCATCACGGCCGTATCGGGGTGAAAGCCCACCCGGCAGCCATGCCGACGCTGGATTTTCGCCGCATCCATCACATGGTCGAAATGCCCGTGCGTGAGCAAAAGCCAGTCGATTCGGTGGCCCGCAAAAAAGTCATCCGCTCCCTCGGGGGCATCAAAAAGCAGGTTCCCGGCCGGGGTTTCTAAATAGAACGCATTGGTCTCGAGGACTCCGCCGGTGAATACTTGGAATTGGTTCATGGACATGTGGGTGAAATCAGAAGTCGCAGAGATTTGATTTTTGCAGGAGTCTCTGCAAGGTTTTCACTCCAATCATGAGGTATATCACCAAATCCGCCGCTCTGGCGGTGATCGCCACAGCGGTGTTGTGGCAGGCTCCGGCCTTTGCTGGAAAACTCAACCCCGAGGTCGAAGGCCGCGTCGCGCTGGCCGTTGCCAACTGGCTTCAGCAAGCCCACTACAGTCGCCAGAAATTGGATGACGAGATGTCTGCCAAACTCCTCGCGACCTACCTCGAACTCTTGGATTACAACAAACTCTACTTCACCCAAGAGGATGTGGATGAGTTCACCAAAAAATATGGCGACAAGCTCGATGACATGATCCTCCGAGGGGATCTGAGCGCCTCGCGGGAAATTTTCCAACGCTTTCTCGAGCGCGTGCAAAGCCGGGTCGAATCCAACAAAAAACTCGCCGCAGAAAAATACGACTTCCAAGGCAATCGCTCCGTCGAACTCAACCGCCAGAAATCCCCCTGGCCGAAAAACCTCGCTGAAGCGGACCAAATCTGGCGCGACCGCGTCGAGGCCGAGCTTTTGCAGGAGGAACTCAGCGAACTCAAACTCCGCACGCCGCAGGAAACTCTCACCCGCCGCTACGATCAATTTCTAAAGAATGTGAAGGAAATGGAGGGCGAGGATGAGGTCAGCACCTTTCTCAAAGCCCTCGCCCTGAGTTACGACCCCCACTCGGACTACATGAGCCCCAGCGAAATGGAGAATTTCCAGATTTCCATGAAGCTCTCTCTCGTCGGCATCGGAGCCGTTCTTCGCTCCGAGGATGGATATGTGAAAATCATGGAACTCGTCCCCGGCGGCCCCGCCGACAAGGATGGACGACTCAAAGTCGGCGACCGCATCATCGGCGTCGCCCAAGGCGATGAGGAGTTCGAGGATGTCATCGACATGAAACTCGACAAAGTCGTCGAAAAAATTCGCGGCAAGAAAGACACCTCGGTTCGCTTGCAGGTCATTCCCAGTGATGCGGACGATCCCTCCAATCGCTCCATCGTGGAGATCTCTCGCGACAAGGTCCAACTCAAGGATCAAGAAGCCAAGGCCGAGTTGCTCGATGTCAAAGGCCCAGACGGAAAAATCTCCCGCATCGGTTGGATTTCCCTCCCCTCTTTTTACGCAAACATGAGTGGAAGCGGGGAACCCAAAAGCACCACCACCGATGTCACCGCCCTTCTGGAGCGTTTGAAGAAAGAAAACATCGAGGGGCTCGTGATCGACTTGCGTAAAGACGGAGGCGGATCGCTCGAGGAGGCCATCAATCTCAGCGGGCTTTTTATCGAGAGCGGCCCTGTGGTTTTGGCCAAGGATCCCAGTGGAAATATCACCAACAACATCGATAAAAACCCAACCATTGCCTACACCGGTCCGATGGTGGTCGTGATGAACCGCCTCAGCGCCTCGGCAAGCGAGATTTTCGCCGCAGCCATGCAGGATTATGGTCGCGCTGTCGTCGTGGGTGACGAGCGGAGTTTTGGCAAAGGAACCGTTCAGACTGTTCAAGACCTCGACCGCTCCATGTCGCTTCCGTTCTTCAATTCGAACCGCCCTCCTGCCGGCGCGATCAAACTCACGATTCAAAAATTTTATCGTGTCAGCGGCGGCTCCACTCAACTCAACGGTGTCGAGTCGGATATCGTTCTCCCTTCCCGCACGGACAGCCCCAAAATCGGCGAAGGCGCCTTCAAGAATCCGCTGGGTTACGACGAGGTCGCGCCCGTCCCCTTCAAGCGCAGCCCGAACGCCGGGGAGCTTTTTGTAGCAGAACTCCGCGAACGCTCAGCCCGCCGCATCGCCGCGGATCCCGAGTTTCTTTATGTCAGCGAGGACATGCAACGCTTCCGCGAGCGGTTGGAAAAAAACACCATCAGCACCAACATGGATGCC
>JBDKIG010000149.1:0-5778 GCA_039797215.1 Verrucomicrobiota bacterium | reverse complement strand
CACCCCGCCGCCGATCCTCGAACCGGCCGCGTCAAAATCGAAGCGGTTCTTAATAATCCCAACCGTGATATCTCCACCAAAACTCCGGCCTCGGTGGAGATGGAAACCGAGGTTTTCGCAGCCGGCCCGATCGTCCCCGCGGGGGCGGTGCGATTTACCGAAAACGGAACGATTGTCCTCCGTGAAGAAAAGGGAAAGCCCGTCCCGCTGCCTGTGCGAATCGGTTCCGAAATCGATGGATGGTATCCGGTGCTCGAAGGCCTTCAACCTGGCGAACGGGTTTTTATCGAAGGGCTACCGTGACAAGCCGGGATTTGGCTATCGGAGTCGGATCAGAGCGTGGCGAGAATTTGGTTGAAGGTCGCGCTCGGGCGTAGGGCGGTGGAGGCTTTTTTGTCGTCGGGTAGATAGTAGCCCCCGACATCGGCAGGCTGGCATTGCACGGCGGCGAGTTCGGCGACGATTGTGCTCTCGTTTTCGGAAAGTGCCTTGGCGAGGGGCGTGAAGATTTTTTTCAACTCCGCATCCTTGTCTTGCGCGGCGAGGGCTTGGGCCCAATAGAGCGCGAGATAGAAATGGCTGCCTCGGTTGTCGAGTCCACCGACTTTTCGCGATGGCGAGCGGTCATGCTCGAGGAGTTGGCCGGTGGCGGCGTCGAGCGTATCGGCGAGGACCTTGGCTTGGGCGTGGGACTGGGTGTCGGCGAGGTGCTCGAACGAGGCTGCGAGGGCGAAAAACTCCCCGAGCGAATCCCAGCGGAGGTAGTTCTCTTCGAGGAATTGCTGCACATGCTTCGGCGCGGATCCGCCGGCGCCGGTTTCAAATAATCCGCCTCCATTCATCAGCGGAACGATCGAGAGCATTTTCGCGCTCGTGCCAACTTCGAGGATCGGGAAAAGGTCGGTGAGATAGTCGCGGAGGACATTGCCGGTGACGGAGATCGTGTCTTGGCCTTTCGCGAGGCGTTCGACGCTGAATCGGCAGGCTTCGGCCGGCGGAAGGATGCGGATGTCGAGGCCAGCGGTGTCGTGGTCCTTGAGGTAGGTTTCGACCTTCGCGATGAGTTGGGCGTCGTGGGCGCGCTGGGCGTCGAGCCAGAAAATGGCTGGCACGCCGGTCGCGCGGGCGCGGCGGACGGCGAGTTTCACCCAGTCCTGGACGGAGGCGTCTTTGGTCTGGCAAGCGCGCCAGATATCTCCGGTTTCGACCTTGTGCTCGAGGAGTGTTTTGCCATCGGCATCGACGATGCAGACGGTGCCATCGGCAGGAACTTGGAATGTTTTGTTATGCGAGCCGTATTCCTCGGCGGCTTTCGCCATGAGGCCGACATTCGGCACGGAGCCCATGGTCTTGGGATCGAGCGCACCATTTTCGCGGCAAAAATCAATCACGGCCTGGTAAACCGACGCGTAGCAACTGTCGGGAATCACCGCGAGGGTGTCCTGCGGCTTGCCCTCGGCATTCCACATCTTGCCGCCATCGCGGATCATGGGGGGCATCGAGGCGTCGATGATCACATCGCTTGGCACATGGAGGTTCGTGATGCCTTTGTCGGAATTCACCATCGCAAGGGCTGGGCGCGCGGCGAGGGTGGCCTTGAGGTCACTTTCGATCGCAGCTTTTTCGTCGGCAGGGAGTTTTTCGATCTTGGCTAGCAGGTCACCGAGGCCGTTGTTGAAATCCACACCCAGCTTGTCGATCGCGGTAGCGTGGCGTGTCACGAAGTCGCCGAGGAAAACCTTCACGGCATGGCCGAAAAGAATCGGGTCTGAGACCTTCATCATCGTCGCTTTGAGGTGGAGAGAGAAAAGAACGCCCGCCTCCTGCGCGGCCTCGATTTGCTTGGCGAGAAAGGCCTGGAGTGCCTTGCGGGACATGAAGGTTGAGTCCAAAACCTCGCCGGCCAGCAATTTGAGGTCGTCTTTCCAAACCACCGGCGCTCCACCATCGGCAGGGAGGAATTCAATCCGGGCGGTCGTCGCGGCGGGAAGGGTGGTGGATTTTTCGTTCGAGAAAAAGTCGTTACGTCCCATCGTAGCCACGCGGGTCTTCGAGTCCTTCGACCACGGAGCCATCTTGTGCGGGTGCTTGCGGGCGTAGTCCTTCACGGCCTTCGGCGCGCGGCGGTCGGAATTTCCCTCGCGCAGGACGGGATTCACAGCGCTGCCTTTCACCTTGTCGTAGCGGGCTTTTGCGTCCTTCTCGGCGTCATTGGCCGGAGCCTCGGGATAGTCGGGAACGGCAAATCCCCGCGCCTGCAGCTCGGCGATTGCCGCTTTCAATTGCGGGATCGAGGCGCTGATGTTCGGGAGTTTGATGATATTCGCCTCGGGCTGGAGCGTGAGCGCGCCGAGTTCCGCGAGGGCATCGGAGGTTTTTTGATTCTCCGGCAAGCGGTCGGCGAAAACAGCCAGAATGCGACCCGCCAGCGAGATGTCGCGGAGTTCCACAGAAATCCCGGCGTGTTTGGAAAAGGCCTGGATGATGGGGAGAAGCGAGTAGGTGGCCAGCAAAGGGGCTTCGTCGGTCTTGGTGTAGAGAATAGTAGATGGCTTGGACATGGGCGAAAAAGGGAGTCGCTTTTAAAGGGATTCCTGCTGGTGGTCAAAGGAAACCATCAAGGAAACCATCGGGGCGCTTAAGTTTGGCAGATGGGAAATGGTGTCGATGCAAAAAGCTTTGCTTCGGGCAGCGTGACAACTAATGTTATTCCATGATCGCTCAAACCAAGGTTCGTAAAATCGGCAATTCGCTCGGGGTTGTTCTTCCCAAGGAGGCGCTGCAGCAACTCAAGGCCGAGGAGGGGACGATTCTTTATTTCACGGAATCGCCCGAGTGTGCGTTGCGAATCACGCCGGAGCGTCCGGGGTTTAAGGAGTTCATGGAGATCGCCGAGAAAGGTATGCGGAAATACCGAAACACGCTGCGAGAACTCGCTAAATGAACGAACCAAATTGGGTTGATCGACAGGTCTTGATTGCGATTCAAGGCGAGTTGCTGAACCGCTTCGGCGGCTTGGCTGGGATTCGTGATGAAGGGTTGTTGGATTCCGCCATTAACAAGCCGAAAAACCTTTGCGCCTATGGACAGCCAACCGTCTTCGAACTCGCGGCGTCATATGCGACGGGTTTAGTTAAAAACCACCCGTTCTTTGATGGAAACAAGCGGATTGGATTCATGGCAGCCTATGTTTTTCTGGGTGCCAATGGCTGGAGTCTTGAAGCCACCGAGGAGGAGGCCGTATTGGAAACCCTCGCACTGGCGGCGGGGGAACGCGCCGAGGCGGATTATGCTGCTTGGCTGGCCCGGAATTCGGTGGAGGGTTAGCCGCTCGCTTCGCGGAATTCTGCTAGGCAATGTGATGGGCGATGCCCCCCATGAGGCGTCGGCGATGCCGGTTCGTAGCATGGCGATTATTTTTTGATAAAGGAATGGTATTGCCACAGGGGAAAATTGCGTTAGCCTCTGCACCCTTTTCCAAATGAAGCCAGAAATTCATCCCGATTATCAAGAGACCGTGATCGTTTGCGCCTGCGGCGCGACTTACAAAACGCGTTCGACCAAGCAGAACATCAAGCTCGGCATTTGTGCGGCTTGCCATCCATTTTTCACCGGCGAGCAGAAATTTGTCGATACCGCCGGTCGCGTGGACAAGTTCCAGAAGCGCTATGGCACCGTGCGCGCTCCTCGCGCCGCGAAGAAGCTCTAGAGCGACAAGAAAGTTTTTCAAACGGTAAACGGGATCAACGCCCGTTTACCGTTTTTATTTCATTATGGATTTTGAACCGATGGTGGAGCGGAAGCGTCGGCGCTTCGAGGAGCTCGAGAGCGAGATCGCCTCACCCGGACTTTTCGATAATCCCACGCATGCCCGCGAGGTTTTGCGGGAGCACGGGACAACGAAGGATTTGCTCGAGCACTGGGAGGCTTTTTCCAAGGCCCAGCGGGAGCTGACTGAGAATCACGAACTGGCTGACTCGGGAGACAAGGAATTTGCCGAGATGGCTCGCGAGGAAATTTCGCGGATCGAGGCCGAGTTGCCGGGGCTTGAGCGGGCGGTGCAGATTGCCTTGCTGCCACCCGAACCGGATGAGGACCGCGATGCGATCATGGAAATTCGCGCCGGCACGGGGGGCACGGAGGCCGCACTGTTCGCGGCGGATCTTTTTCGCATGTATTCGCGCTACGCGGAGTCGCTGGGGCTGAAGATCGAGCCGATGGAATCGAGCTTGGCCGATCTCGGAGGGTTTCGCGAAGTGGTCTTTCGCATTTCTGGCGACGCGGTTTTTCGGCGCTTCCGTTACGAAAGCGGAGTCCATCGCGTCCAGCGCGTTCCAGCCACCGAGGCTCAGGGGCGCATCCACACCTCTACCGCCACTGTCGCGGTGATGCCGGAGGCTGAGGAAGTGGATATCGAAATCAAACCCGAGGATTTGCGGATCGAGGTTTGTCGGGCGGGAGGGCCGGGTGGGCAGGGCGTGAACACGACCGACTCCGCCGTGCAGGTCATGCATATTCCCACGGGTCGAATCGTGCGTTGCCAGGATGGACGCAGCCAGCAGAAGAACAAAGAGGCCGCCCTCAAAATCATGCGCGCCCGCTTGCTCGAGGATAAGCGCCGCGAGGAGGAGGAGAAATATTCCGCCCATCGGCGAAGCCTCATCGGCGGCGGCGGACGCGAGGAAAAAATCCGCACCTACAATTTCGCTGAGAACCGCGTGACCGATCACCGGATCAAACTCTCTCTCTACTCGCTCGATCGAGTTTTGGAGGGCAATTTGGCGGAGTTGACCGATGCTCTGCAAGCGAGCGACATCGAGCAACGGCTCAAGGATTCGGGAATCGTGTGAGCTTCTGTTTCACTGATTTTTGTGATCACAAATGGCTTGCCCGCTCACTCCGCGTGCGCCATCGTCGCTCGGCCTGCGGGGCCTTGTTATGAGCTCAGAAGATCAACCCCAAAACCTTTCCGGTCTGGAAATGGATTTGCTGAAAAGCTTTCAACCCTCCTGGGTGAAGGAATCCTCGAGTCCACAAAAAATCTCTCGCTTTTCCGAGGATGGTCCAGGCTCGCGGCAGGATGACCGTTTCTCTGCTGGCGGGGATGACGCCGATTTTCGCCATCGCCGCAAGCCTCCGAAGACCGAGCGTCTCCATCGTCCTCATGGCAGCGACAACCGACATAAGCCCCAGCGCTCCAGTGGTGATCGGCCTCAAGGCTTTGCTGGAAAAAAACCGCCATTTCGTAAGGACGGTCCGCGCGGTCCCCGTCCCGACCGCCCGCCTGCCGAGCCGGTCTACCGCGTTCCCGAGATTCAAGGCTGGGAGTTAAAATTTCTCCCCGAGCCGCGTGGCGTGGAGGGTTTGATCAAACAAATCAAGACGACGGCCAAGGCGTATGCGCTCTTTGAACTCGCCCGTCTCGTTCTCGAAAAATCCCCGCGCTACCTGATCGAATTCCGCCGCAAGGACGGCCCCGCCTTTTTCCAATGCGTGAAGGACGGCACGCTGTGGCTGAACCGCACTGATGCGGCGAAGTGGATTCTCCAATCGCACCTCGATTCCTTCTACCGGCGCGAAAGCGTCGAGGTCGAGGCGCCCAAGGGCCAGTATCCCGTCATCGCCCAATGCGGCATGAGCGGGGTTTTCCTCGGCCCGCCGAACCACCACGACTACCAGATGTGCATTCGCCGGATTCATTCCGAGCGCTACGCGAATGTGCCGTTCGATATTTACAAGACCCGCATCCGCATGCTCCGCGACGAGGAGTCGATCAAC
>JBDKIG010000148.1:0-5790 GCA_039797215.1 Verrucomicrobiota bacterium | reverse complement strand
CGATGTCTCCCTCATCGCCCACGGCCGCGCCGTGATCACCGCGCTCAAGGCCGCCGAAATCCTCGCCGCCGAGCATGGCATCCACGCCGAGGTCCTCGACCTCCGCTCGATCCGTCCGCTCGACGAGGAGGCGATCATGAAGACCGTCTGCAAAACCCACCGCGCCGTGCTGGTGGATGAGAACAAGCCCTTCTGCGGCGTCTCCGCCCAGATTTCCTCCATGATCATGGAGCAGTGCTTCGACGAACTAGACGCCCCCGTCCAGCGCGTCTGCGCCCTCGACGCCCCGGCCATTTACTCCCCCGCGCTCGAGCCGATCCAACTTCCCACGGCCCAGCGCATCATCGCCAAGACCCTGCAAATCCTCTGACCCGACACTCCCTTACACCCGATTTCTTATGACTCAGATTACCATGCCCAAATTGAGCGACACGATGCTCGAGGGCACACTCGTCAAATGGCACAAAAAAACCGGCGACAAAATCTCCATCGGAGATGTCATCGCCGATGTCGAAACCGACAAAGCCACCATGGAAATGGAAGCTTTTGATGACGGCGTGCTCACCGACATCCTCATTCCCGAGGGCGGCGTGGTGAAGGTCGGCGACCCGATCGCCACGCTCGACGGAGGGTCCACCGAGTCCCAAAAACTCCCCTTAGCCGCCAAGGCTCCGAGCGCCCCAGCAGCTCCTGCCCCCGCACCCGCCACCACCGCCATTTCCTCCGGCGCTCCCGCCACTCCCCGCCCGAAGCCTCGCCCATCTGCTGATGGCGCTCGAGTCAAAGCCTCCCCTCTCGCCAAAAAAATCGCCCAAGAGAGAGGCATTGATCTTTCCCGTCTCCAAGGCTCCGGCCCCGGCGGACGAATCGTCGTGGCAGATCTCGACTCGGCCCCCGCCGCCCCGCGTGGCGCTCAGGCTGCGGCTCCCGCTCCCAAGATCGATGTCCCCTGCTCCGATGCTGACAAAAAAATCCCGCTCACCGGCATGCGCCGCACGATCGCCGAGCGTCTCCTGATCAGCAAAACCCAGATTCCGCATTTCTATCTCACGATGGAGGTGGACGCCGCCCCGCTCTCGAAACTCCGCAAGGAAATCAACGCCGCCGCCGAGGCCAGTGGATCGCCGAAGATCACGGTGAATGACTTTGTGCTCCTCGCCACCGCCCGCGCCGCCGCGCTGCACCCGAAAGTCAATGCCGCCTTCGCGGGTGACTCCGTGGTGGAATACGCCGATGTGAATCTCTCGGTCGCCATTGCTGTCGAGGACGGCCTCATCACTCCCGTCGTTCGCAAGGCCGACAAACTCTCGCTCCGCGAAATCAGCGCCGCCGTGAAAGACCTCGCCGTCCGCGCTCGAAACAAGAAAATCAAGCCCGAGGAATACGCCGGTGGAACCGTCACCGTCTCGAACCTCGGCGCCTACGGAGTCGATAGCTTCTACGCCATCGTCAACCCGCCGCAGGCCGCAATTCTTGCCGTGGGCGCGATCGTGAAAAAGCCCGTCGTCGGCCCGAATGACCAAATCGTCGCCGGCCAGCGGATGTCCATCGCCCTGAGCGGCGACCACCGCGTCGTGGACGGCGCACTCGGCGCGCAATTCCTCGCGGAAATCCGCAAGAGCCTAGAATCTCCCGCCACTCTGCTGTTCTGATTCGACTTCTGTGGGGTTTAACCACGGAGGACACGGAGAGCACGGAGGGGAGAATTCAATGTGCTTTGAGTAAGGCTTGCTGATTTAGATACGGGGGTTCCCGTTGTAGGGTTTTTCAGGCAGATCAAGCGGGGGGAGATTTTGGAATTGATTTACCTTATTCCTCCTCCGTGCTCTCCGTGTCCTTTGATTCGCTTCGCTCACCCCTGTGGGGTCGCCTTCGGCGCTCTATCTCGCTTCGCTCGATTGTGGTCAATACTTCCTCCCCTGCTCACACATGCCCGAGGCCGCGGAGCGTTTCGAGGATGCCGGCGATTTGCTCGGTGCGTTTGGGGCTTTTGCGGCCGAAGCGGGCGGAGAGGTTTTCGGCGCTGGCGGTGGGGTCGGTGGCGAGGAATTGGCGTAGGAGGGTGACTTGATCGGGGAGGCGGTCGGGCCAGGCCAAAGTCTCTGGTTTTGAGTTTTCCGTTTTCGGGGCGGTTTCCGTGACGGCGAGATGGGCTTGGATGGGTTGCGGCGCGGCGGTGGCTCCGGGGCTTTGGTAGTCGGGGCGGAGCCAGCGGATGTGGCCCGTTTTTTCCTCGGCGGCGCGGGCGTGGTTGAGGGCGACGAGGCGGGTCAGGAGTTCGGGTTCGCGCTCTGGCGTGAGCGGGTGCAGGTCGGCCCAACCGTAGGCTTCGAGCACGGCGGCATCCAACTCGTCGTGGATTTGCCGGAGCAGGGTGACGAGGCCTTGGTCGTGGATGGTTTTCTCTTTGGCGTTCAAGGCGTCACCGGCGCGGAGCTTTTCGAGGACATTGTAAAGGCCAGTGAGCGTGAGGTCGGGATGCAACTCCTGCTGCCGCTTGCGGTGCGCGTCGAGGCGTTCGCCGAGTTCGCGGATGCGTTGCTTCAAGGGGCCTTCTTCAAGCGCGGGGAATGGGAAGGGGTCGAAGCATTTGGTTTTGTTGTAGCGCGGGTCATTGCCAAGACCCAACCGACCACCGGCGCCCAGCGCCCATGTGATGTGAATGCTTGAAGAAAGAACTCCGAGGTGGAATGCGTCAGCACTTGCTATGGAAATCACCATGTGATCGGGCAGAACCGAACCATCAACAAATGAGAAAATGCGGTGTTTTGCTGTTTCAGTTGTGCCGATGAATCGAGGAAGCCCCGCAAGCATCGCTCGTAATTTTGGAACACTCTCGTTAAATAGCCACCAGTTATCGCGTCGAGTTTTGCGCTTATTCTCAAGTCGTTTCGGGCGAATAAGGGTATAAACCCATTGGAAAACCTCTGGCAAAAATTCCTGAACATCTCGCTCCGTAAGTCCGAATAAATCTAGAACATAGCTCTGTTCGTAGCGCGATGTGAGTGAATGTCCCCCCATGTAGCGCCGAATGTGTTTCTTACCCAAAGGTCTATTTTCTAAACCCAGCTCAAATGCTTTTTCTTCAGTAATTTGAAATTCCTTACCGCCGAGAATAACGCCATTATTGCTCAAGTTATCATTCGCTATCAAACGAGAGCATGAAGTCAGGTCGGAGCCGAGTTGGAGATTGGGGGCGAGGACGCCCCCGCTCCTTGAGAGGGTCACTTCGCACTCGCCGTGCTCCATAGGGCGCTCAGCGGTGACTTTTTCCAGAATGCCTTCGGCTTTTCCTGGAGCGGCGACGGTCATGGCGATGCGGACGGCGGCTCCGTCGGCGGAATCGATCCACGGGTGGTCGGGGATGGCGTAGGCGAGGTGGAGCGGGTTTTTTGCGTCGGCAAGGAAGGGCTCGAGGACGCGGCGGTTGAAAGTTTGGTGGATGGAATTGGTGGTGATGAAGCCGAAGCGCTGGCAGCGGCCTTGGGCGGTCTCGGCGGCGGCTTTGCTCCACCAGAACATGACAAGGTCGGCGGACTCGGGGACAGCGCCTTTCCAAGCGGCGCGGAGGGCTTCGGTGTAGCCGTCGCCGAGGGCGTCGCGCATCCGGGAGGCTCCGAGGAACGGTGGGTTCCCCACGATGTGATCGGCTTGGGGCCACTCGGCGCGGCGGGGGTTGGTGTAATCGAAGAGGGGGATGCGGGCGGATTCGTCGGGGATTTCCTTGCCGGTGACGGGATGGGGTTTGGTGGTGTGGCCGTCCCAGATGGTGAGAATCTCGCCGGTGTCGGGGTTTTTGCGGGGGATGCGTTCGTCGTAGGCGAGGACGGCGTCCTGCTGGCGGATGGAGGGAGTTTTTGGGAGGAGCGGGCGGTCGCCGGTGTCGGCCTTGCCGGTGGTCTTGCGTTGCCATTGGAAGTAGCCGATCCAGAGGACGAGCTGGGCGATGGCGACGGCGTTGGGGGAGATTTCGAGGCCGAGGAATTGCTCGGGGCGCACGCGGTATTCCTTCATCTCGAAGGTGGCATCGCCGCCGAGGGCGGTGGCGAGTTCGAGGACTTCGGCTTCGAGGCGCTTGAGGTGCTCGAGCGTCACATAGAGGAAATTAGCGGTGCCGCAGGCGGGGTCGAGAATGCGGAGGGCGCAGAGGCGGCGGTGAAAATCAGTAACGAGCTGGAGGGCTTCGGCGTCGTGTTTTTTCGCCACGGCGCGGAGTTTTTGCGCGGCGGCGCCTGAGGACTTGGCGGCCTCGGAGTCCCCGGCGGCGAGGAGTTTTTTCGCCTCGTCTTCGCCAACCTCGGCGGCCTCGAGGGCTGTCTCGGCCTCGCGGTGGAGATTCGCGGCGGCGAGGCGGGTGGATTCCCATTCCTCGCGCAGGGGCTCGATGATCGTGGGGCGGATGAGTCGCTCGACATAGGAGCGGGGTGTGTATTCCGCGCCGAGCTTGTGGCGCTCGCGGGGATCGAGCGCACGGGTGAGCAATGTGCCGAAGATAGAGGGCTCGACATTCGCCCAATCGGTGGCGGAGGCATCGGCGAGCATGGCGATCTGCGCGGCGGAGAGCGGGAGCGCGCTGGTGTCCTCGAAGAGGCCGCCGCTGAAGTGGGCGATCTTCTGGAAGAGGAGCGTGGAGTAGTCGGTGCCGGTGGCCATTTCCTTCCAGAGCGAGGAAATGAGGACGGGAAAGCCCTGCGGGGTGGATTTCACACGGTCGAGAAGTTGCTGGAAGCCGCCGTCGGGCAGGAGGCCGATATCCTCGGCGAACATGGTGAAGAGACAGCGCTGGAGGAATCCGGCAATGGCCTGCGGCTCGTGGCCATCGGCTTCAAGGGATTTCGCGAGCTTGGCCAAGCGGGTGGCGATATCGCGGGTGACCTCGGCGGCTTTCTTGCTGGGATCGAGCGCGTGCGGATCGGTGAAGACAAGGCGCAAGCGCTCACGAACCTCCGAACGGTGGAGATCGGTGAGAAGGATGCGGTGGTTTTTCGGATCGGGAAACCGCTCGTAGCGTCCGCCGGTGCAGGTGAACTCGGCGTAGAGGTCGATCGAATGGCCGACATCACAGACGATGAGAAACGGCGGGCGGGTGTGGCCGTTTGGGAGATGCGTGATGTAGTCGCGGCCTTGGTGGTAAGCGCGCTCGAGGGCCTTGTCGAAGGCGGCGCTGCCCCGACGGCCGTGGCCGGATTTTGCCGCATTGGCGGCGTCGGCTTCGCCCACACCTTGCTTGGTTTCGAGAACGAAGTGCGCGGCTTTGTAGCAATCGATGTAGTTCGTCACGGAGGTGCCATCGGGGGCCATGCGGGTGATGGCGCGATCGAAGACGAAGAGGTTTTTCTCGGGATCGGGGGAGGTCGGATCCGGGCGAGGCACCTCGAGGAGGTCGCAGAGTTCGGAGAGGAACATCTGGTAATTCGCCCGCTCGGCGGCGCCGGAGTGAGCCCAGCGGGATATAAAGGATTCGATCAGATTCAAGGCTGGTGGAATGCGCGCAGAGGATTCGCCAAGTGCGGCGAAATGAAAATGCGAAATGTCAGCGGAAGCCACTCTCCCTTGAGGGTCAGTCCCACATATTCACATGTCAGGCAATGGTTCGGCCTCAGCCAACTTGATGGCGGTGGGCTGCAACGGCGCACTTGGACTCCAACAAAGTGCGTCGGCTAAAATTTTCGATTCGCGAGGATTTGCCTCATTCGAAGTTTGCTTCAAAAACGGCAGGGGACTGTCGTTGCTACAACGGATTTCCTTCGTGGTTTTGAGGCTTCGTGTGAGGATTCAGGTTTTAGTGGG
>JBDKIG010000147.1:0-5814 GCA_039797215.1 Verrucomicrobiota bacterium | reverse complement strand
CAAAGCCGCGCTCGTCGCCCTCAAGGAGGAACTCTTCTTCACCATTGAGGAGAAATCCCACGAGGCCGATCTCACTGAATTAGGCAGGAACTATCTCAATCCGGATGACCCAAACGCCTTCATGCTCCCGGATCTCTTGACGGAATTTGCTGACATCGAAAATGATCCGTCGATTTCTCCTGCAGACAAAACCTCCAAAAAAGCCGAACGCCAACAGCATTGCGATGCCCAGGCCGAGCGCATTCACAATATCACCCAACTCGTCAAAGCCTACTGCCTTTACGAGAAAGATGTCGAATATGTCGTTGAGGAAAATAAGGTTATCATTGTCGATACCTTCACGGGTCGCAAAATGCCCGGACGCCGCTGGTCCGATGGTCTCCATCAAGCCGTCGAGGCCAAGGAGGGCGTGCAAATCGATCGCGAAACCCAAACCCTCGCCACCATCACGATCCAAAATTACTTCCGCCTCTACCACAAACTCGCCGGCATGACTGGCACGGCGGAAACCGAGGTCAGCGAGTTTCACGATATTTACCGATTGGATGTCAATGTGATCCCAACCAATCGCACGGTCCAGCGCCGCGACCAGAACGACCGCATCTACAAAACGCGCCGCGAAAAATACAACGCCACCATCGAGGCCATCAAAGAAGTCCACGCCACCGGACAACCCGTCCTTGTCGGCACCGCCAGCGTGGAATCCTCCGAATTATTGAGCCGAATGCTCAAACTCCAGAAAATCCCCCACACCGTCCTCAACGCCAAATTCCATGTCCAGGAAGCCGAGATCGTTTCCCGGGCTGGACTCAAGGGCGCCGTCACCATTTCCACCAACATGGCCGGTCGCGGCACCGACATCAAACTCGGCGAAGGCGTTGCCGAAGTCGGCGGTCTTTTCGTCCTCGGAACCGAGCGCCACGAATCACGCCGCATCGACCGCCAGCTCCGTGGCCGTTGCGCCCGCCAAGGAGATCCCGGCTGCTCCCGCTTTTATGTCAGCTTCGAGGACGACCTCATGCGAAACTTCGGAGCCAGCGACCGCATGACGAAGATCATGGAAACCTTCGGCCTCAAGGAAGGCGAGGAACTCGAGCACCCTTGGCTCAACCGAAGCGTCGAAACCGCCCAGAAACGCGTCGAGCAACGCAACTACATGATCCGCAAGCGGACTCTCGAGTTTGATGATGTCATGAACCAACAGCGCGAAGTCATCTACGGCTACCGCAACGAGGTCATGGACTCCCCCAACCCGCGCGAACTCATCACCGAAGTCATCGGTGAAATGGTTCCGAAAAAAGCCTCCGCGTTTCTCGAATCAATGGAAGGCGAGGAGCCCGATTACGATGGCCTGCTCCATTGGGTCAATACCACCTTCCCCCTCGCCCTCTCCAAAGAAAAAGCCGCCTTCTCCACACGAACCATCGAGGAAAACTCGAAGTTCCTCGTCGAAACCATCACCGCCTCCTACGAGCGCAAGGCGGAACTCGAGCACCCCGAAGCCCTCAAAGGTCTCGAGCGCTACATCATCCTCAACGCCATCGACCGCCTCTGGCAGGAACACCTCTACGCCATGGATGGACTCCGCGAAGCCGTCTACCTCCGAGCCTTCGGCCAAAAAGATCCCCTGGTCGAATACAAAAACGACGCCTACGCCATGTTTGTGGACCTCATGGATACCATCAAAGGCGAAGTCCTGAACAACCTCTTCCGTAGCACCACGAATCTCCAGGCCTTCGAATCCCTGCTCGCCAACCTCCCCACCTTCCTCTCCCGACCCGAGCAGAACCTGAATCCCGAAACCGCCCCGTCCGGTCAAGCCCCCGCCACCACCCCCGACCAACCGCCCGCACCCAAGTTCGAACTCCCCCTCAAGCGCGAACTCCCCAAAGTCGGCCGAAACGACCCCTGCCCCTGCGGCTCCGGCAAAAAATTCAAATCCTGCTGCGGCCGCACCGCTTGATCCAACTTTTGTTCCACATGGAACAAATCACCCTGTTGTAGAAACGGCAGTCCTCTGCCGTTCCACGCGTCACTCCCAACCAAGCCGCCCGTCAGCACCCCAGCAACCGGAGAGGCGGGAACCTCGCAGGAAGAGCGCCAAAGGCGGCCCAAAGGGCGACCGAAGCGGGAGCGAAGGGAGTCAACGTGGGGTGGCTACAAGAATCCCTCGCCCTGCCAGGGCCAATCTTCGGGATTTTCCACAAGACCACCCCGCACAGGATTCAACCGCACATACTCCCATTTTTCGTCATAGCTTTCTTGACGCCGCAGGACATGATCGAAAAACCCCTCCTGCCAATGTGGCTTGGGAACTTCCAGTTCCATCAGAGTTTTGCCAAGGACTGATTTCAGGGATTTGACCCATGATCCCAGCGTAGGCCCGGACGGCGGAATCCAAACAAACAGATGCACATGATCCGGCATGATCACAAACTGTCCGACTCGCACACCACGTTCCTCATTCCCGCGACGGCAAAACATACAGAAGACCTGGAAAACTTGCTCATTCGCCAAAACGGGCATGCGGCGATGGGTGTTGAAAGTCACAAAATAAAACGGCTCCGTCTTAGCAAAAAGCTCCAAACGAGGCGGCCTTCTCGGATAAACCCCATCGCCACTCATGACCAAAAGGCTCGATGCAGGAGATAGCTCCCGTCAAGATCAAAAACAGCTTTTGCTGTTGTTGTAGAAACGGCAGTCCTCTGCCGTTCCACCCGCCGCTCACAATCAAGCCACCCGTCGGCACCCCAGCAGAGTGGGGTGGCTACATAAATCACCTCAGAAACCCACCCCCTTATAAATCGCCGCAAAGCACCCTAAAACCGCGCGACCCCCGCTTCCGCACAATGCCCCTTCCCTTTCCGAGAAACAGCCCTTCCCTGCCATTTTAGAGCATCGATTTTTTCTCAATCCCCAAAAAAATCCCCACTTGTGTTCCACATGGAACAACCGAATCCCCAACCCCTCCCTTCCCCTCCTCTGTGAACTCTGTGCGCTCTGTGGTCAATCCGCAACTTGGCGCAGTGCCTCGAAGACGCCGATGCCAACCGCCGTGGCCAGATTCAAACTCCGCGCCTCACTCCGCATCGGGATTCTCAAACAAGACTCCACATTCGCATGAAGCAGTGACTCCGGCAACCCCTTTGATTCCCTGCCGAAAACCAACCAATCACCCTTTTGAAAATGACCCTCCCACAAACCCCGCTTGGCCTTCGTTGTGAAAAACCAAAAACTCGTCCCCTCGCCCGCTTCGCTTCGGAGAGCCTCAAAGGAATCCCAAAGTCTCACATCACATTCCTCCCAATAATCCATCCCGGCCCGGCGCAGAGCCTTTTCATCCAGAGAAAATCCCAGCGGCCCGACCAGATGCAGACGCGCCCCGACCGCCAAACAAAGCCTCGCCACATTGCCCGTATTCGGGGGAATCTCAGGCTCAACTAGAACAACATTCAACGAAGGATCCATAGGGCAGACGGAATTATTAACCACAGAGGACACAGAGAGCACAGAGGAAAAACTTGGATTCTGGAGCCCCAATTTCTTTTGCCCATAGAGTCAACCAACTTCCGAGGAGCATCGCCTTGCAAGAACAACAAGAGACTCGGCCTGCTTGATTCTACTCTGTGCGCTCTGTGTCCTCTGTGGTCAAATCTTTTTGTTCCACATGGAACACTCGGCCGACTCTTGCAAAGAACGGCCAGCGGATTTCCACTAAATTCTCCCCCAGCTCCCTACCCAATTTATCCCTCAACCCAGGGATCGGGTCGCGGCCAATTGCCTTCCGATAGCGGTCCGTAGCAGACCAACTGGCACAGTATCCCGCGATATGGTCAGCATCCCAAAGTTGCCTCATCTCGAAGGGTGGCACTTGAATTTCGTGAAAAGGAAAGTCAATGCCCTTATAGCCCTCTTCCACCATGCGGCGTTCTTTCGGCCAAAATTCCCCAAGCATCCCGTGATAATAATCCTGAAAAATCCGGTTGGCTGCCTCGTGCTGGAGTCCCGCGATGCCGTAACCCCACACCGCGATGATCCCGCCGGGCTTCGACACACGGCGGCATTCCTGCCAAAATCTCCCGAGATCCAACCAGTGGAGAGCTTGAGCCACCGTCACCAAATCCACGCTCCCGCAGGCACAGTCCCAAGCCAAACTCCGCCCGTCAACCTGGACTGCGAGCCAATCGAACCATTCCACCGGATAGCGGGGACGAAATTTCGCGTAGTCCAAGGAACCAGCTGTAAAATACTCTGCGCTCATCGAGAAGGGCAGGGGAGGGATCAGTGACGAACCGAATTCGAGAAGAGATTGATCACGACCACACCGACCAAGATCAAACCGATCCCGATAAGCGCGGGGAGATCCAGCGGTTGCTTCAGTAAAAACCAGCCGATGACAGCGATGAGCACGATGCCCGCGCCACACCAGAGGGCGTAAACGACCGCCACGGTCATCGTTTTCAAGGACATCGACAACATCCAGAAAGCCAGGCCGTAGGCCACAAGAACGAAAGCCGTTGGTCCCGGCCTTGTGAATCCCTCGGTGGCTTTGAGAAACGATGTTCCTGCCACCTCCGCAAGAACGGCAATCGCTAAATAAATGTAACCCATTTTTGTGTGATATTTTGTGTTTTTGTTGAGCGGGGGTTTCTCACACACTCTTCCTGACTTTTCGGGAAAAACCAGCGAAAATCTTATTCCGCCCTCATCACGAAAGCCTAGACGATGCCTCTTCAGGCGGGGTGGGGGAGGGGATTCTCACAGGAAGGCACCAAGACACGAAGTTTATTCACAATGATTGGAAGGGCTCAGCGCTGTGAATAAGCGCCGGCGCAAGGCGGACACCGGAGAGTATTCAACCGCGATCAGCGCGAATCGAAAAGCCCGAGGTAGGTTTGGCTCGCCGAGCGGACCCAAGCCTCAAGCCGTAAAGCGCCGTCTCAAACAATCCAATTCCTCCCGCAGAGGCGCTGGGACACGGAGGAGGGAATTATGGTAACTCATAGGAGTTACCACGCTTCGTGGTATCCGCTCATGATTATGATTCAATTTTTCCCAAGCCAGTCGCCAAAACCCGCCCAACCCTTTGAAGCATAGGCGCTCTGGGGTGCGGCCGGAATAACGGGAGGAAGTATTCCCTTTTCAATTAGTTGGCCTCTACAAAACTTTTGCCATTCAGCCACGTTTTTAAGTTTTAGGGTGTGAACGAATCTGCGGGCTTCTTCGAATGGAAGAAATTTTCTTAGGCGTGGTGCAATCGTCCCTGTTCCAAGCCAATCGCCCATACCTTTCCAACCCGCAGTAGCATAGGCTTCATTTGGAGTTGTTGGAATATTGGCCGGAAGCATGCCCTTATTGGGTAATTCGCCTTTGGAGAATTTGCGCCATTCTTTTTGACTTTTAACTTGTAAAGAGTGAACGAATGCGCGGGCTTCTTCAAATGGAAGAAATTTTCTTAGGCGCGGTGCAATCGTTCCAGTCCCAAGCCAGTCGCCGAATCCTTGCCAGCCTTTATTGGCATATGTGTTATGGGGGCTTGCAGGAATATCGTTAGGCAGCGCCCCTTTTTCCAGTAGCTGGCCTTTGGAAAAAATCCTCCATTCATTTTCATTTTTCAGATTTAGCGACTGAACGAATGCACGGGCCTCTTCAAAGCGTCTGTAAACCTTATTGAAATTCGCAATTTTCCCATTCCCAAGCCAATCCCCATATCCTTTCCACCCTTGAGTGGCATAGGTGTTATGAGCGGCAGTTGGAATATCAATAGGAAGGGTTCCTTTTTCAGGAAGTTCACCTTTACAATAGTTGAACCAT
>JBDKIG010000146.1:0-5876 GCA_039797215.1 Verrucomicrobiota bacterium | reverse complement strand
AGCAGAAGACCGACATTGTCGTCGAGGTTTTCGATCATGCCGTAGCGTGCGGCCGATTTCTGATCGAACCCGAGATCGAGAAACCGTTTTTTGTATTTCTCCGGTGCGATCATTGGATCGTGGGGAGCATTCAACGGGAGGTAGGCGAAGAACGGCTTTTTCGCGGCATGTTGTTGATTGATCCACGCCATGGCCGCGGCCATGAACAGGTCCGTGCAGTAGCCCTTTGTGCGAACGATGGTCTTATTGTGCAGAAGCACATTGTCGAAATAAGGGGTCTTCGTGTTCTCCTTGAAGTCGCCGAACATGAACTGCCCGATGGCGCCGGTGCCATGCATGAGGACCTCGTCGAAGCCCCGGTTCTGCGGCAGATAAGCCTCCTCTTCGCCCAAGTGCCATTTGCCGAACAACGCCGTCGCATATCCTGCCCCCCGCAAGGCCTCGGCCACAGTCACCACCCCAGGAGCCATCCGATCCCGCTGGAGAACGGTGTGCGTGACACCCACTTCAAATTCATGCCGACCGCTCATGATCGCCGCACGGGTCGGCGAGCAACTCGGGCTCACTTGGAATTCGGTGAACCGCGAGCCGGCGGCGTGGATGCGGTCGAGATTCGGCGTCTTCAAATACGGGTTCCCAGTGCAGGACAAATCGCCCAGGCCCTGGTCGTCGGTAAGGATGAGGATGATGTTCGGCCTGCTGCCCGAGAGCGGCTTGGCTTCCGCCGCGAAACCAAGGCTTGCGGTGGCGAGGAGGAGGATCAAGGGGAGTTTCATAGGTTTATTGATTGGGTCTGTTGTTAAGTTCGGTGGATTTTTCGGATTGCTTCTGTTTCTCGGCTTTGGCGGCCTTTTTCTTCGCTATCAGATCGAGTTGGACCTTGCTCCAGACAATTTCGGCGTCTCCGCCGCGCTCGACCATGACCGGGTAGGTTTTGTCCCACCACGCATCGTAGGCTGCGGCCATGGACGCCGCGCGCTGGGGTTCGGCGGCGGCGAGATCGTTCTGGCAGCCGGGATCTTTTTTCACATCGAAGAGCACCCAGCGGCCGGGAGGGGTCACCCCCCAGTGGAATTGGGCGTTTTCCGCAGTGTAATTGGCTCTTTTGCTTCCCGCCTCGACGCTCCGGAGGGTTTCGCATTGCTGGCCATTGGCCTCTTCGCAGTTCGGATTGTCGCAGGGACGGCTGCGCACGAGGAGGTAGTTTCCTTGGCGCACCCCGGCCATGGCGTATTTGTGGTCGGCAGCCATGCCTCCCGGCCAGCGGGCGACATGGTGGTAGAGAAAGCGGTCGTCGTGCCAGGCGATCGGGCCATTGGCTTCGAGGACGGGCAGGAGGTTGAAGCCTTCGATCTGCGGTTGGAGATCGGCCGGGATTGTGGCACCCGCCACCGCGCACAGGGTCGGGAGGACATCGATGTGCGCGCTGAGGTTGTCCACCTGATGGGGCGGCCAGTGACCGCTCCAGCGCCAGTAGGAAAAGGTGCGCAAGCCGCCTTCCCAGACCGTCGCTTTGCAGCCGCGCATGTTGGCGTTGTAGACATCGAGGCCGTAGGTCTGCCCGTTGTCGGACATGAGCACGACGATGGTATTTTCATCGAGGTTCTTCTCTTTCAGAAATGCCATGATGCGGCCGATGTTGTAATCGAGGTTGGCGACCATCCCGAGATACTGGGCTTGTTCCTCGGTGACCTTCCCGCGGAAGGGGGCTACGAATTCCTCGGGCGCTTTGAGCGGATCGTGGGGCGAGTAGGTGGAGAGATACATGAACCAGGGCTTGTCCTTCGTCTCCGTGATGAAATTCATCGCGTCGTTGAAGTAGATGTCCTCGCGGTAGCCGGTCTCTTTGGTTTTCTCGCCATTGCGAACCATCGTGGGATCGAAGTGCTCGAAGGGGCCGCCCAAGTTGGTGGAGCACCACTCGAAACCATGCCCCGACGGGGGTTGTCCAAGATGCCATTTGCCTACGAAGCCCGTGCGGTATCCCGCCGTGAGGAGCAGTTCTGGCAGGGTTGTGGTGTCATGCGGGAGGCTCACGCGGGGATGCTGCGTGTGGGTGACTCCACTGCGGAATTCATGCATGCCGGTGAGCAACGCCGCCCGCGTGGGCGAGCAGGAGGCACTCACATAGAAATTCTCCAACCGCACGCTCTCGGCGGCGAGTTTGTCGGCATTCGGCGTTTTCAGGAGCGGGTGGCCGTTCGTGCTCCAGTCGCCGTAGCCCTGATCGTCGGTGATGATGAACAGGATGTTCGGCTTGGAGGGGGTGGGGGACTCGGCGGCTTCCGCAGAGCAGATCAAGGGGATCAAGGCCAGTGCGGTAGCGAGGATGGCGGTTGTTTTTTTCATACAGATTTTTCGATAGGGAGTGAAATTATTGAGAGGTCACTTCGTGGGGGGATTGATTGCTCCTGACGATTTGGGCATCGCCGCCGCGCTCGACCATCACGGGATAAACGGCGTCCCACCAAGCATCGTAAGCGGCCGTCATTTCCTTCACTCGCGGGGCCTCGGAAGCAGCCAGGTCGTTCTGGCAGCCGGGGTCTTTTTTTACATCGAAGAGTGCCCATTTCCCCTTCGGAGTCACGCCCCAGTGGAATTGCGCGTTCTCCTTGGTATAATTCGCGCCCTTTCCGCCTTTCTCCACGCCTCGGAGGGTTTGGCACTGGTCGCCATGGGTCTCCTTGTTGCATTTCGGGTTGTCGCAGGGGCGGCTGCTGACGAGCAGGTAATTCCCCTGCCGCACTCCGGCCATGGCGTATTTGTGGTCGGCCGCCATTCCCCCAGGCCAGCGGGCGACATGGTGGTAAAGCATGCGGTCGTCGTGCCAGGCGATCGGGTCTTTGGCTTCGAGGACGGGCAGGAGATTGAAGCCCTCGAGTTGTGGCTGCAGATCGGCGGGAATCTTCGCGCCCGCCACCGCGCAGAGAGTCGGGAGGACATCGAGGTGCGCGCTGAGGTTGTCCACCTGGTGCGGCGGCCAGTGGCCGGTCCAGCGCCAGTAGGAAAAGGTGCGCAAGCCGCCTTCCCAGACCGTCGCTTTGCACCCGCGCATGTTGGCATTGTAGACATCGAGCCCCCAGGTCTGGCCGTTGTCGGACATCAGGATGACGATCGTCTTTTCATCGAGCCCCTTCTCTTTCAAAAACGCCATGAGGCGGCCGATGTTGTAATCGAGGTTGGCGACCATCCCGAGATACTTGGCTTGATTTTCGGTGACCTTGCCGCGGAAGGGCGCGACGAATTCCTCGGGCGCGCCGAGGTCGGTGTGGGGCGAGTAGGTCGAGAGGTAGAGAAACCAGGGTTGGCCTTTGGTTTCGGAGATGAACTGCATCGCATCATCGAAGAAAATGTCCTCGCGGTATCCCGAGGCCTGGGAGGGCTTCCCGTTGCGGATCATCGAGGGGTCGAAGAGCGAGCGAGGCCCACCTTGATTGGTCGAGCACCAGTCGAATCCGCGGTTGGCGGGATTGTATTCCCCGGCGTTGCCGAGGTGCCACTTGCCGATGAAGCCGTTGCGGTATCCCGCTGTCGCAAGCAACTGAGGCAACACGGTCGCCCCCTTCCAGAGTTTCTCGCGGGGCACCTGGGTGTGCGTGACCCCATTTCGGAACTCATGCATGCCGGTCATCAAAGCCGCGCGCGTGGGTGAGCACGAGGGGCTCACATAGAAATTCTCCAACCGCACACTCTCGGCGGCGAGTTTGTCGACATTCGGGGTCTTGAGCAGCGGATGTCCGTTGGTGCTCCAATCGCCGTAGCCTTGGTCATCGGTCAGGATAAAGAGGATGTTCGGCTTGGCGGGGGTGGCGGATTCGGCGGCGCCGTTCAGGTGGGCGGCGCCGGCCAGAATCAAAAGGGTCAGGATTTTTTTCATAAGATGGATTTTTGGGATGGGATTAAGGTTAGGAGTTCTTTGGTTCGATCCACTCGATCTCGCCGACTTTGTTTTCAAGATCCAGGCGGACCTTGGCATGGGCGAATTCGCGGGTGTAGATAGAGCCGTCTTGGACTGCGGGCCCCTTCGGCGGTCCGAGCGGACGCTTGAGCTCGGGAGGCGTCTTCATCCACACTTGGCTTGTGGTGGAAATGTATCCATCGTGGGCTAGGAAGTAGCTGTGCTTCTCGGCACAGATGAGAAAGATCGCCAGCAGGTAATTGAAGCGCTTCGAGGTATCGCTATCCTTCGAAAGGCCTTTGCGGATTTCATCGGTTTGCAGGGGATTCAAATCGCCTTCCTCCGCGTTCAATTCGGAAAGCCCCGCCGAGAATGCCATGAGATATCCCTCGCGAGCCGCTTTCTGAAACGCTTCGATCCCCTCGGCGACATGTTTCGTATTTCCGTCAAAGTTCTCCAAGTAGGAACCGTCAAACCGCTTCATCTCCAATAGCCCCGAATCGGGCGATCCCGCTCTCACCACATTCGCAAGCATGATTTTGTCGGGCCCGAGCGCCTTTCGGGTCTCCTCAACCATGCTTTGATAACCGGCGAGCACGGCGGCCTGTTTTTCCCCCCCGACGATCCGGTTTAAATACCCGGGTTTCAGAATTTTGAGCATGCCATCCAGGAATAACCCGTCGATGGCTGGATCCTCGCAAACGCTTTGGGGGTTTTCCACCCACCAATCCCGCACCTCGGGCGTGGTCAGGTCGTAGGCCTTTTGCCTGCCTCGGACCAAGTCGGTCTGGCCATTCCGCCCGACCAGAAATCCCTCGGGAATCGAGTTGATCCCCTCGTCATCCCGGTAGCCGGGATAATGAACGATCACATTCCGGTAGTATAAAATCTTTGTGGCAGGATTCACCTCCTTGATCGCCCTTGCGGCAGCCAGCGTTCCATCCTCACTCGTATCAAAAACCTTTACACCGTTCGCCTTTTCCAAGGTCACCAAGGGGAATGTGGCTAGATAGTCGATCTCCTTCGGCGTGTATTTATAGCTCTTGCGAATGTGCATGTATTGCGGCACGCGATCCCACGAGAAATCCGGCAAGCGGGTGGCATTTGGGGGCGGTGACGACTCGGACCAAGCTGTAGGTGAGGGGGTTGTGGCCGGCATCTTGGGTTTGCAGGCTGGAAACGCCAAGAGCCCCAAGGCCAATGCGGCGGCGAGGAGGGTTATGGGTTTTTTCATGGGTTTCTCGTGGACTTTGGAGTGAGCTACCAATTCGCGTTTTTCGGGAACCAGTTGAGCGCGGCGATTTTTGCCTCGGGCACATCGAGGGCGCGGATGGCCTGACGGAGCGAGCGCATGGCGGGGGCGTGGGTCTTCTCGACTGCGGGTTGCCCGGCGACTTTTTCCGCCTTGGCGATCTCGGCATCCAGTGCGGAGTGGTTGAGGTTCTTCGCTGCCGCGCTGGTGCGGGCGGCGCGGGCGGCGTCGATCAACGAGAGCAACCCGGGATTCCAGGCGAAACCGTCCTTGATGGCATCGACGCCCTTGGCGCTTTCGGAGATGGCGTCGGGAGAACCGCTGAACGGAGGCAGATGCTCGGAGGCGACCAGAAAATCATTCTCGTCGCGCAGGTAAATGACGCCGTGGGTCATGCCGGGAGGCGCGTCGACGGTGATGCGTGCGCCCTCGATCTTTGCGGGAGTTTGATACCACTCCTCGGTATTCTTGCCCGCGCGGAGCAATTTCGATCCGTTGGTTGTGTAGACGAGCTTGGCATCGACGATGCGTGACTTGCCGTCGCCAGACTCGACCTCGGTAACGAGCGTCTTGCCGTCGGCCTTGCTACTGACTACCGCAGGAACCCGTTTACTGCCGGGCTCGGGCTTGCCGGTCTTTTGGGCATTCTTGTAGGGCAACTCGGCGTTGAATTTCTTCATCCAGGCTTGCAGATCGGCCAGCATCGAATCGCGTTTTTCCGGCATC
>JBDKIG010000145.1:0-5895 GCA_039797215.1 Verrucomicrobiota bacterium | reverse complement strand
AGGCAATCGCCCAAGCCAAAGCCGACGGTCTTGATGGTGAGGAAGCCATCAACGCCGCATTCGAAGCCAATTCGCGCGATCTCTCGCGCGTCGGAGGAAACTAAGGAGGAATCAAGCCATGGGAAAACCAACTGGATTTATCGAATACGACCGCGAGGTCGCCACTGACATCGCGCCCCGCCAGCGCATCGCGAACTGGGACGAGTTCCACGAGCACATGCCCGAGGAAAAACTCAAAGTCCAAGGCGCGCGCTGCATGGATTGCGGCATTCCGTTTTGCCACACCGGAAAACTTCTCTCCGGCATGGCCAGCGGATGCCCGGTAAACAACCTCATTCCCGAGTGGAACGATCTCGTTTACCGCGGCCTCTGGCGCGAAGCTCTCGACCGCCTGCACAAGACGAACAACTTCCCCGAGTTCACCGGCCGCGTCTGCCCCGCTCCTTGCGAAGGCTCCTGCACGCTCGGCATCATCGAGCCTGCTGTAGCCATTAAAACCATCGAAGCCGCGATCATCGACAAGGGCTTTGAGGAAGGCTGGGTCGTGCCCGAACCGCCCGAGGTTCGCACGAACCGCAAGGTTGCCGTTGTCGGCTCCGGCCCCGCTGGTCTCGCCTGCGCCGCGCAACTCAACAAGGCCGGCCACCGTGTTACCGTATTCGAACGCGCCGATCGCATTGGCGGCCTCCTCCAATACGGCATCCCGAACATGAAGCTCGACAAGCTGAAGGTCGTGGACCGCCGCATTAAAATCCTCGAGGACGAGGGCATCGTCTTCAAAACCGGAGTCGAGATCGGGAAGCACATCACCGCCGATCAGCTCAAAAAAGACTTCGACGCCGTCGTGATTTGCACCGGTGCCACCAAGCCCCGCGACCTTCCGATTCCCGGCCGAGAGCTTTCTGGAGTCCACTACGCGATGGAGTTTCTCACCGAGAATACCCGCTTCCTCCGAGTCCACGGCTCGCCAAACGGCAACCGTCCGCCCATCGACGCCATCGGCAAGAATGTGATCGTGATCGGCGGCGGCGACACAGGCACGGACTGCGTCGGCACCTCGCTCCGCCACGGCTGCAAATCCGTCACCCAGCTCGAAATCCTTCCCAAGCCACCCCTCACCCGCGCCGCGAACAACCCATGGCCCGAATGGCCCAAAGTCTACAAAATGGACTACGGTCAAGAGGAAGCCGCCGCCATCCAAGGCGAGGATCCCCGCAAATACGAAGTCACCGCCAAGCGTTTCGTGAATGGATCGAATGGCGAAGTGACCGGTATCGAGATCGTGAACATCCAGTGGGAGAAAAACGACCAGGGCCAATTCGTGCCGAAGGATGTCGAAGGCACCCTGCGCATCGTCCCTGCCGACCTCGTCTTGTTGGCTATGGGCTTTGTCGGCCCCGAGCAACCGCTCCTCGAATCCTTCGGCGTCGAGCGCGACCCGCGCGGAAACGCCAAAGCCGAGCACGAGAAATACACGACCAACATCCCGAATGTCTTCGCTGCCGGCGATTGCCGCCGCGGACAATCACTCGTCGTCTGGGCCATCAACGAAGGCCGAGGTGCCGCCCGCGAAGTGGACCGCCACTTGATGGGCTCCACCCAGCTGCCCTAAAAGCCGCAGACCATCTTGGAAAGAGCGATGGACGACACAGAAGTCGTCCATCCAGAAATTCCGTGGCGTTTTTGAAACGGATTTAGCGAGCGCGATTTTTTATCAAGACGCCGATCGAGAGAAGGGAACCCGCCAGCATCAGAGAGATGAGAGAGGCGGCAAAAAGCTTAGGCTCTCCCAGAGCGTAGGCCTTCCAACCCACGACCGCGCGCCAAGTGAAAACCACGGACAGCATTCCCGTGCAACCCAAGGCCGGAACCCACGCCCAGTTCATCCCACGAAGCATGAGAACTCCCCATGCTGATGATAAAAATCCAAAGGTTCCCCCGGAGATTAAAGCCGTCTTGGCGCCTGTGGGATTCGACAAAAATCCAGCCACGCCGCAGAGAAAGAGAAAAATTCCAAACCCGACAAACCAACGGCCACAAGTATTCATGATTGTAAAAAGTTATTCACGATTGGGTCATCCAAATCTTTCCGGGGTGGAGCCAGAGGAAAGCCGAAATAGGTCTGTGCGTTGCGGTGGCAGACCGCTGTGACGAGGTGGGTGAGCAATTTGCCGTCGTTTGGCAGGAGGCCTTGTTCCACTTCGTTGCCGAGGATGTTGCAGAGGATGCGTCGGAAGTATTCGTGCCGGGGGAAGCTCATGAAGCTACGGGAATCTGTGAGCATCCCGACGAAGCGGCTCAGCAGTCCGCAGTCGGAGAGGGCGTCGAGCTGCATTTCGATTCCGTGCTTTTGATCGAGAAACCACCAACCGCTGCCGTATTGGATTTTGCCGGCGATGGACCCGTCCTGAAAGTTTCCGATCATGGTGGCGAAGGCGTAATTGTCGGCGGGGTTCAGGTTGTAAAGAATGGTTCTGGGCAGCTGTCCATCGAGTTCCAACCGGTCGAGATACCCGGCGAGCGAGGCCATTTGCGGGCGGTCGCCGATGCTGTCGAAGCCGGTATCGGGACCAAGAGTCTGGAGGGCGCGGGTGTTGTTGCTGCGGAGGGCGCCAAGGTGGAGTTGCTTGGTCCAGCCCTTCTCGCTGTCGAGGCGGCCGAAAAAAACCATGAGGTTCCCGGCGAAGCGGGTTTGCTCGTCGGGGGAAACGGGTTTTCCAGAGCGGGCTTTATCGAAGATGGCGCTGGCTTCGCTGTCCGAGGCGAATTCCGCAGGGCAGGTTTCGAGGCCATGGTCGGAGAGGCGGCAGCCTATCGAATGGAAAAAATCGTGCCGCTGGCGCAGGGCGCTGGTGAATCCTGAAAAAGTCGAGGTATCCATGGCCGAGACGGTGGCCAAGCGATCGCACCAGGCGTTGAACGCCGCGGCATCCGAAAGTTTCATGGCCATGTCGGGACGGAAGGTTGGGAAGACCTGGCATGAGATGTCGCTGTGGGATGCGATGGCTGCATGGCTCGAAAGGTCGTCCAGTGGGTCGTCGGTGGTGCAAACGATCTCGACTTGGAATTTTTTGAGGATGCCAGAGACGGAGAGTGAGGGCTGGGCGAGTTGGTGGTTGGCCTCGTCCCAGATCTCCTTGGCGGTTTCGGAGGATATCGGGCAATCGATTCCGAAGTAGCGGAGAAGTTCCAAGTGGCTCCAATGGTAGAGCGGGTTGCGGAGGGTGTGCGGGACGGTGGTGCACCAGGCGGAAAATTTCTCGAACGGGTCGGCATCGCCGGTGCAAAGCCGCTCGGGCACGCCGTTGGATCGCATGGCGCGCCATTTGTAGTGGTCGCCTTGGAGCCAGATTTCAAAAAGGTTCGCGAACCGCCGGTCGGCTGCAATATCGGCAGGCGGGAGGTGGCAATGGTAATCGATGATCGGCAATCCCGCCGCGACTTCATGGTAGAGGCGCCGGGCGGTGGGGGTCTGAAGCAGGAAGTCGTCGTGAAGGAATTTCATGGAGAAGGGGACGAATCAGCGCACGACTCGTGCGCTGCCGCCTTTCATGAGTTTTTCGACTTCCTTGCGTGTGGCCATCGAGGTGTCGCCGGGAGTTGTGGAGGCCAGCGCCCCGTGCGCCGCGCCGTAATCGACGGCGAGTTGAGGGTCGTTGTGCTCGAGGAATCCGAAGGCCAGTCCACTGGCGAAGCTGTCGCCGCCTCCCACGCGATCGAGGATGTCGAGGCCGGGATATTGGCGGCTCTCGTAAAATGAGCCGTCATGCCAGCAGATGGCGCTCCAGTCGTTTTTGATCGCTGTGTGCACCCCGCGAAGGGTGGTCGCCGCAACTTGGAAATTGGGGTATTCCTTAACGGCGGTTTCGATCATGCGTTTGAAGGCGTCTGTCTCGATGTTGGTGAGGTTGTGATCAACGCCTTCGACTTCGAAGCCGAGGGAGGCCGTGAAGTCCTCCTCGTTGCCGATCATGACATCGACATGCTTGGCGATCTCACGGTTCACCTCGCGGGCCTTGGCTTGGCCGCCTATGGATTTCCAAAGGGACGGGCGATAGTTGAGATCGTAGCTGACGATGGCGCCGTGCTTTTTTGCGGCGGTGACGGCCTCGATGGTCAGATCGGCGGTGGATTCGGAGAGGGCGGCAAAAATCCCACCGGTATGGAACCAGCGGGCTCCGAGTTTTCCGAAGATGTTTTCCCAGTCGTAGTCGCCAGGTCGGAGTTGCGAGGCGGCGCTGTGGCCGCGGTCTGGATTGCCGACGGCTCCACGGATGCCGAATCCGCGCTCGGTGAAATTCAAACCATTGCGCACGGAGCGGCCGATGCCGTCGTCCTCGCGCCATTTGATGAAGCCGGTATCCACGCCGCCTTGCATGATGAAATCCTCGATGAGGTGGCCGATTTCATTATCCACCAGAGCGGTGCAAACGGCGGTGCGAAGGCCGAAGCATTTGCGGAGACCACGGGAGGTGTTGTATTCGCCGCCGCCTTCCCAGGCGGTGAAGTGACGGGCCGTGCGAATGCGGCCTTCGCCGGGGTCGAGGCGCAGCATGACTTCTCCGAGGGAGATCTGGTCGTAGTGGCAGGTGGATGGGTCGCGGAGCGGGAGTGACATCGGTTCAGGTGTTAAATGGGGATGTGGCGAAATTCTTGAAGATTCCCATCCGTTTCGTGACGGTTACTTGAAAGTGACCGGCTCGAACTTGGGAGCAAGAAGGTAGTTCACAGCAAATGCCACGAGGTAGGCAACCGAGCAAAATCCGAAGATGAGTGCATAGCCGTTCGTGTATTTGTCGAGGATCATGCCAGTGAGAATCGGGAAAGCCATGCCTCCGAGCGTGCCGGCGGTGCTGCCGATTCCAATGAGAGAGGCAACCACCCGCTTTGGGAACATATCGGAGACCGTGGTGAAAAGGTTGGCCGACCAGGCCTGGTGCGCTGCGCCCGCCAGACCGATAAGGAGGACGGCGGTCCAGTCTCCCACTTGGGTTACGAATGCGATCGGGACGACACAAAGAGCAAACACAAACATGCCGGTTTTGCGTGCCCGGGTAACGCTCCAACCACGACCCGTGAGCCAGCCCGTAACCCACCCGCCGAGGATGCTGAGAACGGTGATGATCCCGTAGATGCTCACGAGAAGAAACCAACTGCTCTTGATGTCGAGCCCGCGGGTCTGTTTGAAAAAATCCGGCAGCCAGATGAGAAAAAACCACCACACAGGATCGGTCAGGACTTTGGCGGCGATAAACGACCATGCCTCCCGGTGACGGAGGATTTCCTTCCAGGATATTTTGTGACCGTCATCTCCAGCATCCGCTGGATCGCTCTCGATGTAGGCAAGCTCCGCTGCGGAAACATGTCGGGACCGCTCGGGGCAGTCAAAAAGCGGGAACCAAAAGAAAAGCCAGATAAAACCTGCCAGGCCGGCAAAAATAAAGGTCCACTGCCAACCCATCGAATACGCGATGACGGGAACAAGAGCAGGAGCGGCGATGGCGCCTACATTTGCGCCGGCATTGAAAAGACTGGCCGCCAGTGCCCGCTCCTTTTTTGGGAACCATTGTGCGGTGGCCTTGACGGCAGCAGGAAAGTTCCCCCCTTCACCGAGGCCTAGCGCAATGCGGGCGACAAAAAAGCCCCCGAGGCTGGACACCACGGCATGTCCGATGGCCGCAAGACTCCAAGCCGCGATCGAGGTCGCGTAGCCAATCTTGGTGCCATACTTGTCGATAAACCACCCGAAGACAAAAAGGCTGACACCGTAAGCCGCCTGAAAGGCCGAATTAATTGCGCCGAACTGGGTGCTCGTCCAACCGATCTCGTCGTCGAGGATCGGTTTGAGCAACGAAAGAATCTGCCGATCGATGTAGTTGATTGTCGTCGCGAAAA
>JBDKIG010000144.1:0-6131 GCA_039797215.1 Verrucomicrobiota bacterium | reverse complement strand
GGCACCGACTGGCGCAAACAGGTCCAATCCGGCGACCTCCTGCTCGTCTGCGATGTTGGCGGGGGCACCGCCGACTTCAGCCTCATTGCCGTCACCGGAAAAGACGGAAACCTCGCGCTCGAGCGTGTCGCCGTGGGCGAACACCTCCTCCTCGGCGGCGACAACATGGACCTCGCCCTCGCCCATGATGTGTCGGAAAAACTCGCCGCCGCTGGCTCCGTTCTCGACGACTGGCAATTCCTCGCCCTCGTTCAATCCACCCGCGCCGCCAAGGAATCCCTCCTCTCCGACCCCTCGCTCAAGGAAGTCCCGATCGCCATCCCCACCCGATCCAGCCGGCTCATTGCCTCGACTCTCAGCACCTCGCTCAGCCGCGAGCAGGTCGATCAAATCGTCCTTGACGGCTTCCTCCCTCTCGTCGCCGCCGATGAAATGCCAGCCCTCCGCCGAGCCGGTGGCCTGCGCGAGGCCGGCCTTCCCTACGCCGCCGACGCTGCCATCTCGAAGCACCTCGCCCGTTTCCTCACCCGTGCGAAAGCCAACATCACCTCGTCCCCCCAACTTCTCGAATCCGTCGGAGGCTCCGCAAAAATCGATAGCGCCCCGCTCTTGATCCCAGACGCCGTGCTCTTCAACGGCGGCGTCTTCAATGCCAGCCCGCTCCGCGCCCGCGTTCTCGACCAACTCAGCCGTTGGGCGAACCGCCCCATCCGCGAACTCGAAGGCGCCCGCCCCGACCATGCCGTGGCCCTGGGAGCCGCTGTCTACGCCCGACTCCGCGCCACTGGCCAAGGCCTTCGCATCAAATCCGGCACCGCCCGCTCCTACTACATCGGGATGGAATCCACCGGAATGGCCGTGCCCGGACGCCGCCCTGTCACCAAGGCTCTCTGCGTGGCCCCACAAGGCATGGAGGAAGGCACCAGCCACGAAATCTCCGACCAGGAATTCCTCCTCTACACCGGCGAAACCTCCGATTTCCGCTTCTTCCAATCCGAAGTCCGCGCCGGCGACCAGCCCGGCCAAATCCTCCCCGACGCCGCCGAACTCGAAGAATCCGCCAAACTCCAAATCGAAATCCCCCCGCCCGCAGGCCACCAACCCGGCGAGGAAATCCCCGTCCACCTCCAGGCCCGCATCACCGAACTCGGCCACCTTGAACTCCACTTCCTCCACAAGCCCACCGGGGACCGCTGGAAACTCGAGTTCAATGTCCGGATGCAGTAAATGACGCGCTACCGCATCGGAATCGACCTCGGCACCACGAATTGCGCCTTAGCGTTTGTGCCCGCCGAGTCGTCGGAGGGACGCAGCACCATTCTAGAAATTCCGCAGGCGGAGACCGATCACTCCAGCGCCTCGCACGAAACGCTCCCGTCCTTTCTTTACCTCCCACCCGCCAGTCGCGATTGGGAAGCTGGGCGTTTCGCACGCGCCCGGGCGGCGGAGGTTCCCGGTCGCGTCATTCACTCCGCAAAATCCTGGCTCGTCCACCACGCCGCCGACCGCCGGGCGAAATTCCTCCCTCTCGGCTCCGGCGAGATTCCATCGACCGAACAACTCAGCCCCGTCGAAGCCCTCTCGACGCTCCTCCAAAAACTCGCCGCCTCGTGGAACTCCCTCCACCCCCATGCCCCGCTGTCCGACCAAGACCTCGCGATCACCGTTCCCGCATCGTTCGATCCCGCCGCCCAGCAACTCACCCTCGAGGCCGCGCGCGCGGCGGGTTTTCCCGAATCCACGATCCTGCTCGAGGAGCCCCAGGCCGCTTTCTACGCGTGGTTGGAACAATCCGACCTTCCCGCCACCGGCGCAAAAACCCACATCCTCGTGGTCGACATCGGCGGAGGCACGACCGACCTCAGCCTCTTCTCCGCCGAGCAAAAACCCGACTCCCCGCTGCCCCGACTTCATCGCATCGCCGTGAGCGACCACTTGCTCCTCGGCGGCGACAACCTCGACATCGCCCTCGCCCATTTCCTCGAGGAAAAACTCGCGCCGGGCTCGCAGTTGCCACCTACCACTTTCGCCCAACTCCTCGCGCACTCCCGAGACATCAAGGAGAGCGCCCTCTCGACAAACCATCCTCCCGATAAAACCTGGCCCGTCGCCGTGGCGAAGCCAGGAGCCTCGCTTCTCGCGGGCACCCTACGCGCCGAAGTCTCCTCCGCCGAAATCAACCGTCTCCTCCTCGAAGGCTTCTTCCCACCGGTTGGCGCCGGGGAGCGCCCCCTCCGTAGCACCCCGGGCCTCCGCGAAATGGGTCTGCCCTACGCGAAAGATCCCGCCGTCACCCGCCACCTCGCTGATTTCCTCCGCGACCGGCCGCCGATCGATTTCCTCCTCTTCAACGGCGGCCTCACCAAGTCCCCGGCGATTCGCCAGCGCATTTTAGAAAACCTCGCCCGCTGGCAACCTGACCATGCGCCACAAGTCCTCGAAAATGCCGATCCCGACCTCGCCGTTGCCCGAGGAGCGGCCCGCTTCCTCCACCTGCGAGCCACCGGCGATTCCTCGTGCATCGAAGCCGGAGCCTCCCACTCCTACTACATCGCCACGGGCGAAAATTCCGCGCTGTGCATCCTTCCGCAGGACGCCCCGCCGGAAAAGGAACACACCGCCGCCCCTCAAAACCTTTGCGCACTGGTGGGAAAACCCGCCTCTTTCCGCATCCTTCGAAACCCTCGCCGTCACGCCGACCAACCCGGCGATGTCGTGAGCACCGAGTCTGAGGGCTTCACAGAACTCCCCGCACTCGAAACAATCCTGACGCCACCCGCCGGCCAAAACCTCCCTCGCGATCCAAATCTCCGCGTCTCGCTGCGCACCACCCTGCGATCCACCGGTCTGCTTCGGGTGGAATTGCTCGGCGCTGAGTCGGAGTTGCGCTGGCCGCTGGAATTCTC
This sequence comes from Verrucomicrobiota bacterium, assembly GCA_039797215.1. GTDB lineage: Bacteria > Verrucomicrobiota > Verrucomicrobiia > Chthoniobacterales > Terrimicrobiaceae > UBA967. The sequence goes on along the minus strand of JBDKIG010000144.1, from coordinate 3,225 downwards.
CATGCGGGGCAAAAATTCCCCATCCTCCAAAAAATCCGCCGACCGCTCGGATGCCGTCACCCTCGCGGGTCAACAACTCACGGCCCTCCTCGACCCCTCGCGCAAGACCCGCCAAAAACTCACCGCCAACACGATTTTCACCGCAGGAGAAAAATCCCTCGGCGCCCGCAAGTCGGACTGGAGCGGCGGCATCGTGCGTCAGCTTTTCGACCTCTGGCTTGAAGCCGCCGACCACCGCCACGCCTCAGCGGAGCACGAAGAAACCTGGCTGCACCTCGCCGGTTGGTTCTTGCGCCCCGGATGCGGCATGACCGGTGATCCCGAACGCGTCGCCGCCCTCGCCCAAATCCTCGCCACGCCACCAAAATTCCCCAACGGCTCGGTAAAAATCCAACGCTGGATCGCCGCCCGACGCATCGCCGCCGGCCTTGATCCCGCCCAATCCCTCGCGATCTGGACACCCGCCGCCGCCGAGTGGAAAGACGGCTCGAATCCCTCAGCCGAGATCGCCATGCTCGCTGGCGCACTGGAAACCCTCCCCGCCGAATTTCGCGCCGCGATCGCCCGGCGCCTCGCCGCATCCATTTCCTCACACCCCGCAAACCCTGCATTCTGGAAAGCCCTCGGCCGCCTTCTCTCCCGTGTCCTTTTCCACGCCGGGGCCGAGCAAATCCTCCCTCCCGACCTTGTCGAGGAACTCTGGCCGCAACTCGCCGACACAGACCCCGGAGAGTCTCTCCGCCCCGAGGCCGCCTCCTGCTGGCTCCGCGCCGCCCGCCTCACCGGCCTGCGCCCGGTCGATGTCCCCAAATCCTCCCGCCAGCAAATCGACTCGCTTCTGAAATCCTGGGACATTCCGGAAGTGCGGCGCCGCGTCTTGCACGAGGCGGTCCCTCTGGCCACAGCCGATCAAGCCGGCCTTCTCGGCGAAGCACCGCCGCCCGGCCTTACCCTCGAGCAATTATGACCTTCCGACTCGCAATTCTTTCCGTCCTCTTCCTCGGTGTCTGCCACGCGCAAGAACCTGTGTTTATCGATGACGCCAAGATCGAGCAGGATTTCGTCGATCAACTCTCCGCACTGGTCGAAAAGGTGGACACCCTCACCATGCGCGAGGCCGAATCCGCGGTTAAAAAAAACCCGAGCCGCAAGGTTTCGATTACCGAAATCCCAACCAAAACCTCCCCCGAAACCCCGTCCTCGCTTTACCGGCAATGCGCTCCTTCAGTGGTTTCCATCGGGTCCATTTTTAAATGTGAAAAATGCGACGAGTGGCATCATGGTGGCGCGGCGAGCGGTTGGATCGCTTCTCCCGAAGGTCTCATCGTCACCAACGCCCACCTTTTCGAAAACGGCAAAGACGACCCGCTGGCTGTGATGACGCTGGATGGCGGGATATTTCCGGTGAAGGAAATCGTCGCCGCCGATGTGGAAAAGGACATCGCCATCCTGCGAATCAATCCCGGCAACAAGACTCTTCGCGCCCTGCCGCTCGCAAACTCTGCGGAACCCGCCGAGGAGGTTCATGTCATCAGCCACCCGCAGGGCCAATATTATTGCCTCACCAGCGGCAAAATTTCGCGATTCCACCGCGACCAGTTGAAGGAAGACGAACCACCGACTGATTGGATGAGCATCACAGCCGACTTCGCCGGCGGCAGTTCTGGCGGTCCGGTCCTCAACAAAAACGGCGAAGTCGTCGGCATGGTGGCCAGCACTCTCACGGCCTACTCGGAAGCTTCCGATTGCAAAACCCACCCAGGGCCCGATGTGCAAATGGTCTTCAAAGACTGCATCCCCCTCCCCTCGCTCCGAGCCATGTTCCAGAGCCGAGAGTAGCGCCCCGCGCATTTTTAAGAAAAAAATCCGCTCCCCCTGTCAATGTCCTACCGGCATTTTATGATGCCTGCCATGTTTTCCACTGGAATCCCATTGCCCGGCAGCATTCAAAAAGCTGAACTACCGCCCGTGACTCAACCAACCGTTGCCCACTCCCAACGCGCCCCTTACGCAGCCCTCTTCTTTCTTTAGCCGCCCATGTTCGAACAAGCCTTCAAAAACATCGACGATGTCCTCTATAAAGACGCCGGTTGCACCAGCGAGCTCGACTACACGGAGCAGACATCTTGGCTCCTCTTTCTGAAATACCTCGACGCCTTGGAGGCCGACAAGGCGACCGAAGCCGCTCTTGAAGGAAGAAACTACAACCACATTCTCGATACCCCCTACCGCTGGGAATCATGGGCCGCGCCGAAGGGCGATGACGGCAAGATCGATCACAACTCCGCCCTGACAGGCGACGACCTCATCCAGTTCGTCAACGCCAAGCTCTTCCCCTACCTCCACGGCTTCAAGGCCAAGGCCACCGGGCCGAACACCATCGCATACAAAATCGGCGAAATCTTCGGTGAGATAAAGAACCGCATCCAGAGCGGCTACAACCTCCGCGAGATCATCGACCACATCGACGAACTCCGCTTCCAGTCTCAGACCCAAAAGCACGAACTCTCGCACCTCTACGAGGCCAAGATCAAAAACATGGGCAACGCCGGGCGCAACGGCGGCGAGTATTACACCCCGCGCCCACTCATTCGGGCCATCGTCGCCGTCACCGCGCCCCGGCTCGGCGAGACCATCTGCGATCCCGCCGTTGGATCAGCGGGCTTCCTCTGCGAATCCTTCGATTACCTCCGCGCCCAGAACCCCCAGCGCACCACCGCCCAGGACCGCGCCCTGCAAGAGCGCACCTTCTACGGGAAGGAAAAGAAGTCCCTCGCCTACGTCATCGCGATCATGAACATGATCCTGCACGGCATCGAGGCGCCCAATGTCATTCACACCAACACCCTCGCCGAGAACCTCGCCGACGTGCAGGAAAAGGACCGCTTCCACATCATCGTCGCAAATCCGCCCTTCGGCGGCAAAGAGCGCAAGGAAGTGCAGCAAAACTTCCCCATCCGCACCGGCGAGACTGCGTTCCTCTTTCTCCAGCACTTCATCAAAATCCTCAAGGCCGGAGGCCGCGCCGGCATCGTCATCAAGAACACCTTCCTCTCCAACACCGACAACGCGTCCGTCAGCCTGCGGCAAAAGCTCCTCGAAGAATGCAACCTCCACACCGTGCTCGACTGCCCCGGCGGCACGTTCATCGGCGCGGGCGTGAAGACCGTGGTGCTCTTCTTCGAGAAAGGCACGAAGACGCGCAAGGTCTGGTTCTACCAGCTC
>JBDKIG010000143.1:0-6225 GCA_039797215.1 Verrucomicrobiota bacterium | reverse complement strand
AAGAAACAAGCGGCTCGGAATGACCTGCTCGAGCCAACCGAGGTGGGATGGCACCACGCGTTGGCGGTTTTTCCACTCGGATTCAACCAGCAAAAAGTCAGGCGCTGTTTCTTGAATGATGTCGCACAGGATGAAGCCGGTATTCGATCGCACACGACGGACGTCGATCTCCTCAGTAATCTCAGCTAGGTCTTCGCAAATTTCGTCGAGCGTTCCATCGATATCGGGCTTTCCAGTGCCCGAGTGCCGGGCTTGAGCGAATGGACTGTCAGCCGCGAGGATCGAGATTTTGGCTGGCTTCAGCGCGCGAAGGGTATCCTTCGCCGCGCGCCACCGTGGCGAGTAGGCCTCGACGAGTAAACAAGCATTGAGGTTTTCGATCGGCTTCTCCTTCGGATTTGGAATCAAGAGCAAATCGCATGGCGTGCGGGTGAAAAGCTCACGAACAATCGCACCGGTGAAATTCCTCAAATCCTCCGGGCGCCCAATCGTTCCAGCGATAAATAAATCGAAATATTCGCTGGCCGCCGCGTCAACCAGCGCCTCGGCGGGGGTGCCCCCCTCGCACCAGTAAATATCGACCTCCTCGCGGCCCAACCCGGCGAAGGCATCACGGAACATGCCAACTTTCTCATCCGACCGCTCGCCAGCATGGAGCACGGAAAGTCTCGCGCCGAACAACCTCGCCACGCGGTCCGCCTCCACAAGGATGGCATTAAAACGCGGCGAAAAAGTCGAGGCGACCGCGAAGTGGGGTTCGGATGTCATGGTAGTGAAACTCCACCGATCCAGCCTGTGGAGCGAGCGGAAATCTTTATTTTTTCGAAAGCCGCAAAATGGCGTCGAACTCCACTTTTTTTAGCGGCATCACGCTCAGGCGCGATTGGCGCAACAGGACGATCTCCGCCAGCGCGGGCTCGGACTTGATTTCCTCCAGCTCGACAGGCCGCCGCAATGCCTCGAGCGGCTTCAATTCCACACACGACCAATCGCCCTCCTCCGCCGTGGGATCGGGATATGCGGAGCGAGCCACCTCGGCCACGCCGACCACCGCCTTGCCGACGACGCTGTGGTAGTAGAGCACACGGTCGCCGGGCGCCATCGCACGCAGATGATTGCGCGCCTGAAAATTTCGCACCCCGGTCCAAGCAGTCTTTCCGTCGCGCACGAATTGCTCCCACGAATAGGAGGTCGGTTCTTGTTTCACGAGCCAGTAGTTCATTCCGGCTTTGCTAAAACGAAACCCGCCGAATATCAAAGCCCATCGCTCAAATATGTCGCGCCCCGGTTTTTTCATTACATTCGAAGGCTCGGAAGGCTGCGGGAAATCCACTCAGATTTCCCTCCTCGCCGATCATCTCCGCCAATCTGGCCATGAACCGCTCTTGATCCGCGAGCCCGGCGGAACCCCCGCCGGCGAGTCGATCCGCCATCTCCTCCAACACGCACCGGAAGGCGACAATCTCGTGCCCGAGGCCGAACTCCTCCTCTTCGCCGCCAGCCGCGCCCAGCTCGTTCGCGAAAAAATTCTCCCCGCCCTCGAATCTGGCCTCATTGTAATTAGTGACCGATTTTTCGATTCGACCACCGTTTATCAAGGAGTCGCCCGCCGCATCCCCGCTGACGACACCGCGCGCATCAACGCCTTTGCGGTCGGCGATTGCCTGCCCGATGTCACCTTCGTTCTCGACCTCGACCGCGAGGCCTCGCTCCATCGCATGCGCGCCGGCAAACGCGAACTCGATCGGATCGAACGCGAGAGCGAGGACTTCTTTGCCGCTGTCCGCCAAGGATATCTCGACCTAGCGAAAAAAAATCCCGCACGGGTCGTGCTGTTGGACGCCTCCCTTTCCATGAGCGCACTCGCTTCACAGATTCAGAGCGTCATTTCGCATCGAATGAATTCAAAGAAAACATAGAATTGCATAAAATTTTAATTTGACTTGATGCATTTTGATTCTTATTTTATCTCATTATGAGAATCAGCGTGGACATTTCAGAAGATATTTTAAGCGAAGTGATGGAATTAACGGGCGAAAAAAGCAAAAGCGCCTCGCTTTCCAAGGCCATCACCGAATTCGTCAGAAGAAAGCGGGCAAAGGAGTTTGGCAGATTAATGAGAGAGGGCGCCTTCGATTATCCTGGGGATGCGACGAGTGATACCTTCGCAAACCCCGTCCCTCCCCTCGCCTCGGAGTAGAATCATGGTCCTGATTGATTCCTCCGTTTGGATCGAAGCCCTCCGGCGTCAAGGTCGGCTCGAGGTCAAGGTCGCGCTCGAGGCAATCCTCGAATCTTATGAAGCACGACTCTGCGCCCCCGCCCGACTCGAGGTCATGGGCGGCGCCAGAAAAGAAGAGCGCCGCACGCTGGGAGCATATTTTTCTGTCATCCCCTACCGACCAGTTCAGACAGAGGATTGGGAGCGAGCGATCGCTCTGGCCTGGCAGTTGCGGGATCGCGGAATCACCGTGCCATGGATGGATGTGCTCATCGCCTCGATCGCCATTCACGACCAAAACCGACTCTACACGGTGGATGCCCACTTTGAGCAAATATCCGCCATCACAGGCCTTATGCTTTATCGCCCTGGCTACGGCGGCTCGTTCCAGCCGGAAAATGTCTGAATTTAAGCTTAACAGCGCGTCCTGATTCCATTAGCGCTTGCCGTTTCGATCATGCAAAACACCACGCCTCAAGGAGACATCGGTCTCATCGGATTGGCCGTCATGGGCCAGAACCTTGTCCTCAACATGAATGACCACGGCTACACCGTCGTCGTCTACAACCGCACCACCTCGAAGGTGGATGACTTCCTTGCCAACGAGGCGAATGGAACAAAAGTCCAAGGCGCGCACTCGATCGAGGAACTCGTCGCCAAACTCAAACGCCCACGCCGGATCATGATGCTCGTGAAGGCCGGCAAGCCCGTGGATGACTTCATAGCGCAAATCACCCCGCATCTCGAGCCAGGCGACATCATCATTGACGGAGGAAATTCCCTATTCGAAGACACGAACCGCCGCCAGCGCGAGTTGGAGGCCAAAGGTCTGCTCTTCATCGGCACCGGAGTCTCCGGTGGCGAGGAAGGCGCCCGGCGAGGTCCGAGCATCATGCCCGGCGGCTCGCCTGCCGCGTGGCCGCATGTGAAGGAAATTTTCCAATCCATCTCCGCCAAGGTCGAGGACGGCTCGCCGTGCTGCGACTGGGTGGGCGAAGAAGGTGCCGGCCATTATGTGAAGATGGTTCACAACGGCATCGAATACGGTGACATGCAGCTCATCTGCGAGGCCTACAACATTCTCAAAAACGGCCTCGGCATGAACGAACAGGAACTGCACGACACCTTCGCCGAGTGGAACAAAGGCGAACTCGACAGCTACCTCATCGAGATCACGCGCGACATTTTCGCCAAGAAGGACACCGATGGCTCCCCGCTCGTGAACAAAATCCTCGATACCGCTGGGCAAAAAGGCACCGGCAAGTGGACGGTCATCAACTCGCTCGACCTCGGCACCCCGATCACTCTCATGGCCGAGGCCGTCTACGCCCGCTGCGTTTCGGCAATGAAGGACGACCGCGTTCGCGCCGCCCGCAAACTCAAAGGACCGAAACCCGCCATCCCCACCGCCCGCAACGCCAAAAAACGCGACGCGCTCGTGCAGGAAGTCCGCGACGCGCTCTACGCCTCGAAGATCATCAGCTACGCGCAGGGCTACATGCTCATGCAAGCCGCCGCCAAGGAATACGGCTGGAAGCTCAACTGGGGCGGCATCGCCCTCATGTGGCGCGGCGGTTGCATCATCCGCTCCCGCTTCCTCGGCAAAATCAAAGAGGCTTTCGACAAAAAAACCAACCTCGCGAATCTCCTGTTCGACGACTACTTCCGCGGCGAGATCAAGAAATCCCAGAAAGGCTGGCGCAACATCGTCGCCACCGCCGCCAAGCGCGGCATCCCCGCGCCCGCCTTTTCCACCGCACTCGCCTTCTTCGACAGCTTCCGCTCCGCCGTCTTGCCCGCGAATCTCCTCCAGGCCCAGCGCGACTTCTTCGGCGCCCACACCTACGAGCGCGTGGACAAACCCCGAGGCGAATTTTTCCACACGAACTGGACCGGCCACGGCGGCAACACCTCCTCCACCACCTACTCGGTGTAAACGCCGTTGCGCGTCTTCATTCTCAAACCCGACGCCATCGGCGATTTCATCCTCGCCTCGGGTTGCATCCGCTTGATCGCCCGCGAGGCGGGGGAGGAAAACCTTGTCCTCGCCGTGCGATCGGATGTCGCCCCGCTGGCCAAAAGCCAGTTCCCCAAGGCGCTCGTTCTTCCCCTCACCCTCCGCGAGAAACGCCGCATCCTCAATGTCACGACCGTCAACATCCTCCACAGCCTCCCCTCTTGGCTGAAAATGCTCGGCCTGCGCGTGGATGCCGCGCTCTGCCTGCGAAGCATGCGCGCCTACCTGCACTCGATCTGGTTCTACACCCCCCGCGCCAAGCGCCGCATCGCCTGCCAAAACCTCCTCCTCGCCCGTCCCCGCGTCCGCCGTCCCGCCGTCGAAAATTTCGTCACCCGCTTTTTCCAACCCACCCTCCTTCCCTACCCGGCTCCAGGAAAACTTCCCACCGACATCGAGGCCAACCGCTCCGTGGCCGCCGAATTCCTCGGCCGCGAAATCCCCGACGCCGAAATCCTCCCTTCCCTGATCCTCCCCGAACCCGTCCCCCGCTCGGACCGCTGGCTCCTCTGCCCCTTCAGCTCGAGCCTGAACAAAGACTACCCGGCCGAAAAATGGGCCGCCGCCCTCCAAATCCTCGCTCCCGAGCGCGGCGACTCCCCGCTCCATCTCGCCGCCGGCCCTAGCCAACAGGAACAACTCGCCGCCTTCGCCCAAATCCTCCGCTCCTCCGGCATCCAAAACCTCGTCATCGATCCCCAAAAACCTCTCTCCGATTTTTTAAAATCCATCGCCGCCGCGCGATTGGTCCTTACGGTGGACACCGCCGCCGCGCACATGGCGTGCGCGCTCGGATCGCCCGCCGTCATCGCCTCCGCAGGTCAACATCCCGGAGTCTACGCACCCTATTCGCCGAACGGCCTCCAGCATTGGATCATGCCGTCGCCTCAGCTGAAAAAAGGGGAGTGGCGCAAAGCGACCACCCCCCAAATCCTCGCCCAAGCCATTCGCCAAATCCTTCCGCGCTGATTGCCGCCGGGAGAACCGCTCGAACTACTCGGTGATGATGTCTTTGTAAGTTTTGCCCGATGGAATCATCGGCAACACATGCTCGGTGTAGGGCGTCATGACATCGAGCACATAGGCTTCCTTGGATTCGAGCATGCGCTTGATCGCCGCAGGCAGGTCTTTTTTGTGATGGACCCGCTCGCAGGGGACTCCGAAGCCTTTGCAAAGCTCCACATAGTCCGGGTAGATGCGCTTCAAGTTTTTTGGATCGCCGAGGAAGGTATGCCCGCGATTGCCGCCGTGGAAGCGGTCCTCCCACTGCACGACCATGCCGAGGTGTTGGTTGTTAAGAATGATTGCCTTCGCCGCGATGCCCTCGATGTGGGCGGTGGCGAGCTCTTGGACATTCATCAAAAACGATCCGTCACCATCGATGTCGATCACCTGCTTGTCAGGCATGGCGACTTTCGCGCCCATGGCTGCGGGGTAACCGAATCCCATGGATCCCAACCCGGCCGAGGTGATGAAGGTGCGGGGCTTGTCGAAATCATAAAACTGCCCGGCCCACATCTGGTGCTGGCCGACGCCCGTCGTGATGATCGCTTCGCCTTTGGTCATCTCATGTAGGAGACGGATGACATGCTGTGGCTGAATGGCGTCCTCGGTGTCCTTGAAGCTGAGGGGGTGTTTCTTTTTCCAGCCATCGATCTGGGCATACCAATTCGGATAGCGCGTGTAGTTTTTGGCTACGCGCTTTTGGCCGGCTTGATCCAGGATTTTGTTGAGGCGGCCGAGGGCGTATTTGAGATCGCTGAGGATCGGCAGGCGCACGGCCTTGTTTTTGTTGATCTCGGAATTGTCGATGTCGATGTGGACGATCGTTCCATGCTCGCAGAATTTCTCCACCTTGCCGGTCACGCGGTCATCGAAACGCACGCCGATGGCGAGCAAAAGGTCGGCTTCGTTCACAGCATTGTTCGCGTAAACCGTGCCGTGCATGCCGAGCCATTTCAGGGAGAGTGGGTGAGACTCGGGGAAT
>JBDKIG010000142.1:0-6236 GCA_039797215.1 Verrucomicrobiota bacterium | reverse complement strand
AATCGCCAACCAGCCCGAGGAAATCAACCCGAAGGGCTATTTGCAGGAAATCCTCCAAGCGATCCAGCCCGCCGCCCCCGACTATCAGATCATTTCGCAAACCGGGCCCGAACACTCCAAGATTTTCATCTGCTGCGTTGTTTGGAACGCGATCGAACTCGGGCAAGGCCAAGGCTCCAGCAAAAAAGAGGCCCAGGTCGCTGCTGCGCAAGTAGCCCTCGAAAAGCGGCTCTGGGAGGGCATTGAGCAACCTCGCTCCACGCGAAAAAAGAAAAAGAAGAAGAAATGATTTACCAACTTTCACTTCAGACCACAGGGCTCGCCGCCGGAATTCTCTTACTGGTCTCGCATGTCGCGGCTCTGGTGAATCCCGCCGGGTCGATGCGATTTGCAAAAGCCCTGCCTCGCTCCCGGCCCATGGCAGCGGTCCTGCTCGTGATTGCCGCCGCTTGGAGCTTCGTGATGGTCCAAGATCTCGACCTCGGCGAATTTTCCAGACTCCGCAGCCTCATGCTCATCGCCATCGTGGCCGGCGCCATTCTTTCTTGGTTGTATGTCGAGGAATTCCTGACCGTGCGCGCCCTCGGCATGCTCCTCTTGCTGGCCGCCGAGCCGCTGCTCGAATCCGCCGTGCTTCGCAACGAATCCAGCCGCATTCTCCTGACGCTTCTGGCCTATGTCTGGGCGACTGCCGGGCTATTTTGTGTCGGCATGCCCTACCTGCTCCGAGACTTGATCGGATGGTTCACCGCGAACCCGCTGCGCTGGAAAATCTCCTGCCTCGGCGGCATCGCTTACGGCGTGGCACTCATCGGCTGCGCCACGCTTTGGTGGTAGGCGAAAATCAAGCCTCGCCAATTTCGCTCCGGAGCGCCTCGGCGATGCGATCGGCGTGGGTGTCGATGACGGCTTGGTCGCGACCTTCGATGAGGAGGCGGATTTTCGGCTCGGTGCCGGAATAGCGCAGCAGCACGCGACCTTTGCCATTCAGCTCGGCCTCGGCGGCGGAGAGGAGTTTTTGAACTCCATCCAGTGAATCAAGCGGAGGTTTGGCCTTCACTCGGAGGTTGCGCTGAGCTTGGGGGTATTTCTTGAGAACCTTGCGAAGCTCGCTGAGCGGCTTGCCGGTTTCGATCATCACGCGGAGGATTTGGAGGGCGCTCACGATGCCGTCGCCTGTGGAGGCATGGTCGCGGAAGATCATGTGGCCGCTCTGCTCGCCGCCGACATTGTGGCCGTCGCGCAGCATGGCTTCGATGACATAGCGGTCGCCCACTTTGGTGCGGAGCACCTTGCCGCCTCGCGATTCGAGGGTTTCGTCGAGACCGAAGTTGCTCATCACCGTGGCGACGAGGGTTTTTCCCTCCAGGCATCCGCGCTCGAGGTGATCAACAGCAGCGATGGCCATAATCTCGTCGCCATCCACCAAGTCACCATTTTCGTCGCAGAGGAGGACTCGGTCGGCGTCCCCATCGTGCGTAATGCCAATCTGGGCCTTGCACTCGCGAACGAGCTTTTGGATTTGCTCGGGATGGGTGCTGCCGCAGTTCGCATTGATGTTCGTGCCGCTGGGGTGGTTGTTGATGACGACGAGGTCGGCACCGAGTTCGCGAAGGATGCAGGGGCTGGACTTGTAGGCCGCGCCGTTGCCGCAATCGAGCGCGATGCGGAGCGATTCGAGCGTGAGGCCGCGCGGAAAGCTCTGCTTGGCGAACTCGACATAGCGGCCGAGTGCGTCATCGATACGGTAAGCTTTGCCGATCTTCGTGGCGGTGGGACGGATGTTTTCGATCTCGCCGCTGAAGACGAGGTTTTCGATCCGGGCCTCGATGTCGTCGTCGAGTTTGTAGCCATCGTGGCGGAAAAATTTGATGCCGTTGTCCTCGTAGGGATTGTGGGAAGCGGAAAGGACGATACCCGCGTCGGCACGGAGCGAGCGGGTGATGTAGGCCACGCCGGGCGTGGGGAGCGGGCCGATGATGAGCGCGTCGGCACCGAGCGAGGTTAGGCCGGCGACCATGGCATTTTCGAGCATGTAGCCCGAGAGGCGGGTGTCCTTGCCGATGAGGATTTTCAAGCGGCCGGTGCGCGAGGAGGAGCGGTTTTGCGCGAAGACATGGGCGGCGGCACGGCCGAGCTTGAGCGCTGTCTCGGCGGTAACCGGCTCGATATTGGCGACGCCGCGGATGCCGTCGGTCCCGAAAAGTTTGCGTGGAGTATGACTCATTTGGACGAGGATTTCTTTTGTGGATTCTGTATGTCGGCGGCGGGCGGGCGGTAAAGGCTAGGCCGCTCCGGTGTCCGACCGACGCCCTGCTTGATGAGATACCACAGGACGGACGCCAGAATCAGGCTGGTCAGCTTCGCTTGCCAGTGGTTGAGCAGAATCGCTTTCATATTTTTCTTGGAAGAGGAGTTGGCTGAGACGCAGGCGGAATTTTTCGACTCCCAGATTCCGCTCGATCCGCCCCGCATGGCAAATGGACACCTGCCCGGTTTCTTCGGAGACCACGAGAATGATCGCATCGGATTCCTCCCCCAAACCCAGCCCGGCTCGGTGGCGCAGGCCGAGATTGCGATCCAAATCCTCGCGCTGGGTGAGCGGGAAAATGCAGGCGGCGGCAACGATTCGCTCCCCGCTCAAGACCATGCCACCATCATGAAGCACGGTCTTGGGATGAAAAATCGTGAGCACGAGTTCCTTAGTGAATTTCGCATCGATCGGCACACCTGTTTCCACAAAGCCCTTGAGATTGATGTCGCGCTCGATCGCGATGAGAGCGCCAAATCCTTTACTGGAAAGCTCGAAGACCGTGTCGGTGATGTCTTCGACAGTCTCTCTTTCCTGCGAGGCAGTGGTAAAAAACCTGTGGCTACCGAGTTCGGTCAGCGCACGGCGAAGTTCGGGCTGGAAAATGACGACGAGTGCAATGGCGAGGAAAACCGAGATACTTCGGAGCAACCAGCCGATCACCTCGAGATTCAAAAGCTGCGAAACAAAAGTCAGCGTGAGAAAAACCAGGGCGAGGCCGATCAGGATGCGAGCGCCGTGGGTTCCCTTGAGATACGAGTAAATGTAGTAAATGACCGTCGCAAGGATCGCGATCTCGACCCCAGAGGTCCACTGCTCCTGAAGAAATGCAAAGGAGGCCTCAAACATCGCCGAGGATCGCTTCCGCCGTGCGGAGCGCGAGGTGGTGGGGCTTCGATTCGTGGACGCGGAAAATCCGCGCGCCGCGCTCCCGGCATAAAGCGGTCAACACCACGCCGGGCCAGAGGCGGTCCTCCATCGCTGAGGAATTGGCCAGATGGCCAAGGAGAGATTTTCGCGAAACACCGAGCAGAATCGGTCGACCCAGCGGGGTGAAGGACTCCAGCCCCGCAAGCAGCGCGAGGTTGTGCACTGTGGTTTTTCCAAAACCGATTCCTGGGTCGAGGGCGATGCTCATCGGGTCGAGGCCGGACGCTACTGCCCGCTCGAGGGAGTGTCGAAAAAATTCCCCGACCTCGGCGATCACATCATCGTAGGTCGGCGCCTTCTGCATCGAGCGAGGTGTTCCCTGCATGTGCATAATCACAACCCCGGCGCGAAACTCGGCAGCGAGGGCCGACATTTCCGGGTCTCCCCGCAATCCGGTGACATCATTGATAATGTCCGCTCCAGCCTCCAAAGCGGCTCGGGCGACGGAGGCTTTTGAGGTATCGATCGAAATGGGAATATCCGTTGCGCGGCGGATGGCTTCGATCACGGGAAGGACGCGGCGAATTTCCTCCTCGGCGGAAACCCCCTCACTGCCAGGTCGCGTGGATTCGCCGCCGATATCGAGGATTTCAGCGCCGTCTGCTGCAAGTGAGAGGCCATGAGTGCAAGCCACTTCGGGATCGAGAAATTCCCCGCCATCCGAGAACGAATCCGGCGTGGCATTCACGATACCCATCACGACGGCGCGGCGTGTGAGATCGAATTCGCGGCCGCGGATTTTCCAAATCACTTTTTGCCCAGGCGGATGGAGGCCGAGCGGCCGTGTGCGTCGAGGCCCTCGATCTCGCTAAATTTCTCGATGAAAGGAAGCGAGGCACTGAGAGATTTTTTATCGAACATTGCCACGCTCGTGCGGCGCTGGAATTGGTCGGCTGTGAGCCCCGCAAAAGAATGGCCCGCACCCCCGGTGGGTAGTTCGTGACTCGGCCCTGCGAGGAAATCACCGGCGGCAACAGGCGACATCGCGCCAAGGAAAATCGCGCCAGAGCTGTGGAGTTGCATCGCAATTTCGCCCGGCGCCTCGGCGGCGATCGAGACATGCTCGGAGGAGTAGGAATTGGCGAGGCGGATTGCGGCATTCATGTTCTCGGCGAGAACGAGTAGAGTATTCTTGAGGGCTTTGGCGAGTTCGGCCGGACGCTTTGAGAGTTTCGTCTGGCGCTCGATCGACTTGGCTGTGGCGGAGAGGATTTTTTCCGAATCGGTGAGCAAGATCGCCTGGCTGCCATGGCCGTGCTCGGCTTGAGCCAGAAGGTCGGCAGCAATCCAATCCGGATTCGCCGACTTGTCAGCGATGACCAAAACCTCGCTCGGGCCAGGCAGCAGATCAATGGCGACTTTCCCGAAAACTTGTCGCTTGGCTTCGACAACATAGGCGTTGCCGGGTCCGAAGATTTTTTGGACAGGACGAATAATTTTGGTTCCAAGCGCCAGCGCGGCGACGGCTTGCGCTCCGCCAACGCGATAGATTTCCGTAGCCCCGCATCGCGAAAGCGCGGCGAGGAGGGCGGGGTGGACTTTTCCATCAGGTCCGGAGGGCGTGACAGCCACGATTTCCGGAACGCCGGCGGCCTCGGCCAGAGTGCAGGTCATGACCGCTGTGGAAACCAGGGGAGCGGTGCCTCCAGGGATATAAATTCCCACGCGACGGAAGGCATCGAACCGCTCGCCAGTGATCGCGCCTTGGCGGTTCTTCATGAACCAGCTCTTTCGAAGGCTCCTCTTGGCAAAAGCTCGGACATTGGCTCGGGCGGCATCGATGGCTTTCCAAGTATCCTTCGGCAGGGTGTTGCAAGCCTCCGCGATCTCGGCAGGCGTGACGGAAATTTGAAATGGCTTCAGCGCCGGACCGCCGAATTTTTTAGTGAATTCGAGCAGCGCGACATCCCCTTTCGCAGCGACCTTGGCAAGGATTTCGGCGACGGTTTTTGACACCGCCGGATCGGGCGAGGACTCCCGGTGGAGGCCGGCTAGAGCGGCTTCGTAACCCTTATCTTTCGGACGAAGAATCCGCATCGACTTACTTGATGTAGGCCAGCACGAACGCGGCGATGAAAATATTCACCAGCGCGAGTTCAAAAAAGAAATACCAGCCGAGCTTCATCAACTGGTCGTAGCGGAAACGCGGCACGGTCCAACGCACCCAGATGAATAGCACCAGCAGCGCGATGATTTTTCCAAAGAAAACGCCAATATTCACCAGTCCAGCCAGCACGCCGGGCAGGCCAGGCAGCGAACCATCGGGAATCAGCGGAAAGCTCCAACCACCCAAGAAAAGAGTCACGATCACGCCCGAGCCGGCGATCATCGCGGCGTATTCGCCCAGGAAAAACAGCGCGAAGCCCATGCCGGAGTATTCGGTATGGTAGCCACCGACCAGTTCCTGCTCGGCCTCGGGAAGATCGAACGGGGCGCGGTTTGTCTCGGCAAACATCGCGATCAGAAAAATAATGAAAGAGATAATCATCGGCACCCAAAGCAGGATGCGTTGGAGAGAAAATCCAGCGGTGAATGTTTGTGCGATCGCACCGATATCCCCGGAGAGAATCAGATCCCAAGTGAGACCTTTGGCCCACAGTGGAAAAACCATCCATCCGTTCTCGCGCTGCCAAAGGACGATTTCCGGAAGGCTGAGAGTGCCACAGACCATGAAAACCGGAATCACTGAAAGCCCGAGCGCAAGCTCATAAGATATCATCTGAGAGCTGGAGCGGATGCCGCCAAGGAAGGGGTATTTCGAATTCGAAGCCCATCCGGCCAGCACGATTCCGTAAACACCCAATGAGGAAACCGCGAAGACATAGAGAACTCCGATATTCACATCCGCGATGACCATGGGAATTCCAAAGAGCGAGCTGCCGAACGGCAGGACGGCCAGAACGAGAATCGCAGGCACCATCGAGAGCTTCGGCGCGATGTAGTAGTAGAATTTGTTGACCTCGGCGGGGATGAAATTTTCCTTCAGGAGGAGCTT
>JBDKIG010000141.1:0-6239 GCA_039797215.1 Verrucomicrobiota bacterium | reverse complement strand
TTTGCGAAGTGATGTCCACGCGCATCTTCTCGGATTCGAGCGCGCTGGCGGTAATGGCTGTGGCGGATAAGACATTCATGGTAAATTACTAGTTGAAAATTACTGCGGCCGGCCGGTGATAGCCATTTTCAGTTGTTTCAGGGAGCCGCTGGCGAAGTTTGTCAGGGCGTCGAAATTCATCGTGTTCGTGCTCAAGGCCAAAAGTTCCTTGTCGATCTGGACATTGTTGCCGTCGGCGCGGGTCGATGGAGTCAGGGAGTCCATTTCTGTCCGGGGCACGGCCGCCGAAACGGCATCCGTATCGCGCGATTGAATTTGGGATTTCAACTCGTCTTCAAACGACTTGCTCAAATCCACCCGCTTGTAGCCTGGCGTCGAGACATTCGCGATATTGCTGGCGATCGCGGCATGACGCATGGCCGAGACATCCATCATTTTCTTCACCGCCGTGTAGTTGTCTGTGGCGAAAAGGGAGGCGACCAGTTCCATAATACCTCAAGCTAAGCAAAACCTGTGCCAGCTCCCGCGCCCCACTCCCGAGGCGCATTTTCCCTAGGCTAGAGCGGTCAAGCCACTCGAATTCGGAACATCATTCCTCATACGCAAAAACGAAAGGGCAAAACTTGCCGAGCAATCCATCAAATTCCTGAGGGCCTAAAAAATTACCCTCCCCCCGACCGCTCGTGGCGGAATGGCATCAAGCCAGCAACGAGCAACCCGCCCCGGGAATCATCCGCAGACTTCCACCAGGCTCGCCCGAGCCAGCACCATTTTGTGGATAGGCGATCTTCACCTTTTCGATGATATCGAAAGCCTTTTGGGCCGACTGAGCCATTTCACCCTTCAACTCAAAAATTTTCTCCTGACCATTGGCATTTTTAACCGCCACCTTGCCACCCGGCAGAAATTTCAACTCAAACGCCTCCGGCTTCCCGTCAATCGATTTTCCAACCTCCGAGGACTGGAGGATTTGCTGGGCGATGTGCTGAAGTTGCGACTCCGCATCGCCTCGCCCGCCAATCCCGTCGGCACTCAACTCCCTGTGGGCACGAGCCTTCGGGGTATTCGCCGCCGCGATCATCATTTTATTAAATTCCGCCTTGCGAATCTCCGCCTCGGGCGAGGTTTTTTTCGGGCCTGAAACATTCTGGGCCAGATTGTTAAGCAAATTGCTGCCGACCTTGGCGGCTGTGAGGGCGAGTAGTGGATTCATAATTCGAGTATTTGGAAAATTCACCGTCTGCACAGCAGGACATGTGCCACCTCAAATCGATCCAAGAATTTTTCCCAGAACCTCTGCCGGCATCTCCTCCGCCCGCCCCGTCGCAGGCGAGATGTGGCATTTCGTCATCTTTCCCGAAAAAACCTTCCGTCCCTTGATCGCCCCATCGAATGCATACGCCAGCGAGGAATTGCCCGGTTGAAAATCCCCGAGGCGAATTTCGATTTCCTCCCCGAATCGGCACGCGCCACAAAATTCCACCTCCGTCTTCACCACCGGCCAGGCGGACTCCGCCGTGAGAATCGGAATCCCTCGCTCGCGGAAAAATCCATGCTCCGCCTCCTCCACCATCGCCAGCAATCGCGAAAAGTGCGCGACTCCGGCCGCGTCGGTGTCGGCGAATTCCACGCGGCGTCGGTGAATGTGTGCGGCGGGGCTTGTCATGGCAGCCATGTTGATCTTGTTTAGGCCGCAATTGGAAATGAATCCACACAACTTTGACGCCCCGGCGAGCGTAACAATTTGGCAATGACACCCGCCGCGCCGTCTCAATCCGCCCTCCGCATCGGGCGGCACAACGACCTCCACGCCCCACACCGCTCCGCTCGCCCGCTGGCATCAGGCATTCGCCGCTTCGAATGGGCACTTGATGATGAAGGCTTTTTTTCGCCTCGCTGGCTGGACCGCTCGCCACTCTTTCCGCGCTTCTTCTGGCGTTCGCGATCGGGGGGCGACCAAACCCTCGCCATGGGCTCAGCGGCCTTCGGGAGCCTTGCGGATTTGATGGAACTTCTCGACAACGGTGACCCGGGAATTCGCGTTTTCGGTGGGTGCCGGTTCGATGCCGCGACGCACAACGGTAGCGATTGGATCGATTTTCCCGACGAGTTTTTCTTCGTGCCAAAAGCTGAGATCATCCATTCCGGGGGACGCACGACGCTCGCCGTCAATTTATCGGATAACGACACCGACCTCTCCGATGTCACCAAGTGGCTTGAAATGCTGGGCGACATGGGCGCGGCGCCGCGTCCTGGGGTTCTCACCCGCTGGGATCAACCTAACTTCTCGAGTTGGTCCCAAGCCGTCGACCATGCCTTGCAGAAATTCCAAGGCAGCTCCCTCCAAAAAGTCGTCCTCGCCCGCAAATCCTGTCTAGAGCTGACAGAAACGATCACGCCGTTCGCGCTGGTCGAAATTCTCGCAGGCGGCGCGCCGGCGTGCTTTCACTTTTGTCTCCAACCCACGGCAAACTCCGGAGCCTTCCTGGGAGCCAGCCCCGAACTCCTTTTTCGCCGTGAAGGCACAAGACTCGAGAGCGAAGCAGTTGCTGGCACACGGCCTCGCAGTCTCGATACCGTCGAGGACGAACGCCTTGAGAGCCAGCTTCTCAAAATGTCCAAGGAGCAACTCGAGCACCGCCTCGTCGTCGATTCGTTGGCAAAAACTTTCAGCAACCTCTGCGTCGATTTTTCCCAGGACAATGCTCCGAGCGTTCTCAAGCTCTCCCGCGTCCAACACCTCCGCACCGCTATTGCGGGAGAGCTCCACAAGGGGGTGGGGGATGACACGATTTTGCGCGCATTCCATCCCACCCCGGCGACTTGTGGTGCACCTTGCGACGAAGCGGCCCGATTCATTGAAGAGAACGAACCCTTCGATCGCGGCTGGTATGCGGGCCCGGTCGGTTCGGTTTCCCGTGACGAGGCGGAATTTGCCGTCGCGATTCGGTCCATGCTCTGGCTCGGTCGAAAAATCCATGTCTATGCCGGAGCCGGAGTCGTCGATGGTTCCGAGCCCGAGCGTGAGTGGAACGAGTTGGAGGATAAGATCGCGGGCGTCCTTCACCTGCTCGCGCCATGACATCGAACCGCACTTGGGGCCGAGCCATCGTTTGCGGACTCCAAAAACTCGGAGCCGGCCGTGTTTTCATCAGCCCCGGAGCCAGGGGGGCGGCTCTGGTGGCCGCGGTGGCCGAGGAGGGGATCGATTGCACAATCCACTACGATGAGCGCGGGATGTCCTTCGCGGCTCTCGGTTGGGCCATGGCTACAGGCTGCCCGGCGGTCTGCATCACCACCAGTGGATCGGCGGTCGCCAACCTTTTGCCAGCCTGCGTCGAGGCCTTTCACTCGAATGTCCCGCTGATCTTCCTGACAGCCGACCGCCCACCGGAGCTTCGCGGCACGGGGGCGAATCAAACAATCCACCAGCCCGGAATTTTCAGCTCCTTCGTCCGGGCGGAAGTCGATCTCCCATGTCCCGGCAACCTAGACTCACTGCCCGCGATTCTCGAAAACCTCGTCGCCGCCGCGACCGGCCAAAACTCTGGCCCGGTCCAATTGAATGTCCCCTTCGCCGAACCCGTTCTGCCCGATCTTTTAGCTGACGGCGAATCCGTGCCTAGCGAGGAGGGCTCTGCTTGTCAGAGCTGGATCGGCGTCATTTCGAAAGCCTCCCCGGACCTGACAAGCAGGTCCCTCCTCGGACATTTTTTCGATTCCCCTTACGGCGTCATTCTCGTCGGCCGCCTCCCTCTCTCCGAACAACCCGACGCCGCGCTCCTGCTCGATCTCTCGAGTCGCCTCGGCTGGCCGTTGATCGCCGACGCACTCTCAGGCGCGAGACTTCTGCCCGGTGTCATCGGTCACGCCGACTGGATTCTCCAAAGCCGAAATGTTCCTGCCTCCGAACGCATCCTGCATTTCGGCGAAAGTCTCGTCTCCAAGCGCCTCGGCGAATGGATGGCCTCCTGTCGCGGCGCAAACTATCTCCAAGTCCGCCGCTTCCCCGAACGCCTCGACCCGTGGCACCAATCGCCAACTCTCCTCCGCGCTGGCATCCCCGAGTTTTTAGATTCCCTTCAAATCCAACCCCAATCGGGTTGGCGGGATGTCTGGCTGGAAGCCAACCGCGCCGTTTCCGAAATCCTCGCCGAGGCTTTGGTCGGACCAGCACTAACTGAACCCGCCATAGCCCGCGCCGTCGCCGATGCAGCCAACAGCTCGATCCTCTTCCTCGGAAATTCGATGCCCGTCCGCTATTTCAACTCCTGTGTGGACTCCCAATCTTCCGCCCCGATCCAAATCCTCGGAAACCGTGGCGCGAGCGGCATCGACGGCAACATCGCCACCATCGCCGGAATTTCCTCGGGCTCTGGAAAACCCGTCACCGCCCTCGTCGGCGACCTGACCCTTCTTCACGATCTCAACTCCCTCGCGCTCCTGCGCGGCGAACCGGTTTCCCTTGTGGTGGTGAACAACGACGGCGGTGGAATCTTCCAGTTCCTCCCTCTGGGAATCGATCCTGCCGAACGAGAGAGGTTTTGGGAAACGCCCCACGGCATGGATTTTTCAAACGCTGCTGCGCAGTTTGGTCTCGAATATCACCAGCCCGCCGACCTAGCTGAGTTGGCCGAGTTGCTGTCTCAACCGCCGCTTCGTGCCCGCCTGATCGAATGCCGCACCGACCGAGCCGCCAACCACGCGCTGCATTTGGAAATTGCGCGAAAAGTCGCCACGCGGGAGTGGAAATGGACGCGCTGAAATTCCAAATCCTCGGCACAAAAGGCGGTCCCGCCCTCGTGTGTCTCCATGGCTTTCTGGGAGTCGGTGCGGATTGGCTGCCGTTCGCAGAAGAATTTCTCCGCCTGCGCCCCGATGTCCAAATCCGCCTGCCCGACCTTCCCGGTCATGGGGAGTCTGCTTCGATCCCGCCTGAAAACTTCGTCGAGCGTCTCGCGGCAACATTAGACTCCGCCGCCATAACCCGCGCCGCCCTCGCTGGCTATTCGCTCGGTGGGCGCCTCGCACTCTCGGCCGCGCTGGGCCAACCCGATCGCTTCCCAGCCTTCATTGGAATTTCCACCACGGCTGGAATCGAATCCCCCGAGGAAAGAAAATCCCGCCGCGAAGCCGATGCGAAACTCGCCAAGCGCCTTCGTCAGGATTCCTTCAAATCCTTTCTTCGCGATTGGTGGAATCTTCCGGTCTTCGATTCACCAAAGAAAGAAAACTCCGCCGATTTTCTCGCCTCCCGCATCACCCAAAACCCCGCCGCACTGGCCGAGGTTTTAGAGAAATGGAGTCCCGGCGTTTTGCCGTCCCTCTGGAAAGAACTTCCCGCCTATCCCGGCGACGCCCTCCTTCTCGCCGGTGAAGCTGACGCCAAATACTCCCTCCACGCCCGCCGCATGGCGGAGTCCTTTCGCTCCGCTAAAACTCAAATCCTCCCCGCTTGCGGTCACCGCCTGTTGGATGAAGCGCCGCTCGATCTCGCCCGCTCGGTGGCGGACTTTTTACCCGCCAACTTCGGCATTGGCCCCTCCACGCCCCCTCGTTAATTTCGCGCCATGAAAACCGCCTGCGATTGGAAATCCGCCGGAACCTTCGAGGACATCCGCTACGAAAAAGCCGAAGGCATCGCGAAGATCACTATCAACCGACCTGAGCGTCGTAACGCGTTCCGTCCGCTGACCGTCGAGGAAATGCGCCGCGCCTTGCAGGAGGCTCGAGACGATTCTTCGATCGGTGTCATCATCCTCACCGGCGAGGGCGAGCACGCCTTTTGCTCCGGCGGCGATCAGAAAATCCGCGGCGATGCCGGCTATGCCGATGGCCACGGTGTCGAGCGCCTCAATGTCCTCGATTTTCAACGCGAGATTCGAAACTGCCCGAAGCCCGTCATTGCCATGGTTGCAGGCTGGGCGGTCGGCGGCGGCCATGTGCTCCATGTCGTTTGCGACCTCACCATCGCCGCTGACAACGCCAAGTTCGGTCAGACCGGCCCCCGTGTGGGGTCGTTTGACGGAGGTTTTGGCTCGAGCTACCTCGCCCGGATCGTGGGACAAAAAAAAGCCCGCGAGATTTGGTTTCTCTGCCGCACCTACGACGCCCAGCAGGCTCTCGAGATGGGACTCGTCAACACGCTCGTTCCCTACGCCGAACTCGAACTCGAGACGGTGAAATGGTGTCGCGAGATTTTGGAAAAATCCCCGCTCGCCATCCGCTGCCTCAAGGCC
>JBDKIG010000140.1:0-6290 GCA_039797215.1 Verrucomicrobiota bacterium | reverse complement strand
AGGCGTTGGCTCAGGCGTTGGCTCAGGCGTTGGCTCAGGCGTTGGCTCAGGCGTTGGCTCAGGCGTTGGCTCAGGCGTTGGCTCAGGCGTTGGCTCAGGCGTTGGCTCGGGTTTCGCAAATGCAATTTCGAGAGGTTGCTGGTTTTGGGATAAGTTGTTTTCTGCCTCCAAGGTTGGCGGAGCGGGCTTGAAGTTTTCGGTAAAAATCGGCGGCGTGGGGAGGGGTTGGGCTGGAGGGCGGGTGGCTGGCCTTGGGGTAGGCTCTTCTTCCGGGAGGCCGAGGTCGCGCATGAGATCCGCGGCGCTGTCAGAGGTCTCATCCTCGGGGATTTCGAGAATATCCGGGGAGGAGTCACTCCCGAGAAGTTCGTTTCCGGCGGGGTTGAGATTCATTTCGGGCAGGGGGGTTTCAAAATCGATTCTCTGGATTTCATCCAAAAGCTCGCTTGCAGCGGATTTCTTTTTCTTCTTTGAAACGGTCAGGTAGCGGGGGTCAGCCCATTGTCCTAGAAATCGGCTGGGATCATGAAAGAGCGGTGGCACTTTTGCCGGCGTGTATCGGCGGGGATCACTGATCGCACGGCGCAAGATGTCCCCCGAAACGCGGAGGGGAGAGCCGACATCGGTTTTGCGAAGAGATTTTCCGAGGAAGGGCACGATTCGCGCTGCAAGACCTTTGAAGGGATTTCTGACATTCGACTTGGGGTTGTCCGTGCGGAATTTCTGAACGGCATAAAAACTCCCGGCGGTGAGGACATCACTGAGATTGTAGCGACTGGGGGGGACGGAAATTCGGGCCGCAGTTCCCGAGATCGGGCTGTATTGGCGAGGGGGGAGGCTGTCGAGAAGCGCTGGAAAATCCAAGCCCGAGGAGTCATTCCCCTGCTGGGCAAGGTGGTGATAAAGATCATCGATCCGCCCGGCGTAGGGGCGGCGGAAAATCCCGTCGCAGACAAGGTTTTCACCGACATCGGCAAGGTAAATTCTGTTCGCGAGATCGAGCGTCTCTGCACTGGCGGGGGTGGCTTGGAATTTTTGCCGTTGGTCTTCAAGAGCCGATGCTGCGACGGGGGTCAAGGGAACGATCCAGGTAGGCAAGTCGCGATCGAGAGCAATCGGGCGGGCGTCTATGCCGATCAAAGAATCGATATTCCGAAAATTGCCACCGACGAGTTGGGATCCATTGAAAACCAAGGAATCAGCGGGTGGAAGACGACTGGCCATGGCGTCTTGGCGGGCGAGATCGGGTTTTGTAACCAAAAAAATCCGCGCCAATTCGTCGAGTCCTGAGGCGTCCAACCCCGCAGGTAGAAGTCGGTTGAAGCGCGAGAGGAGAACAATCGAGAGGGCGGCGCGTGTGGTTTGCTCACGTTCTGCCGGGGCCAGATTTTGGGCGCTAGCGGCCAAAGCCACGGCGGTTTGTTCGAGCGATTGGGAGGATATCGCAGAGGAGGAATTGGATTCCGAAGCGGCTCGGGCCAGCGGAGTAGCCAACAGAATCAGCGCGGCACAGAGGGTGCGGCGCATGATTCTCAATAGTTGCACTGAAGCGTGATTTTTTCCCCGCAACGGCAAGTGACAACGATATGGCCCACGCGACCTTCGGCATCGGGCACGATTTCTACTTGAGGTTCCATAACACTGGAATCTGCGGAGAGAGAGTCGGTATCTAAGGAGTGATCGTGGGATTCAGGGTCTGCAGATTGGGATTCATCGAGAGAAAGGCTCGAAGAAATCGGCGGAAAGCTGGATGGGAGCGAGATGTTGGGGCCGTTGCTACGGGTAGAGGTGACTGCGGGACGGCCTTGGAGAAAATCCTTCATCGTTTTTTGCGGAAAATTAATTCGTGGCAGGTGGTGGCGCCGAATTTGGCGAGGCGCTTGGGGTTGGCGCCGGGGTGGGGGATTGCGTGAGGGAGAGGCTCACGGTCATGCGATTGTTGTCCTCGGAATCTGGCGGGACATTTGGAAGGGGTTCGGTATCCCCCAAGCCGGAGACTCGCTGGGTTTTGGAAGGGGCCATCGCGTAGTATTCCATGGTTCGGCGCACGGCATTTGAGCGATCGGTGCTGAGTTCCCACGGGGTGTAGTTTTTATTTGGCCCAAGATCGAGTCCGCTTGCGGTGTGGCCTTCCAGGAAGACCTTGAAGTTATAGCGCTCAACCAGCCAAGCCAGGTTTTGGAACACTTGGGTGCCCCACTCGGTGAGTTCGGTGGAGTTGTTTTTGAAGACCGGTTTCTGGGCTCGGTTAAAGATATTCATCTTCAAACCATCCGAGGTGACCTGAATATCAACAGGCTCTTTTTCCTCCTCTTGGACATTCAAGAGGCGAACAAAATCCCGGGCGATGGCTTTGAGGAAGCCCTGATTCTCACGGGTCATATAATCCTGCATGCTGGAGTCCTTCTGGGTCGCTTTGACTTGGGCTTCCATCAGTCCGGCGGTCTGCGATGGGGTCTTTTTTTTGTCCACATCAGTGGCATATCCGGGGTCCTTAAAATAAAGGGCGACTTGCGCCATCACCTCGGGCTTTTCCTCTGCGACGAGGACCCAGAGCACGATGAACAGAGCCATCATGGAGGTCACAAAGTCGGCGTAGGCGACCTTCCATGCTCCTCCGTGGTGTTCGTCTTTCTTTTTAGCCATGGCTGAGAACTAGGATCCGGTTCCGAGGCCTTTGCACATTTCCTCGATTTCGTCGGATGTCGGTTGGAAGGCAGGATCGACCATTCGGCGTCCGACTTCGACAGCCATCATGGGGGCCATGCCGCCGGTAAAGCCGATCACGGCTTTCATAATCACGGCGAAATACTGAAGCTCATAGGCGTTGTTGAGTTTGATGCGGGCGCCCAGAGGATTGATAAAACCATACGCGCCGATCACACCGAGGAAGGTGCCGACAAGCGCGGAGGCCACTTTTTTACCTACTGCGGCCGCACCGGCGTCGATCGCCGCCATCGTATTGATGATTCCCATCACGGCCGCAACAATGCCAATGCCGGGAAGGGAGTCGCCGACGAGTTGGAGGAGGTGAACCGGGTGGCCAAAGTCATCGGCTTTCGCCTCGAGATCGGCTTCGAGCATGGAGGCGAGTTGCTCGGGTTTGAGTCGGCCGTCGATAATTGGCTTCAAGCTATTGGTGAGAAACTCCACGCGTTCGTGGTCGTTAATGAAAGAAGGGTATTTCGACATGATTGGGCTGTCTTTTGGAGCCATGATGTCGTCTTCGATCGCGATCAGTCCGCCGCGGCGGGCTTTGGTGAACAACTCATAAAGGAGTTTTAAAACATCGGAGTAGTCGGAGTTCGGAACGACTTGGGATTTCAGCGCCAGCTTGATTTTGTGAATCGTGTGCTTGAGAAGATTCACGGGGGCGGCGATGACCATCAATCCGATCGTAATTCCAAAGATGATGATGTATTCGGCGATTGGGAAAAGTAGCCCGACTTTTCCGCCGGCCTCGATGAAGCCGCCTAGAGTGGCGCCTAGAACGATGATGTATCCAATAATGAGAATCATGGGTGTGGGTGTGGTTTGTTTTTAGTTGAGAGTCGAGGCTATTTGTTGGCTGCGGTGCGAATGTAGTTTTTGAGGCTGAGAACCGCTTGGGTGTGGATTTGGCATATGCGGGATTCGGTGACTCCGAAAACCTTCGCAATCTCGGCGAGGCGGAGATTTTCGAAGTAATACATGGCCAAAATTTTTCTCTGCATTTCGGGGAGTTGTTGAAGCCGGTCGACGACGAGCTTGATGAGTTCGTTTTTCATCGCCAGATCGCTGGCGGATGGTTGTTTCTCGTCGGGCACGACATCGTGCATGTTCGCATCGTCCTCTTCGCTTGCGACGGCATCGAGTTCCACATAGCTGAGTGGACGGAGTTCATCGAGCATGGCGGAGTATTCCTCACTGGAGACTCCGAGTTCCGAGGCGACCTCGGCTTCGGTGGCTGGGCGGCCCTCTCTTTGCTCGATGGCGGCAATGACCTCGGTGATTTTTTTGGCCTTCACACGAAGCGATCGGCTCAACCAATCCACGCGGCGCAATTCATCCAGCACAGCCCCACGAATGCGCATCGTGGCATAACTGGCAAAAGTCACCCCCAAGGTGGGATCAAATCGGCGGAGAGCTTGAATCAGGCCCATCAAACCCACGCTGTAGAGATCCTCGACATCGACGGTGGGCGGCAAGCTGGCTCTCATGCGGTCAACGACAGAACGCACGAGCGGCATGTGGTTTTTGAGATTTTGCTCCTCGGTCAGAGTTTCGCCATAGGCACGCCATGCAGCGGACATTTTTCGAGAATCCGCTTGGGGGGGCTTCAAGGGTGTTTCAGCGACTTCGGACATGGGTTAAGCGGAGGGCTTAGGTTCGCCACCGAGATCAGCCGAGGCGGAGTCAGCTTGGGCTTGGGCGGCTTCCTTGGCGGCCAATTCCTCATCGCGGAGGCGGGTCTTTTCGGCAACGATCTGCTTGGCGCAAAGCTCTGCAGCGTATCGTAATGCTCGGAATAGAAAGGCCACCAAAACGCAGCCGATGGTGGCATTGAAGACCGAATCGGCTATATCTTTGCCAGCAAGAAAGCTCACGGCAAGCGTGAGGAGAAAGCCAATAAAGCCTCCGATAAGCGTGAAGTATTGCATGGGCGACGGGTGGGTGTGCGAATGCGGTAATTTTTACAATACACAGCAATTTTTGCGCCAAATCACTTGCACTTGGCAATTCTTAGTTAAGAAGAGTTTTTGATGCAATTTAAAAGAAATACCTGTGCGTATATAGGGCTGTTATTTAGAAAAACTGGCTGATCGATGGATTATATCGGAAGAGGATTTGGCAAAAACTGCCGCTGGGTTTTACACCTGAAGCCAGAGGGTGGAGGAAGGGGGATTTCCGAAAAAGTCCGGTGGTGGTGGGATTTTTTGGAAGGTAGCAGACGGAGCGAGACGCAGGGCTTCCTCTGTCAAGTGATCCGCGTCCCATTCGGAGAAGTTGGTCGAAAGCAAAATCGCTGCGCCAGAGCGGGCGAGGTTCAAGGTCTCGGCGAGAAGGATGGGGAAGTCGCGCTCGACCCGAAAGGTTTTGCCTGATCCTCCTCGGCCGAAAGTCGGGGGATCGAGAATAATCGCGTCAAACGACTCGTCGCGCTTGGCGAGGCGGCGGAGGTAGGTGAGAACATCTTCAGCGACGAAGCGGTGATTCTCGAGAGGAAGGTTGTTGAGTTCGAAATTACGGCGAGCGCGTTGAAGGAAGGATTTCGAAATATCCACGCTGATGGTCTCCGCGCCGACACGGGCTGCGGCGACCGAGAAGGCCCCGGTGTGGGCGAAGGTATTCAGGACGCGCTTGGGCTGGAGTTCTCGGAGATAAGTGCGATTCGTGCGCTGGTCGCAGAAAAGCCCGGGGTTGTAGCCGGATTGGAAGTCGACTTCAAACGGGAGTCCATTCTCCATCACAACCTCTCGAGGCGAGGCGTCGGGATCGCCTTCGAGCAAAATCGGGCTGTCTTTTTCGCCGGGTGATCGGACGAGTTGACGGCAAAAAATGCGCGATGGGGACCATTCCGCTTTCGTAGCCCAAGCGTGGAGTTCCGCGAGGATTTGGGTGGATGGGATTTCTGGTCGGTGCGAGATGAGCGCGGTCGAACCGTAGCGTTCGACCCAAAATCCCGGCCCAGCGGCGAGGCGGAACGCTGTGGTGGACTCCAACTCGAAGGCTGCGGCGAGATTTTGGTCGAGCCAGAAGGCGGCACTCATTCGGTTTTCACGGAGGGAGGAATTGGGCAATCGATCGTATCGGCCATGGCGCGGAGGAGTTCGAACTGGGTGTCGTTCACCATGCCGTCGTGCATGACCACAGCGCCGCAGGCCGCGAGGAATTGTTTTTTGACATGGAGTGCCGCTCCCTCAAAACGATCCAGTGCCTTGTCGAAATCCACGAGATTCACGGATGGTGAGCGCGCCATGGGAAATGCCGTGGCGGATTTTCCAAGGGATTCCAAACCGGTCTGGAACGCGTCTTCGTGTCCTTCGGTGGTGGCTTCGTCGGCGTTGGCGAGAGCGGAGAGCAAAATCCCGGCGTCGGGGAGCAAGGGAACGAGGGACTTGAATTGCACGCGGCCGCGTCCGGGTTTTTCGAAAAATGCATCGAGGTGGCGGACGAGGAGTTTTTGGAGGGTGTATTCGAAGAGGTGAATCTGGCCGTCGGCCTCGACGAGTTTTTTCACGGTCGCCCGGAAGGTTTGGTAATCCTCGCGCGACATTCCTCGCAGGGCAGGAATCGAGAGATCAACCAGT
>JBDKIG010000139.1:0-6337 GCA_039797215.1 Verrucomicrobiota bacterium | reverse complement strand
TATGGACGCCTTTGAAAAAAAGAATTGGGCGCTCGGGGATCGCCATTTTCGTCTCGGCCGCGTGCTGGCGGTAGTTGAGGCCGATGCAGAGGATTTGGGCGGGGGCGAGGGGGGCGAGGAGTTTCAGCACATCGGCAGGCTCGGAAGTTTCGCGGAGGCCGGAAAAAAGTTCGCCTGTGCAACGAACGGCGGTGCCGTCGGGCTTTCGGGAGCCGAAGCAGATGTTGCCCTGGGAATCGAGGTATCGAATGATGTGCATGGTTTTTTTATTTTGCGAAAGGGATCATGGGGTTTGCGCCGGGGTGGTCCATTGGATGTCGGCGAAAATGACTTTGCTCAGGTTTTTTTCTGGGGCGGCCTTGATGGCGATGCTTGTGACGGCGCTCCAGTCCGGCAGCGGGTCGCCATTTCCTCCCCGGAGAAGTTTCGAGGCGGGAATGGTCAGGCTTTGCCAGTCGGTCGAGGCGGGGAGGTCGATTTGCGTTTTGAAATTCTTGTCCACTTCGACGAACATGGACTGCGGTTCGGGGCTGAAGAATTGGAACGAGAGGTCTGAGCCTTTGGGAGCTTTCCATTTCGGATCGCTCATGCACACGGAGGAGAAGCCCCATTCGTTGTGAGTCGCTTGGATGCCCTTGATACCGCCCGGGCCTTCGACTTTTCTCACATTGCTCCATAGCCCCTCGCCATCGATCAGGTTTTCCGCACGCGTATCCGTGGCCACGGCCTGACCGAGCTTCGACGGAATGGCGGCCGTGAAGTCCGAGGAAATCACGATCTCGCCTTGGTAGCGGAGGTTCGCGAAGGCAAACACATAGTCATCGACATTGGCCACGGGGAGCTTGGCGACCCAGATATCGCCTTGGCGCTCGAGTTTCGCATCGCGCCAAAAGCGGCTGAAGCTGCACGGGTCCTTGAGAGCGTAGTAGCCCTCGACTGATTCGAGTGTTCCCAGCGATTGAGGGGTCAGGACAAACTCCGGAACGCCTTGGGAATCAAGGCGGATTTCGGTTTTCGGACGGGCGGGCCAGTCGATGTCTTTACCGAGGACATATTTTTCCAGCCAGAGCTTGGCGTCGTTTCCGAGCTTGTCGGTATCGTGTCTCCCGCGGGCCTGGAGGGCGAAACTCCACGGCACGCCGGGCTGGAACATCTTGAATGTGGTCTCGCTGCGCTCATGACCCCCATGGTGGTCGTTCGTGCCACTCAGCCACAGGCAGGCGGCCTTGATGTAGGGCGCGTGGGCCTCGGGCACGATGGCCGACAAGAGCAACTCCTCGCCGGGGGTTTTGAGTGGGTTTTTCGGAGGGACATTATAGAGCCATACGCTCTTGTTTCGGTAGTAATCCAGCCAACCGATTCCGAAATAGGCAACGACGGCCTTCACGCGCGAGTCCATTGCGAGGTTCCACATGAGCGAGCCGCCGTAAGAATATCCGATGGCGCCGATGCGGGATTTATCGACCTCCTTTTGGGCGAGGAGATAGCTCAATACGCGGCGCTGAATCGCATACCAGAGGTAGTCGTCGGTCTGGGTGGGATCGGTGATGTCTTTGCCATCGGGAAGCTTGTCCTTCACGCGGGGGGTGATTCTTTTATCCATGTTGCCGTATTTCATGGACGCTGGGTATTTAGTGAAGTGCGGTCGGCCCGCGACCTCGCCGCAGTAGTCGTGCGCCATGACGGCCCACCCCTCCTTCACATAGGGCTCGTTGATTCCGGCCATGGACATCCACCCGTGGACACTCATCAGCCCCGGGGCGTTTTTGGCATCCGCTTTCACCGCATACTTGCAAAAAACCCGGATCTCTTCGCCGTTCACATACGCGCTGATGTAGGAGTCGCGGCGGTAGATTCCATTCTTCGTTTCCTCGCTCACGATCTCTTCCTTGAAATCCCCGGCGTCGGGATCGTATTTCGCCCAGACTTCCGGCGGGGTCGGGAGTTTGGAAGGAGATTGGGCTAAGGCGGCGGATGCCATGGCGGCAAGGGCCAGAATGGATACAAGGCGGTTGTTTTTCATACGAAATGAATAAGATGTGGAGATTTTTCCGCTGGGGATTTAACTGTTTGGATGGAACTTTCCACTCGGGGGCAAGGAATGTGATACAGGCGGTTTTGGATGTCACGCCGGGAATCGGATCTCGCGCAATGGAGGAGGAACTGCCCATCGCAAGGGGAACTTGGAAAAACTCCCCTCCTTTTTTTGCTATCGGAAACAGCGCAAATTGATCTTTTAAAAATGCAAATTGAGCCTATCTGCGGTTTTTGCGCGATGCTAAATTGCCCCGATTTTTTCAATCCCATGAATCTATCTCACCGCCTCCTGCTTTCGTTTCTGCTCCTCTCCCAAGCCTCATTCGCTCAGACCTCGCCGCTGACTCCGGTCGCCCACTGGGGCTTTAACGATTTGGGGAATTCCCCGCACCGGAAAATAGCCCATGATCAGGGCGCGAATCTTCATGATGAGGTTTTGGGATACGGCGATCTTGTCGAAGGGGTGAAAGACAACGCGATCAAGTTGGATGGCTTCACGGCTCGAGTCGTTCGCCCCGCTGACAAGGCTCCGGCCTTGGGCGAGGCGTTTTCTTTCGAGAGTTGGATCGCCTTGCAGGAATACCCGTGGAACCGGGCGGCGATCGTGAATCAGGAACGCGACCAAAAAGAGGGCTGGTTCTTTGGCATCACCGGAGAGGGTCGGGTGAGCCTGTCTGTGGCGAAGGACGGGAAGTGGATCGAGTGCAAATCCAAGGCCCAACTTCCGCTGCTCAAGTGGGCTCATGTCGCGGGCAGCTACGATCCGGCCACCGGTATCAAGGTGTTCCTCAATGGAAAACTCGAAGGCGAACTCAAAACCAGCGGCCCGATCACTCCCGCGCAGGGGGTGGATTTGTTGCTCGGGCTGAGCCAGACGAGGTATTCACCGACCCGCACGGAACGGCCATACAGCCAATCATTCAAGTCGCCCATGGTGATCGACGGACTTCTGGATGAAGTGAAAATCTACAACCGCGCTCTCACCGACGCCGAGGTCGCACAAGCCTACGAGGCGGTGCAGCCGAAAGTCGCACAGCCGCTACAATTCCGCCGCATGCCGTCCGGTCCAGAGGGTCCCGGCGAGTTCGGCGCGGTCTACACCCGGCTCAAATACGCGCCTGAGTGGGAGCGGCATTGGCGCGTGGGCGATTTTACAGACATCCTCGTGCGCTTCGATGAGTCACCAAGCCGCATCGTTTTCTGGCGCGGAACTAACTATGGCGCGTGCTATGTGACCGAGAACGGCCTGTGGTCGGGCGACCAAAGCCTCGAGATCAACAGCCGCGTGACCGGTTGCTACGAGCACATGTCCGACAAGAGGTGTGAATACTCCGCAGCGAAGATTCTGGAGAGCAACGATGCCCGCGTGGTGATCCACGCTCGCTACGCCTCGGTCGGCATCAATGGGAAATTCCTCAACCCCGATCCACTGACCGGCTGGGGGCTTTGGTCTGACGAGTATTTCACGATCTACCCCGACGGCGTAGCCGTGCGTCATGTGGTCGCGACGAACCATAATGGCCATGGCCAATGGCAGGAAACGGTGCTTTTCAACCAACCGGGCATGAGTCCCGACGACACGGTCGACATCAAGGCGTTCACCGTGGGCAACGAGAAAGGCGAATCGAAGACCTATTCTTGGGAAAACGGCCCACCCTTGAAGTGGAAGGACCGCAACGACCCGGAACGGTATTTTCATATTCCAGCCAATCCAAACATCCAGATGGTCAACTTCCGCTCGCAATGGAAACCGTATCTCATCTTCGAGCCCGGTGTGAAAATCGAGGGCTTTGGAATTCCTCCCGCCAAAGACTACTCGAATTTCCCGTGCTGGAACCATTGGCCGGTCGCGCAGTTGCCGAATGATGGACGCCAAGTGTTTGCTTCTGACAGGCCCTCGAGTTTTTCGCTCTCCTCCTCCCAACCCGTGATCCACAAGGCGAATGGAAACAGTGAAGCAAGGTTCCTCTACGGCATGACCAACCAGCCGATCGAAAGCCTCGCCCCGCTTTCGAGGTCGTGGAACTCCGCGCCGGCGGCGACGCTCGCGGGATCCGGGTTTGAAAGCCAAGGCTACGACAAAAACCAGCGCGCCTATGTTTTCACCGCCCAATCTCCAGCGGCGGGACCACTCGAGCTCACGCTCGAAGCCAGCCCCGAATCGCCGATTCAAAATCCTGCCTTCGTGGTAAAAAACTGGGGCAACCGGCCGGTGAAACTTTCGATTGATGGAAAAGCCATCCCGCGCGGAAAGGACTTCCGCTTCGGCCACAACAAAACCATCGAAGGCACCGACCTCGTCGTATGGGTGAAAACCTCGGGCGACAAGAAAACCTCCTTCCAACTCGAAGCCTCTGAAGCAACCACCGATTTATGAAAACAGCACACATCCTGGCACTCTGCGCGCTCGCCCACACCCCGCTTCTCCACGCGGAACAACCCGCCGCCTGGTGGTCGTTTGATCAACTCCTCGGCACCGAGCCTAATTCCAAGGGAACCACCGAGACGGTGACTAAAGTGAATGATCTGGTCACAGGATTTCCGACTTCGACGGAAGGCGTTTCCGGAAACGCCCTGAAGCTTGACGGCCTCGCCACCCATCTCATCCGCAAGGCCGACAAGGCTCCGAAATTGGGTGAGGCGTTTTCTTTCGAGGGATGGGTCGCCTTGCAGGAATACCCATGGAACTGGTCGGCGATCGTGAACCAGGAGCGCGAGCACAAGGAGGGCTGGTTTTTTGGAATCAGCGGCGAGGGCCGCTTGGGCCTGCATGTGGCGAAGGACGGGAAGTGGATCGAGTGCAATTCGAAATCCCAACTTCCGCTTCTCAAGTGGGCGCATGTCGCGGGAAGCTACGATCCGGCCAGCGGCCTCAAGGTCTTCATCAATGGAAAGCTCGAAGGGGAAATCCAAACCACCGGCCCAATCACTCCTGCGCAGGGGGTGGATTTGTTGGTGGGCTTGAGCAACACGAAGACCTTTCCCTACCGCACGGAGCGGAAATACAGCGCGTCGTTCCTGTCGCCCATGTTGATCGATGGGCTTCTGGACGAAGTGAAAATCCACAATCGCGCCCTCACCGAGGCCGAGGTCGCCCAGTCCTACGCGGCCGTGCAGCCAAAAGTCGCGCAGCCGCTTCAATTCCGCCGCATGCCATCTGGTCCCGAAGGCCCCGGCGAGTTTGGCGCCGTTTATACCCGGCTCAATTACGCGCCCGAGTGGGAGCGGCATTGGCGCGTGGGCGAGTATCCCGACATCCTCGTGCGCTTTGACGAATCCCCCAGCCGAGTCGTCTTCTGGCGCGGGACGAATTACGGCGCGTGCTATGTCAGCGAGAATGGCCTGTGGGCCGGCGACCAAAGCCTCGAGGTCAACAGCGCCGAGACCGGTTGCTACGAGCACATGGCCGACAAGAAGTGCGAATTTTCCACGGCGAAGATTCTCGAGAGCAACGACGCCCGCGTGGTCATCCACGCCCGTTACGCTTCGGTCGGCATCGATGGCAAGTTCCTCAACCCCGATCCACTGACCGGCTGGGGGCTTTGGTCCGACGAATATTTCACAATCTACCCTGACGGCGTAACGGTGCGGCATGTGGTCGCCACGAA
The DNA here is from genome assembly GCA_039797215.1 of Verrucomicrobiota bacterium. Lineage (GTDB taxonomy): Bacteria > Verrucomicrobiota > Verrucomicrobiia > Chthoniobacterales > Terrimicrobiaceae > UBA967. Next base: position 692 of record JBDKIG010000139.1, on the reverse strand, counting down.
CCATCATGGCGGCGGCCAATGGCAGGAAACCCTGCTTTACAACCAGCCCGGCGACCGCCCCGAGGACACCGTCGATCTCAAGGCCTTCTCCCTCGCCAACGAGAAGGGCGAATCCCACACCTATTCATGGGAGGACGGCCCGCCCTTGAAGTGGAAGGATCCCAGCAGCCCGGAAAGGAATTTCCGCATTCCCGCCGATCCGAATATCCAGCTTGTGAACTTCCGCTCCCAATGGAAGCCGTATCTCGTCTTCGAGCCCGGGGTGATCATCGAGGGCTTCGGAATTCCGCCGAGCACCGATTACTCGAGGTTCCCGTGCTGGAACCACTGGCCTGTGGCCCAATTGCCCAACGACGGACGCAAGGCGCTCGTTTCCGACAGGCCCTCGCATTTTTCGCTGTCCTCCTCGAGGCCGAAAATCCACCGCGCCAACGGAAGCAGCGAGGCGAGGTTCCTCTACGGCATGACCGACCAACCGGTCGAAAACCTCGCCCCGCTCTCGAGGTCGTGGAACTCCGCTCCCGCGGTCACGCTCGCGGGCTCGGACTTTGAAAGCCAAGGCTACAACAAAAACCAGCGCGCCTATGTTTTTAAATGCACCGACCCGAAGGTCGATAAACTCGAATTCACGCTCGATGCCAGCAACGACTCGCCGATTCAAAACCTCGCCTTCGTCGTGAAAAACTGGGGCA
>JBDKIG010000138.1:0-6365 GCA_039797215.1 Verrucomicrobiota bacterium | reverse complement strand
AATTCGGGTTCGGGGTTTTCCAGCGGTTGTGAACCCAAAACCAATCGGCGGGCGAGGTGCGGATTTGTTCTTCGAGGGCCTTGTTGATGTCGAGCGTGAGCTGGTCGGGATTCTCGGCGGTCCAAGGCACTTCCTCGCTGACGACGACGCGCCATTTCGCGAAACCCTCGGTGAAAATCGCCACCGGCAGGACGGCGGCATTGGTGCGGATCGCCAGCGTGGCCGTGAGCGGCGAGGTCGAGCAAAGCCTCCCGAAAAATGGAGTCCAGACTCCGCTGTTACCCGCGTGTTGGTCGACCAGCACGCCGAGGATGCCCGGCTCGCGGAGGAGAGCCAGCGCGCCTTGGAAGCCCTCTTTGCGGTCGAAGGTGAGGACGCCGAGACGACGGCGGTCGCCATTCACAAGGTCGTCGACGAGTTTGTTGTGGAGAGCTTGGTAGACGGTTCCGAAACGCGCCTCGGGCACGGTGTAGACGAGCTGGGCGTAGAGTTCCCAGTTGCCAATGTGGTTGATGGCGAGAAGCACCGGACGGCCCTTGGCGATGTTTTTCCGGATGAGGTCGAGGTTTTCGATCGTGGCGATACGGTCGATCGCGTCGTGCGGAAGGGCAGGGATTTTGATCGCGCTCACCACATTCGCGCCAAGGGTGGTGAAGTGTTTGAAAGCGAGGCGGCGGATTTGCGACGGGGAAAGTTCGTGACCGAAAGCAATCGTCAGGTTTTCCCTTGCGAGGCGGCGGTAGCCGGGCAGGATGAGCCACATCAACGCGCCGCCGGCCTGACCCACTACGAAGCACACCGCGAGGGGCAGGCGCCGGACAAGACCCAAAACGGCCAGCGCTAAAATATAGACCAATCGATCTGCCATGACGGACAAGACTGCGGAAACTACCGGCAATCGCCGGACGACGGAACAGAAATCCATCCCGCCGGGAGGAGTTGTCGGGATTCTCGGCGGCGGCCAACTCGGCCGGATGCTGGCCATCGCCGCGCGCCGAATGGGCTATCGCGTGCATGCCTACGAACCACAGCCCGACTGCCCGGCCGGTCAGATTTGCGATGTGGAGGTGAACGCGCTCTACAACGACGCAGCGGCATTGGAAAAATTCGCGCGCGGCGTGGATGTCATTTCCTTCGAGTTCGAAAACATTCCCCGCGCGGCGCTAGACACTGTCTCCGCGCTCAAGCCCGTTCGCCCGCGTGGCGAGGTTTTGCACATTTGTCAGAACCGAGAGCGCGAAAAAAACTTTCTGCGCTCGAAGGGCTTTCCCTGCGCGCCATTTCGCGTGGTGGATTCCGCCGAGACTCTTGCCACGGCGCTGGCGGAAATCGGAACGCCCTCGGTGCTGAAGACCGCGGACTTCGGCTACGACGGCAAGGGACAGTTGAAAATCTCCGGTCCCGCTGACGCCACGGAACTCTGGCAGCGCTTCGGCGCCCCGCGCGGGGTTTTGGAAAAATGGATTCCGTTTGAAGCCGAGTTGTCGGTCGTTTGCGCTCGTGGACTCGATGGCCAAGTCCTCCCCTTCCCTTGCTCGGAAAACATCCACGAAAACCACATCCTTGACCTCTCGATCGTGCCGGCGCGGTTCGCTCCTGAAATCGCCGAACGCGCGGAAAAAATCGCCGCCGCCATCGCCGAGGCGCTCGATGTGGTCGGCCTGATCGCGGTTGAATTTTTCCTGACACGCGACGGGGAGCTTTTGGTCAACGAACTCGCGCCGCGCCCTCACAACTCGGGGCATTTTTCCTTCGATGCCTGTGCAACGAGCCAATTCGAGCAACAACTCCGTGCTGTGTGCGGCCTCCCGCTGGGCTCGCCCGAACTCCTGCGCCCTGTGGTGATGTGGAATATCCTTGGCGACCTTTGGAAAAACGGAGAGCCCGACTGGAGCGTCGTCCTGCGCGAGCCCCGCGCGAAGCTGCACCTCTACGGAAAATCCGAGGCACGGCCTGGGCGCAAGATGGGCCATGTGTGTGTGATGGCGGATTCCACTGCCGAGGCGCTCGCCGTGATCGAAAAAATCCGCGCCGGGCTAGGGTAGGTTTTCACCGCCCGGAGGAAATTCCCCGGCGGCTTGCGAAGCCGGAGCGCGGTGTTAATTTCGGGCCGTGAGCAAGTCCGTGATACCGATTCAAATTCGCGCGCTGATCCCGACAAACGCGGGAACGGCGGTTTTTTTGGGAAACGACGAGAAGGTTTTTACCATCTACATCGACCAGACGATCGGCCATGCCATCAACCTCTACCTGAACGACGCCGAGAAAGAGCGTCCACTTACTCACGACCTGCTCGCGAATGTCCTCACGGCTCTCGGCGGCAAGGTCGAGCGGATCATCATTAATGATTTCAAAAGCGGAGTCTTCTATGGCCGCCTGATCATCACCGCCGAGAATGAACTCCAGCAACGCAAGATCGTGGAACTCGACGCGCGCTCGAGCGATTGCCTGGCAATGGCCGCACTTCAGAAGGCCCCAATCTATGTGAGCGAAGTCGTGTGGGAAGAGGTCGAAGACACAGCGCAGATTCTCGAGAAACTCCAAAAGAGCACCACCGAGCCTGAGGAAACCGAGGGCGGTGAGGAGCCCGAGGATTGATCTATTCGAGGCGGACCCTCGGATCGACCACTGCGTAGAGAAGGTCGGAAACCAGATTTCCTAGAAGCACAAGAGCGGCGACGATGAAGTTGAGCGCCACCAGCGTAGGATAATCCCGCTCGAGAACCGCCTCGTAGCCGAGCCGCCCCATTCCGGGATAGGCGAAGATCGTTTCCACAATCACCGAGCCGCCGATCAAGGCGGGCAGCAGTCCGCCGATGCCGGTGATCAAGGGGCGGATCGAATTTCGTAGGGCGTGTTTGTAGAAAACCGTGTCGTCATCGAGTCCCTTCGCCCTCGCGGTGCGGATGTAGCCTTCGTGCAAAGTCTCGAGCATGCTGGCGCGGATGTAGCGGGATTGCACCGCGATGCCGCCCAGCGAGAGGATCGTGGCAGGAAGCGCGATGTGCCATACGCGGTCGAGCCACATCGAGGGAGCATTTGGAAAGGCGATCCCGAACGATTGCATTCCCAGCACAGGAATTCCGGCAAATTTCACCAAGCCGATGATCGCCAGATTCGCGATCCAGAAAGTGGGAATCGCAATGAAGAGAAACACTCCAAAGGAAACCACGGTGTCCGGCGCGCGGCCGGCGTTCCTTGCACAATAAATGCCGATCAGCATTCCGAAGGTGAGCGAGAGCCCAATCGCGGCGACATTGAGGATCACCGTCGCGGGCAGACGCTCGAGGATGCGGCTAAGCACGGGGCGGTCGTCCTTGATGCTGCGCAGTTCCCCCGTGAAGAGGTCGCGCATGTTGAGCCAGTATTGTTCGTGGAGAGGGCGGTCGAGGTGGAATTTTTTCCGGAACGCCTCCTTCACCTGAGGCGTGATTTTGGGATTCAACTCGCCCCATGGATACGGACTGCCCGGCGCCAGCGTGATCATGAAAAACGAAACCAGGCTGATGCAAAAAAGCAGGAAGGCGCTGATCAGAAGTCGGCGGACGAGGAAGTTCAGCATGGGCTCGGATATTGAATCACGACTGCCCGTCCGCCGCAACGCAGAGCCTTGATGTCCCGACAGCGTTCGCTAACCTCCGCGCATGGCACGCAAGAAAAGTTCCTCCCTACCCAAGGGCCTTCTTCCCATCACCGCCGGATTTTTGGCTCTTGTCGCCTTGGGTTTTGTGTTTCTCGGATCCAAGGACAACTCATCCCACCGCACCGTTCCCGCATTGGATGTCGCGGGTTACTTGCAAAATTCCAACAGCCTTCGCGGGAATACCTACAAACTGGAGGGCAAAGTCGCCGAATCCCTCGCGTGGTCGCCCGACTCCGGCCGCCTCATCGCCATCGAGGTGGACAATGAAATCATCCCCGTGCTCGTGACCGCCGACTTCAACGACATGAACATCCAAAAGGAACAGCGCCTCGTGTTCTTGGTGGCGGTCGATGAAAAAGGAATTCTCCGCACCCAGAAGGTCGAAAAATCATGAGTCTCCGCCTTGCACTTCCTCTCACTTGCCTGCTCGCGATCCTTCCCGCGATAGCTCAGGACTCCTCCCGACCCCCGCAAATGAACGAGGGATTCATCGGCCGCGATGTGCCGGCCTTCGATCCCGGTAGCGATGTCATGAATTACGACGGGAAAATTTGGAACATCAACAACAACCGTCTCCTCCGCGCGCGCTTCGAGAAATACCTCAACGCTCCTGCCGCCACGAGCGAGGCCGATGTGGCGTATCGTCAGACGATCGACCGCATTCTCGACCTCCTCTCTCCCGGCAAAGCCTCGCCGCAAAATATCGAGACCGCCTTTTCCCTGTTGAAAAAGGCCTCCGAATACCGGGATGACGCCAACCTCTGCCGGACGATGTCCGACGCGATCCACTCCGCGCGCCAGAGCCTCGAAACGATTGCCAAGCTCCAACGAGACAATGCCAAGCTGGAAAAGGATCTCGGCCAGGCCGAATGGAACAACCAGATGGCGGCGCAAAACCGCATCCTCAACTCACCCACCGGCACCAATGTCTCCCAACTTGCTCAGGAGAACATCAAGATCGAACGCGACGCCCGCATGGCCTCGACAAAGCGCAAACTCTCCGACATCGGGCAAACGATCCAAAACAACAAACTCCGCATCGCCTCGCTCGAACTCACCACGAAAGGCCACCTCCAGGCGTTGATCATGCAGTATTTCGCCACACGCCGCTTCGAGCATGTGATCATCGCGAATCGCTTCTACCGGGCCATTTACAAGGATGGCGACAACTCGATCGAGGTCTATAAGAAAATGGTCGAGTCCCTTCCGGTGAACAAGGATGCCGGACAGGCCAAACTGAATGCCGAGCTCGATCCGCGGGTCTCGGGATCGCAAGGCGTCCTGGATCAGCAAACCTCGACCGGAGCGGGAGCTGATGGGAAGGGGACGAATGTCATTATTAACAACAACACCGGCGGTGGCTCCCGCACCGGCAGCTCCTTCGCCGCCAGTGGTGCGAAGATGGGACTCGAAAACATCGGAGTGGAAAGCCTCACCGGGGGCGCGGCGACCGCAGCCCAAAGCATCAGCAAACTCGTCAGTTCCCTCAGCCAGATCGACAGCCTTGCCAGCGAGGCGATCCGCGATGTGAACGAGGGTGTCGAGGCCTACAAATACCTCCTCGAGCAGGGCGAACTCCAAAGCGCCACCGAACGCCTCGCCGAAACTTTTGCTCTCGGGGAATACATGCCCAGCGTCCGACTCCTCTCGCGCGAGGACAAACGGCGCGCCTTGGAATTCACGCGTAAGAGCAACGAACTCCTCGCAGCGCTCGAGGTGAACGACCTCACTCGCGCCGAGAAGCTCGTTCCCGAACTCGAGGTGATCGCGAAGGATTTCGACCCCAGCAAGCCGCTTGCGAAGGTCGAGACGGCGAAGACGATCAGCGCGATGCACCTTGCCAAAGCCCGCACCGCTGCGGTTTCGGGTGACAAAGGGACCATGGAAAAAGAACTCCGCGCCGCCGCCGAGATTTGGCCACGCAACCCCGCGCTCGCCGAAGTGGGGAACACGATCTTCACCCAATCCGATGTGCAGCAACAGGCGATGAATGATTTCGACCGATTGCTTCAACAGAACAATCACCGCCAGATTTTTGAGGACCGGATGCGCTTTATCGCCGCCGCCGCGCTTTACCCGGAGAAGCAAAAACAACTCGGCGAGGTTTTGGAAAAAATGTCGCTGGTCGAGGCCGCGATCGTGAAGGCTCAGGAGATTTCGAAACGCGGCGATGCCGCCGGGGCTTGGGAAAGTGCCGAGTCCGCGCGGAAGGAGTTTCCAGATGACAACAAGCTCAACCAACTCCGCGCCGATCTCACCACGCAGGCTTCGGAATTCGTGCAGGCGATCAACCGCGCCGAGGAATTCGAGAAAAAGGACCAACCCGGCTCCTCACTCGCCTGGTATCTCAAGGCGCGCCAACTCTACCCTGCCAGCACCTTTGCCAAGGCTGGAATCCAGCGGCTAGGCCAGCAAGTTCTGCCCGACGCGAAGTAGCCGATGAAGCGCCGGATTTTGCTCGTGGATGGCCATAGTGTGATTTTCGCCTGGCACGACCTTACTGAAATCCACCAGCGCAACACCGCCTCCGCCCGGGAAAACCTTGTCCGCCGTCTCACCGGCTTGCAGGACTCGACAGGATGGGAAGTGGCCGTGGTCTTCGACGGACGCGGCGCGAAAGCTTCGAGCGAATCGGAGCCGAGCGGGATAGCCGTTTTCTACTCGAAGTCAGGTCAAACCGCCGACGAAATCATCGAGCGGCTTGCGGCGAAATACTCGCGCG
>JBDKIG010000137.1:0-6427 GCA_039797215.1 Verrucomicrobiota bacterium | reverse complement strand
TCGGGACAGCTTTCTCACGCAAGTCGCTCGAGGCGCTCGCGGAGGAGAACAACGGTTTGCCATTTCCCGACGGAAGTCTTGCAGAGGATTACTTTGTGGGGATGAGACTCGCCGCAATGGGCTTTCGGACGGGTTTCATTGATAATCCGGTCGAGAGACAAGTGGTGCGTCGCGACTCGAAGGGTCGTGAAATTTCCCAAAAAAACATCACGGAGCGCGTGGCCGTGCGGGAGAACTTCCCCAGGCGCTTCATTCAGGCTGTTCGCCAAAAAGCCCGCTGGATTGTTGGCACGGCCTTCCAGAGCTGGGAGCACCAAGGATGGGAGGGGGGGCTCGCTGCGAAATACACCCTCGTTCGCGATCGCCGGGCACCGGTCGTTCACACGATCAACGCCGCTGGATACTGCGCGGTGGCCTACATGATCGTGGATATCGGAATCCGCCACTCGGTATTGGCCAACTCGATCTATCTGCCACCACTCTTCGAAGCGAACAGCCTCCTTTGGAAGCTCGTTCTCGTGGATACCGCCCTGCTTTGCTATCGGATCGGGCAGAAGGTCTACCATGTCACGGATGTTTATGGGTGGAAGCAGGGCATCTTTTCGATCCCGCGCTATCCGGTGGTGAATTTCATCAACATGGGCGCGACCTTCTGGGCCATCTTCGTCTACTCGCGCCACCGGCTTCTTGGAAAACCGCTCGCTTGGGCCAAGACGCAACACACTTTCCCGGGTAGTGCCGAGCTCGGGGAATTTAACCGCTCCGTGGAAGATCTGCTGATCGACGAAGGCTATGTCCTGCGTAACGACCTGGAGAACATTCTCGTAAAAAACCGGGATCGCTCCGCACCGCGGGCGCTTCTGGAGATGGGGCTGATCGATGAGGGGCAATTCTGCGACATCTGGTCGAAGCATTCCGGCCTCGATATCGGCGATGTCGATGTCGCAATGATCGATCTGGAGCTCCTCGATTCCTGGCCTGAAAAAAAAGCCCTTCGCCACGAGGCCATCCCCTTGCAGCGTCGTGATGATGGATGCACGGTCTTCGCCTTTGCGGAGCCTCCCACCGAGCGGGATTTGAATCGGGTGGTGGAAACCGCCGGAACTCCAGTGGAAGCCGTCCTGACCCCGCCGGCAAAAATCACAGATCTTCGCAACCGCACCTATCCGCGCCGCATCTTGAAGCCGCGGGATTTCCCGCTCACGCTGTCCGAGTCTCCCACCGGCCTATCGAATAGCGCTCCGAGTATTTTGATTATTCGCGCTCTTGGGCCGTTATTTTGCGAACTTCATGGGCTGCTACCAATGCTGGATGGCTCGATCGCCGCACGCTCTCCGGTTCATCCGGGCATTGCGGCCAAGATGCGGAAAATCCTTGGCACCGATGCGCCGCTCGTTTCCGACAAATCAAGGGGCTTCAAACAAGCATGGCGAAAATTTCAGAGGCTCCGAATGCCCCAAGCCACGCTTCTGCAGGAACTCGCCGAGGCCGGGATTCTCACCAAGGAAAACACCGAGCGCATCCAAAATATGGCCCGCCTCGTCAGCACCCCGATGGATCGCATGCTCGTCCAACTCGGCCTCGCAAACCGCAAACAAGTTTACAACACCCTGCGCCGTTGTGGGGGCGTGGATGTCGCTGCGGATCATGACCATCAGGTCGCTCGTGGGTGCGAGGATCTTCTTGCACCGGGATTCAGCGCCAAGACCGGAGTCGTCGTCCATGATTTCAATGGGGACGGCCTGATCCTTCGTCTGAGCGGCATGCTGGCCCCCAGCGAACTGCGGGAAATCTTTGATCGCTGCGAGGGTTGGCCCCTCCGGTTTGAACTTCTCGCTCCCTGATTTCTTGCCATGAAAAAATCGATCGCCGTCATCGTCGGAACCCGTCCGGAAGCCATTAAGCTCGCTCCCGTGATCCGTGCCCTCGGGTTTTCCGAATACCTCCAACCCGTCACCATTTCGACTTCCCAGCACGGCGAGATGGTGGAGCAAATCTTCGAGAATTTCGGCATCACGGCCGATGTGGATCTTCAAGTGATGCGTCCGCGCCAGAAGCTCTGGGACCTTACCGCAATCCTATCCACAGAACTCGGCGCGCATTTTGCCAATCATCCCGTGGAAGCTGTTATCGTCCAAGGCGACACGACCTCTGCTCTCATCGGAGGGCTCGCCTCATTCTACCACAAAATCCCTGTCGGCCATGTCGAAGCCGGCCTGCGCTCGCATGATCGCTACTCGCCATTTCCCGAGGAATTGAATCGCACCCTCCTCTCCCGCATCGCGCAATGGCACTTCGCTCCCACCTCCTACGCCGCGGATTTGCTTCGCCGCGAGATGATCGATGAGGACTCCATTTATACCACAGGGAACACGGTCGTGGACGCCCTCCACTGGATGTCGAGGCACCTCCGCCACCGCGAAATCCGCCCCGGCATTCTAAATGGACAGCGCAAACTCGTCCTCGTGACCTGCCATCGCCGCGAAAATCTCGGGCTTCCCATGCGGTCCGTCGCGCTCGCCATCAAGCACCTCGCCGACTCGCACGAAGAGGCCCACTTTCTTTTTCCCCTGCACCCGAACCCCGGGGTCCGCGAGTTGATCCAGCCCATTCTTTCCAAACAAGACCGAGTCACGCTTTGCGAGCCTCTGAATTACGAGGAATTCCTCTCAGCCATGCACCAATCCTATTTTGTGATTTCCGACTCCGGCGGGGTCCAGGAAGAAGCCACCGCCCTCGGCAAGCCCGTCCTCGTCCTGCGCCGCGAAACGGAGCGTCCCGAAGGAGTCACCGCCGGAACCCTGAGACTTGTCGGAACCGAAGTGCAAGAAATCCTCCGTGCCGCCCATGAGTTGCTAGAGAATCCCGAGAGCCACCGAGCGATGTCCAACGGCTCTGGAGTCTTTGGCGACGGCAGGGCGTCTGAAAAAATTATTCGCATCCTGGAGGAAAAACTCACCACCGAAAACCGCATCCTGCCCTTCAAGAAACCCACGGGTGAAATGGTTTTGATGGAGTAGGGGAGAATGGCGGAAGGGGCGGGATTCGAACCCGCGGTAGCTTGCGCTACGTTCGATTTCGAGTCGAGTGCCTTAAACCGGACTCAGCCACCCTTCCTAAAGGTTCGATAGCGAACTGATGACACTTTTCTCCGATCGCTCCCTATCAGCAAGGAAAATGCTTCAGCAATTTCGCCATCGGCAATCCAAGCTTAAGGGGGAGGGTGGCGAGTTCTTCGACAAAAATAGCCAGCAACTGGGAACTGGTATCACAGCCCTGATTACTCAGTGGTTTTCTTGAGGCCTAAAAAAACTCAGCGAACGCGCTAAAAACAGGGGGAGTGGCTGGACCCGGAATCGAACCGGGGACACGAGGATTTTCAGTCCTCTGCTCTACCAACTGAGCTATCCAGCCGCGGAAAGTCGGTGAAATTATCTGCCGAGATCGGGCTCTGCAAGTTTTTACTCGCGAATTGCGATGTCGGGTCTTGCTCTGATTAGACCCATACGAAGTTTTAAACAGGGGAAGTCGCTATACGACTTTGGAGGCAACGACGCGCGTCGGATTCTTAGCATCCCCAGGCTTCTCTTCGGATATTGGAGAAACCGAAAACGCCACAGAAACAACTGGCGTTGCCGAGACAATTGGAATCGCTGAAATCTTATGGACGGCCGAAATTGACGGGACCGCTGAAACTGACGGGACGGCTGAAACTGACGGGACGGCTGAAACTGACGGGACGGCTGAAACTGACGGGACGGCTGAAACTGACGGGACGGCTGAAACTGATGGGACGGCTGAAACTGACGGGACCGCTGAAACTGACGGGACCGCTGAAACTGATGGGACCGCTGAAACTGATGGGACCGCTGAAACTGATGGGACCGCTGAAACTGACGGGACCGCTGAAACTGACGGGACCGCTGAAACTGATGGGACTGCCGAAACTGATGGGACTGCCGAAACTGATGGGACCGCCGAAACTGACGGGACCGCTGAAACTGACGGGACGGCGGAGACTACAGGTTGAGCTGAAATCCGTATGGGACTGGATGCGATGACGGCGGGATTTGCTACAACCGAGATCGGGAGCTTTGGAATATCTGGAACCGCCGTCGCCTTGAGAATAGCGCCGGATAAGACTTTCACCCCCTTGCTCTCGGAAGAAAGGACCTGCACTTTGGAGTGGCTTAAGGTGGCCTTCAAATCCTTGAGGGCCGCATAGGCATCGGTGGGGCGATCGTCGCGAGCGAATGCGAACATTTTTTCCACCCAAAGAGTCAATGCCACGGGCAAATCCGGGCGCATGGTTTTGAGCGGCGTAAAGCGGTGCTGCAAATGGGCTGCCACTACTTCAGCGACGGTTTCTCCACGAAATGGTCTCTCGAGAGTGAGGGCCTGATAAAAGACACAACCCAAGGAATAAAAATCCGTGCGCCAATCGAGCGCGTCGCGGCTGAGTTGCTCGGGCGACATCATAAAAATCGAACCAATGACAGAACCGGATTGGTCCATCGTCTGAAGGGAGGGTTCTGCCATTGCTCGGGATTGGCCGAAATCGAGCAACTTGACGCGATAGCCGCCGGCGGGCTGCGGCTCCAACATGATGTTTCCGGGTTTGATGTCCCGGTGGACGACATTTTGTTCGTGAGCGGATCCCAGACCGAGCAAGCATTGTGTGGCAAACTCACGAAAGGCCTCTTCGGACATGGGCTGGGCTAATTCCTCGAGCGTTTGCCCCAGCACGAACTCCATGACGAAAAAAATCGAGTCTCCGTCCTCGATGATGTCGTGAAGCATGACGATATTCGTGTGGTGGAAGCTCGCCATCACCTTGGCCTCACGGGAAACCGTCTCGTCACCGGCGCTGATTTTTTTTACAGCGACCCAGCGGCTGAGGACTGTGTCGTAGGCCAGATAAACAACACCCGCCCCGCCAGCTCCCAGCAAGCGGTCTAGGGCATAGCGTCCGTTACCAATGAATACTCTTTCGGCCTCGTTACTCATGGATGCAGATAGCGGGCTTTAGCGCCGAACTTGAGGTGAAGGTTGAAATGGAAAAACGGTGCCGAGAGCAAGCCATGCGGCGCAAAATAATGAGGACCCCTTCAACCCGCAAGTGACGAAAAGACGAGGTGATCTGGGTGAGGAAGCGAATCCACACAAGATTCGTGGTTGGAGGTTAGCAATCAGCCCTTGGCTTTTTTACCTTTGGCGGGCTTGGGGGCTGCTTTGGCAGTATCCTCGGCAATAGGCTCTGGATTGGCCTCCGCCGCGACTGGCTCGGGAGCTGGATTCTCGGTTGGAGATTCTGGAGGCGCTTCGAAGCTATCGGGGGAGAGCATGGCGTCGATCATCGCTTGAGGATCGAAGGCTCCAGAGTCGGCCTCGGCAGCGGGCTCGGATTTTTGAACTTCGGGAATCAGAGGCTCAAAAACTCGTGCTGGTGGCTCGGGGCGGGATGGCAAAGCGTTTTGGTCCCACTCAGGAACGCGGGAAAGATTTTTTTCCACGATGTCAAAAATCTCCTCGAGGGCTCGGTCGGCGTCAGTTTGCCGAAGGATGAAGGCTTCGCGCTCGCCGGTTCCTGGATAGTCCGCCCATCCTTGGATGCCGCCGTCGCGGGCACCACCGGTAAGGCGGGCGTGCATGATCATGGTGGTCTTTTCACTTCCGCCCTCGGGCGTTACCAAAACATGGAGGGCGCTGGAGTGATCCATAAGATTCACCACGCGGCGGGTGGTCCACTTCCCGCCTCCGATGGGTGGGAGTGAGAGGGCGTCTTTGACGAATTCCTCGGAGCGGTTGACAAATCCAAATGGGGTGAGCTTCATGAAAAACAGATGTATCAAGTCGCGATTCCGCGGGCTCTGTCAAGGTTGCAGATGACGAGATTGGTAGAAAATCCGATTTTTATATCGGATAGGAAAAAATTGCCTATTTGATTGAAACGATTCGCGAATCTTGTAGATTCACGCCGAATTCAATTGATTTCCCAAGAACAACTCGATGGCGCTTGACCGCATACTCGTCGTGGATGACACCCCGATCATCCGAAAATCCTTAGAGGAACGCCTCCGGGGCAAGCGTCTCTCTGTATCCACAGCCGGATCGATTGCTGAAGCCGAGAAGAGGTTGGCTTCGAATACTTTCGACCTGATTTTTCTCGATATGGAACTGCCTGATGGCGATGGGCGTGTTTTTATCGAGCGAATGTCGCACAGCGAGGTGAAACCGATCGTGGTGATGATCACGGCGAATGGGAGTGTCGAGACGGTGGTGGAGTGCATGCGCTCGGGCGCCTTCGACTATGTGACGAAGCCATTTTCCATGACGCAGATCGATCTGGTGATGAAAAAGGCATCGGAGTTTCAGCGAGCGGTGAAGGTGACGGATTTCCTGAATCGAGACAGCATCTCGCGGCGGG
>JBDKIG010000136.1:0-6568 GCA_039797215.1 Verrucomicrobiota bacterium | reverse complement strand
AACACCAAGAGGCCTGCGAGGCGGCGTTCAGCAAGGGCTTCCAAGAAGCGAATGATCATCTCGCCCAGCAAATCCTCGAGCAACGCGCCGAACTCGCACAACTGCAGGATGCCGTTTTTGTTTCGCTCTCGAAACAACACGCCTCCCTCGCCGCTCAGGTGTCCGAGACTTTGCCGGACCTCGTGATTGAAATTGTCCAACGCGTGCTCGCAGGAATGAAACCCGACCGCCCTGCGGTAGAGCAACTGCTCGCAGAAACCCTCGCCGAAATCGCTCCGGGGTCCACCGATGTCGAAGTGTTCCTGAGCTCAACCGATCTGGAACTCGTCAGCCGCCTCATGGCCGACTACGAGCACAAATACCCTGGCATCAAACTCACCGCCGATCCCGAGCTTTTGCCGGGAGACTGCCGCGCCAAGAGCCGCTTCGGCATGATTGATGCGAGGGTTTTCACGAAACTCCAAAATGTGGCCCGCTCGTTGAAATGAACAACGAGTCACCTGTCCTTCCCACGCTCATGCAGAACCTCCGCGGGCGCATCAATGCCACGGTGCCAGTCGTTCGCATGGGTGAAGTCGTGCAGGTGACAGGACTCGTGATTGAATCCGTCGGGCCGAATGTTTCCCTCGGAGATATCTGCGAGATCAGCTCCTCGAGACTGTCCGGATTGCAGGCGGAGGTGGTGGGATTCCGGGATCACCGGGTTCTTTTGATGCCGCTGGGCGAGATGCAGGAAATTCATGCCGGCTGCGATGTCGCCGCCACCGGACGCGCGGCCGGAATCAATGTCAGCGAGGCGCTCGTGGGTCGGATCATTGATGGTCTTGGCCGCCCGATCGACGGCAAGGGTCCCCTCCCCGCCGGCGTGCTTCGCCCACTCCACTGCGCGCCGCCAAATCCCCTCACCCGGCAGCGGATTTTGAAGCCATTTCAAACCGGGGTGAAGGCTCTCGATCTTTTCACGCCGGTTGGCTGTGGCCAGCGGCTGGGTATTTTTGCCGGAAGCGGTGTCGGAAAATCCACCCTCCTGGGCATGATTGCCCGAGGTGCCGAGTCTGAGATCAATGTCATCGCCCTCATCGGCGAGCGGGGTCGCGAACTTCGAGAATTTATTGAAAAAGACCTCGGTCCGGAAGGCATGGCGCGCTCGATCATTGTAGTGGCTACGAGTGACCAACCCGCATTGATCCGCCGCCGGGCAGCCCACATTGCCACAGCCATTGCCGAGCATTTCCGCGAAGAGGGCAAAAAAGTCCTGTTCATGATGGACTCCGTCACCCGCTACGCAATGGCCCAACGCGAAATCGGTCTGGCCGTGGGTGAACCCCCCACCAGTCGCGGCTACACGCCCTCGGTTTTTTCCGTTCTTCCCCGCCTTCTCGAGCGCACCGGTAGCGGAGAACGGGGTTCGATCACTGCGCTCTATACCGTGCTCGTCGATGGCGATGATATGAACGAGCCAATCTCGGATGCCGTGCGTGGCATTTTGGATGGCCATGTGGTCCTGAGCCGCGCCTTGGCGACCGCAAACCATTTCCCCGCCGTGGATGTCCTCGAGAGCGTGAGCCGCGTGACACTCGAAATCTGCGCGAAGGAAGAACTCGCCTCCATCGGCAAGGCACGCGACCTCCTCGCCACCTATCGCAAAAACGAGGATGTCATTACGATCGGAGCCTACACAAAGGGCAGCAACGCCCAAGTCGATCAGGCGATCGAAAAACAGCCCGCCCTCCGCGACTTGCTCCGCCAACCGATTGATGACAAGTGGACGCGCGAAAAGAGCTTCGCTGAACTGAAAAAACTCGTCCCATGAAACGGCAGAAATTCAGTCTCCAGACGATCCTCGACCTCCGTGAGAAAGCCAAAGAGAAGGCCGAGGAGGTTTTTGCCGCCGCGCTCCGGGATCGGGACCTCGCCGCCAACCGCGTCGCGCAAGCTGCTGCCAGGTTAGACGAGTTGACCCAAATGATTTCCGGCGATCGTTTTCCCGCCTACCTCCGCGCCCAAAGCTGGGATGCCCTCACCGCCCAGCGTGATCTTTTACTCACACTCCAACACCGGCTTGCCCAAGAAGAAAAAAAAGTTGCCGAGAAACGAGAACTTCTCGTCGTCGCCGATCGCGATCACCGCTTGGTCTGCAAACTTAAAGAAAAATGGTTGCGCGGAGTGGCCATCGAACAGGCCCGAAGCGAGGAAAAACTTCTTGAGGATTTCGTCACCACGACCCGATTTTTACAAACAGCCCATTAGACCACACCCGCTATGAAACCCACACCCACCCTTGACCCCTTCGGCGAAGCCGAATCCGAATCCCCCTCGCTTTGGGGCCCGATCATCATTGCCATCATCCTTGGCATCGCCACCTCAGCGGGCGTTCTTTATTGGCGCTGGCCGAGCATCTCAGCCTCACAAGAAGAACCATCCCACTCCAAAGCGACCACGCTTTTTAAAACAAAGGCCGAAGCTCAGTCGAAAAACTGGGATTATTACACCAGCGAGGTGGAAGGCCTGATGAAGGAACTTCGGGAGCAGGTCGCCACCTACGAACAAAAGACCAAGGATCTAGCCGCCGTCGAACTTCGCATAGATGCCGAAAAAAAAGAACTCCTCCGCATCCAGGATGAGATCAAAACCATGAGGAACGAACTCAACTCCCATTCGGCACAAATTCAAGGCTCTGAAAAAACCAACCTTCGCGTGCTTGCCGGCACCTACACCAATATGAAGCCCATCGATGCCTCCGCGATTTTAGCGCAAATGCCAGAAACCGATGCAGCCAAGATTCTTTCCGTCATGAAAAAAGACGCCTCGGGCAAAATCCTCGGTGAAATGGCACGCATGAAAGACCCCAACGCCGCAGATGGCGCGAAAGATGCTTCACTAGCTGCAAAGGCCGCAAAAATTACCGCGCAGATCCGGCTCTTGAATCCAGAACCAGCTACCGCCCAATGACAAATATCCAGACATTGCCCAGCAAATCCCAGCCCACCGAAAGCGGACGGGCCGAGATGGGCAATTTTTTCCAAGCACTAGGCACACCGGTTGCTGGAAATTTGTCTAATCCTGATTTCGATAGTTTTTTAAGCAATCCCGAATCTAAAACTCAAGCCGAGGAATTGCAGGAAGAGCAAGAGGCAGCCAAAAAAAGGAAAAAACAGATCGACGCAGCGCTTGTCACTCCAAGCATTCCAACACAGGATACTCCAATCGAAAATCTTGGGAAAAATGACAAGCAACTCAGCGAATCGAAAATCTTAGAGCCAGTTCTTTCCCAAGATTTAAATGCCGATCCGTCTGATTTAAGCACCCCAAAATCTCCAGAATCCGCTTTAGAAAAAGCACCTTCTTCAAATTCTGGTGATTCTATTGAGAATCCAGCGGCCAGCACATTGAGCGAGCTGAATGAGAAAGAAAAAGCACAGCCTTCAAACCCCAGTGATTCCATTGAGAATCCAACGGTCAGCACGTCAAGCGAGTCTGGCGACGGAGTATCTACTGAAGATCAATTGCTTTCATTAAAAGAGGATCAAACCAAATCAGATACCATTGCTGAATCGAAATCAGAATCCCGTGGCACGGAAACTGCTTCTCCTAATGATGAAATGATTGCCCTGACTACAGTTGACGGCTCTGAGTCTCCCGCACAAGCAATTCGTGAGCCATCGATTACATCAATCAACCGTCTGGCCGCTTATGCCACGCTGGATCGCAATGCAATCACCCCCTTGGGAAATTCCTCAAGTTCCAGCGATTCCGGTCTTGGAAATCCTGCTAGCGGCATGCCAATGCCGATTCAAACCATCAGGCCCCAAGCCGCCACAGCCTCCTCACAGGCATCCGCCCTTTTCAAGACCCTTGCGCCTGAATTGGATAAGTTCAAACAAACCGGCAACTCCCAGATTCAACTCGATCTCCCCGTAGGCGAGCAAGAATCTGTTCGCATCAAATTATCCCTTCGTGGCGGCGAAATTCGTTCCACATTTATTACGGAATCCCCCGAACTCCGAGAGGCCCTTCAGAAAGCCTGGCCTGAGTTTTCTCAAAATTCCCGCGACCGAGGCTACCGCTTGGGAGACCCCGCCTTTCAGCAAGGCTTCCAAGAAAATAGCGCCAATCTCGGAGAAAATAATCGCCGGCAACCAGACAACCGCACCTACGAAACGGTTGAACCCTTAACCTCTTCCAACCTCCGCAAGGGAACATCCAACCGCCCCACAACCTCCCAAACTCCTTCCACCGCCCTCTGGGCCTAAAATTTTACTGCCATGACCGTCTCCAACGCTACAACCCTCGCCTCACCCGCCAAAGATCCAATGACTGGACTCGCGCAGACCAGAGATGTTGGCCAGAAAACCCTAGGTGCGGATGATTTCATGAAAATCCTGATGACCCAGCTCACGGCTCAGGATCCAATGAACCCCATGAAAGACACGGAGTTTATCGCCCAGATGGCCAACTTCTCCTCGCTTGAGCAGATGCGCGGTCTTTCGCAATCCTTCACTGCCTACTCCAGCGGGCAGCAAATGGCCACAGCGCCCCTTTACCTCGGTTGCGAGGTTACCGTCAAAGACCCATCGACACCAACTGGTGAATTCAAAGGAACTGTCGAATCGGTTACCGTCAAAGATGGTGCGCCGGCGTTGGTCATCAACGGCAAAACCTACGATCCCAAGCTCATTACAAATATTTCCCTACCGCCCAAGCCCGTGGCACCTGTTGCCCTGCCGACAGATGGGTCATCAACTGTAGCTCAGTCAAACTCAACCAACTAAAATCCTATGGCACTCCTCAATTCCTTCAACAGCGGCGTCAATGGCATCAAAACCTTCAGCAAAAGCCTCGAGGTCATCGGCGATAACATTGCAAATGTAAACTCGACTGGTTTCAAGACCTCTAGGGTTACCAATCAGGATAGTTTTAGCGAAACTCTCAGATTTTCAACGGCTGGTGATGGAGATGCAGGAGGAATAAATGCAATGCAAGTCGGATCAGGATCTAGCGTTTCATCTATATCCCAAATTTTTACCCAAGGAGCTCTCACTACAACTGGTGGCCCCACGGATTTAGGAATAACTGGAAAGGGTTTTTTTAAAGTCCAAAATCTTGCAACTGACGAGGTTTTATATACCAGAGCTGGTGATTTCCGGCTTGATGATACTGGGAATTTATTAACCAATTCAGGCCTCAATGTTTTGGGAATCGGTGATGCTCCTATTAAGATTGATCCTCTTAACGGAACTAACCCACTTCAGTCATTTAAAATTGAGAAGGATGGAAAAGTTTCAGCCTATTACTCGAATGGAACTGCAGCTGTGCCGAAGGGTCAGTTAGTTCTCACTAGCTTTGCTAATGCAAATGCACTAATGAGAACTGGAGACAATTTACTATCTAATGGCTCACAAACAGATGGTGCAGCTGGAGGGCCAGCAGGCGCGACGGATTCTACAGGAGCAAACAACAATCTATTTGGGGATATCATCCAAGGCACCCTCGAACTCTCCAATGTCGACCTGACCCAACAATTCTCCGACCTCATCGTCGCTCAGCGTGCGTTTCAGGCGAATTCGCGTGTGATCACTGTCTCCGACTCCGTGATGGAGGAAGTGGTCAACCTCAAGCGGTAAAAAAATGCTCTCTTAGTAATTGTCTCAACCCTAAAAAACACACCCATGGCAGCAAACGAATCCGAAACAGTTCCGCCCTCCGGAGGTTCCTCAAAAAAATCCAGCAACGCCCTGATCCCTATCATCGTAGTGATCCTTCTCGTGCCTGCACTTTGTTATGGGGTGATGGAGTTTCTCATCATACCGAAACTCAAGTCGGCTTCAGGCGGTGGGGCTGATCACTCCAAAACCGAGAACTCTGCCAAAGCTAAAAAAGATTCTCATGGCGGAGTGAATCCTCCCGGTGAGCACACCGTGGAATTCGGCAAGGAGGCTATCGTCGTGAATCTGGCAGGTTCCGGGAATTCCCGATACCTTCGAACCAACTTCATTATAGCCAGTTCCGATAAGGATATTGCCAAAACAATCGAGGAAAGCAAAGGCTCTCTCAAAGACGCAGCCATCACTGTTCTTACCACCCAATCTCTCGATGCCCTCGATGGTGCCAATGGGCGCGAAGTGGTCCGCAAAGGCCTCATCAGTCGATTCAACAATGTCCTTGGAGGTGAGGTGATAGATCAAATCTACTTCACCGAATTTCTCATCCAATAATTTACCCCCAAACCCAAGTTATGGCAGGCCCACTTAACCAATCCGACATCGACCAACTTGTCGCGGACGCGGCAGGCTCGACCGATGCCAAGGTGATTTATCGCTCGGATGGCGAACGCTTTCCAAAATCGAATCCCGTGGCGCCCAAGACTTTTGATTTTCGCACGCCAATCCATTTGGCTGAGGCGGAGTTGCGGCGTCTCCGCACAATCCACACGGGCTTCATCTCGACGATTTCAGCGCGTTTTTCCTCTCTCCTTCGAGCGGACATGAGCCTCAAGCTCTCCCGCCTGACCACGATGCCTTACGCAAAGTTCTCGGAGTCGATGAAAAACCCGACGCACATTTCGCTT
>JBDKIG010000135.1:0-6617 GCA_039797215.1 Verrucomicrobiota bacterium | reverse complement strand
AGGTCGAAATCGGCTCCGGCACGCGCCTCATCAGCCATGTCTCAATCGCCGGCCCGACCAAAATCGGGGAGGGAAATTTGTTTTATCCCTACGGCTCGATCGGTCAGCGCTCGCAGGATTTGAAATACACCGCCGAGCCGACCTACCTCGAAATCGGAAACCAAAACACCTTCCGCGAATTCTGCACCGTCAACCGAGGCACCCTGCCGGGCACCAAGACGATCGTTGGCAGCCATGGAAATTTCCTCGCCTACTCGCACATCGCTCACGATTGCGTGGTTGGCGACCATGTCATTTTCTCAAATAACGGAACCCTCGCCGGCCATGTGATTGTTGAAGAACACGCCATCATCGGCGGGCTCTCCGGCATCCATCAATTCTGCCGCATCGGCTGCCACGCCATCGTCGGCGGTTGCACGAAGATCGTCCAGGATGTCCCGCCCTACATGATCGCCGACGGCAATCCCGCCGAAGTCCGTGGCGTGAACCAGGTCGGCCTCGAGCGCCGGGGATTTTCCCCCGAGGACACCCGCGCCCTCCGCGAGGCCTACCGGCTCCTTTACCGCTCGAACATGAATGTGAAACAGGCCTGCGAAAAAATCGCCGCCGAGCACTCCGGCCCAGAGTCGATCGCCCGCCTCCTCGAATTCATCGAGGCCAGTCAGCGCGGCATCATCCGGTAAAAACACATTGGCAGCCCCATCGCGAGTGTGGCAAATTCACACCTCTCGCCGATGTAGCACAGTGGTAGTGCAATCGATTCGTAATCGATAGGTCACGAGTTCGAGTCTCGTCATCGGCTCCCCGTCCCAATGAGCACGAAGCCCTCTCTTTTCAACCCCTCGAATCTGCTCGGGCTTGTTTTGACGCTGGCTTTCCTTCTTTCATCCGCGCCCGTCTGCGCTTGCTATAACCACGGCGCGGCGTCGTTTGATGGAACCGGGAAATTTTTCATGGGGCGGGAGATTTCGCGGGTCATGGGGCATGAGGGGATCGATTGGCTCGAACGCGACAACCGCGAGTCCGAGGAGGCGCCGAGTCGGGCGGTGGCGGCCTTGGCCCTGAAGCCCACCGATGTGGTGGCCGATATCGGTGCTGGGTCGGGTTACCACGCGTTCCGTATCGCGCCGCTGGTCCCGCAGGGCTGGGTCGTGGCGGTCGATATTCAGCCCGAGATGCTGACCTTTCTTCAATCGCGGGCCGAGGAACTCGGCGTCAAAAATGTCGAGCCGCACCTCGGTGCGGTGGATGGCGCCAAACTCCCTCCGGACTCGATCGACCTGGCCCTCATGGTCGATGCCTACCATGAGTTTTCGCATCCCCGGGAAATGCTGGAATCGCTGATGTCCGCCTTGCGTCCCGGCGGGCGGGTTGTCCTTTTGGAATACCGCGCCGAGGATCCGGCCGTTCCGATCAAGCCCCTTCACAAAATGACGGAGCGCCAGATTCGCCTGGAGCTGGAGTCCGTCGGCTTTCGCTGGGTGGCCACGCACGACTTTCTCCCGTGGCAGCACATGGTGATTTTTGAAAAACCACCAATTTCCCCGTGATCCTCAACGCCTAAATGGCTCGGTAAAAAACGGGGGTTCACGGCGCTGGTGGAGGGGGGTAGATTGTTCAGCGCTCCACGATGATTTCCGGCACTCCCATTCCTTTTGAAGCCCGCACACAGCTCAGGATTCCTTTGGTTTCGGCGAAGGTGCAGGCGGGTTTTCCGTCGCCTGCGGATGACCACATGGAGCGCTCGCTCGATCTCAACGAGCACCTCGTCTCCAACCCGGCTTCGACATTTTTCGTCCGCGTCCAGGGCGACTCGATGCGCGATGCCGGAATCCGTGATGGTGACATCCTCGTGGTGGACCGCTCCGTCGAGCCGAAGGACCGTCAGATTGTGGTGGCGATGCTGGACGGTGACTTCACCGTGAAGCGTCTCTGCAAGCGGGATAGAAAGGTTTTTCTCGAGGCGGAAAACAGCGCCTATCCGCCGATCGAGGTCGCAGCGGACAGCGAACTCGTCATCTGGGGCGCGGTGACTTTTGTGATCCACAAGCCGCGATGAAAACCCGGTTCGCGTTGGTCGACTGCAATAATTTCTACGCGTCTTGCGAGCGCGTCTTCGATCCGCGCCTTATCGGGCGTCCGCTGGCGATTTTGAGCAACAACGACGGCTGTGTGATCGCGCGCAGTGAGGAGGTGAAGCAACTCGGCGTGCCGATGGGCGCCCCGGCGCATGAGCACAAGGCGACCTTCGAGAGGAATGGCGTGGTGGTGATGAG
Source organism: Verrucomicrobiota bacterium (assembly GCA_039797215.1). Lineage (GTDB taxonomy): Bacteria > Verrucomicrobiota > Verrucomicrobiia > Chthoniobacterales > Terrimicrobiaceae > UBA967. The sequence continues at coordinate 4,341 of JBDKIG010000135.1, read as the reverse complement.
TTCCAACTACGCGCTCTACGGCGACATGTCCGCACGCGTGATGGAAACGCTCCGCCGATGCGTGCCGGCGATGGAGGTCTACTCGATCGACGAGGCGTTTCTGGCGCTCGAGGACTGGCAGGGCGTGGAGTTCGCTCGGGAAATGCGGGCGCGCGTTCGACGATGGACCGGGATTCCGGTTTCGATTGGCATTGGCCCGACCAAGACGCTCGCCAAAATCGCCAACCGCCTCGCCAAAAAAACGCCGGAACTCGGTGGTGTGCTGGATTTGGAAAACGTTCGGGACATGGATGAATTGCTGGCTCGCGTTCCGTGCGGGGACATCTGGGGCATCGGGAAACGGCTCGCCGTTCGCCTCGCGGCGGGAGGCATCCGCACGGCCTGCGATCTGAAGCACGCTGAGGTTGCCTGGGTTCGAAAAACCCTCGGCGTCGTGGGCGAGCGCATCCTGCGTGAGTTGCAGGGCGTCTCGTGCCTCGCGCTCGAGGAGGTGCCGGCGCCGAAGAAAGGCATCGCCTCGGCGAAGTCGTTCGGCAGGCCGGTGGAGTCATTGCGGGAACTCGAGGAGGCGCTTGCCACCTACACCGCGCGGGCGGCCGAGAAGCTCCGCTCCGGCCGGCTTCTGGCGCGGCAGGTCCATGTTTTTGTGGCGACGAATCCCTTTTCGGCCCGCCAGCCCCAATACAGCGCCGGGGCGCAAACCGCGCTCATCCGCCCGAGCAACCACACGCCGGACTTGATTGCCGTCGCGCTGGAGCTGTTACGAGAAATTTACCGGCCCGGCCACCAATACAAGAAGACAGGCATTTTCGTGACGGACTTGATCGCGGAGTCGGACCTTCAACCTGATTTGTTCGATTCCCAGCCTGAGGCGGCTGGGCGCGCTCGAGAGCTTGACCGGATCGTGGATGGCCTCAACCGCAAGCTTGGACGAAATGCCATCCGCTACGGCTCAATGGGCGTGAAGCCACGCTGGGCGATGCGCCAGGAGCGGCGCTCGCGGAAGTTCACCACGCGCTGGGATGAGTTGCCGGTGGCGAATGCTTGAAAAGCTTATCCGAGGATTTGGTCGAAGCGGGCGGCTTTGGCGTCCCATGCGGCGGTGTCGCCGGGCTCGTAGGAGGAAATCTCGAACGAATTTCTGAGCAGTTCGCGGCCCTCGGCGAGTGAGGAGATGTCACCGGAGGCGATCATTTGGGCGATGACATTGCCGGCGGCGGTGGCCTCGACGGGACCCGCCTCGACGCGGAGTCCGGTGGCATCGGCGGTCATTTGATTGAGGAGTTTGTTCTGCCCGCCGCCGCCCACGATATTGAGCGTGGAAGGCATCTCGGGCACGAGCTCGGCAAGGCGGCGGACCATGCGGCGATATTTGAGGGCGAGGCTCTCAAGGATGGTGCGGATCAGCTCCGAGTCGTTGGCCGGAGCGGTCTGGCCGGATTTTTGAATCCAATCGAGAATCGCCTTCGGCATGTCGCAGGGCTTTTGAAACTCGGGTGCGTCGGGGTTGATAAACGCAGGGGCCTTGGCCTGAGCGGCCATCTCGACCATCGTGCCGTAGTCGATATTTTTGCCCTGCTCGGCCCAGACGCGGCGGCATTCCTGGAGGAGCCACATGCCGGCGATGTTCGTGAGAAAGCGGGTGCGGCCTTCGAGGCCTTGCTCGTTCGAAAATCCGGCCTGGCGCGCAGCGGTGCTGTTGATCGGGCGGCGGAGTTCAATGCCGAGGAGCGACCAAGTGCCGGAGCTGAGGAAGAGCGGGTGTCCGCGCGAGGGCGCGCCGGCCACGGCGGAGGCGGTGTCGTGGCTACCGCAAGTGCAGACCTTCACGCCGCGCAGACCGGTCTCGGCCGCGATCGACGGGCTGATCTCGCCCAGCACGCGGCAGGGCTCGGTGACTGGCGAGAGAAGCAGGGTGGGGATATTGAGTTCGGCGGCGATCTCGACATCCCACTCGGGCGAACCGGCAAAAAGGAGGCCGGAGGTGCTGGCGATCGTGCGCTCGATGGCGCGGACTCCGCTCAGGCGGTAATTGATGTAGTCTGGTATAAAGAGGATTTCGTTCGCCTTGCGGAGGCGGTCGCCGTTGCGGGCGACTTCGGCCATGAGCTGGTAGATCGTGTTGAAAAACATCGGCTGGATGCCCGTGCGCTCCCAGAGACGGTCGGGGCCAAGCGTTTTGTTCGCCTTGTCCATCATGCCGTCGGTGCGCGAGTCGCGATACATCCACGGGGGATTGATCGGTTTTCCCGCCTCATCGAGGATCACATAATCGACGCCCCAAGTATCAACGGCCACCGAGACGATGTCGTCGCCGAAGCGTTCGGCGGCGATGGCGAGGCCTTTTTTAATTTCTTCGAAAAGCCCCTCGGCATCCCAGTGCCAGCCGTCCGAAAGCTCGACGCCGCTATTGCCGAAGCGCGCGACTTCCTCGATCTCAAGGCGCCCGCCATCGTGGTGGCCGGCCATGACGCGTCCGCTGGAGGCTCCGAGGTCAATGGCAAGATGGGTTTTGCGTCGGTTTTTCATAACGGGAATGACTTAAAGGTGTGGATTCAGGGAGATTTTTCGAGGTGGTTGATGCTAGGAAGTTTTTCGGTTTCGGCAATCAAAAAGACCGACACGCCGAGGTGGGTGCGGGGAGTGGTTGAAAATGATTGCAATCGATCATTTTTCAGGGAAATTTCAGCGAAACATGCGAGTTCCCCTGCACATTGTGGAGGCGCGCCGGGATAAGCTGGCGAATCTGATCGAAACTCATCGCTATCTACCATTAAGGGAGTTGTGCGAGAGACTGGGGGTTTCCGAGGCCACTGCACGGCGTGATTTGGCGGAACTGGCCAAGCGGAATGTCGTGAAGCGCACCCATGGCGGTGCCTTGGCGGAATACAACGAGCGTTTCCCTTCCTTTAATGAACGCCGGTCCCTCGGCGGGGCAGGAAAACAAAAAGTCGCCAAGGCCGCCACGCGATTCATTGAGCCGGGCGGAACCTATTTTCTCGACTCGGGAACGACGATTTTCGCCATGGCGGAATTCCTCCGCGAGACCCCCGTCACACCAGCGACCATTGTCACTTCGAACCTGCCTGTGGGCGAGCTTTTGGCAGGCGTCGAGGGCTTGAGCGTCTATCTCACCGCCGGCCAAATCCTCGGGCGCCAGTCCGTCCTGCTGGGTGAAACGGCCCTCCACAGCCTGGAGTTTTGGAATTTCGACATCGCTTTTCTCTCCGCCGAGGCCGCCAATGCGGAGGGGGTTTGTAATTCCCAAGAGGCGATTGTCGAGATGCAGCGTGTGGCGATGGAGCGCTCGAAACGGGTTTTGCTTTGCCTCGACGACACCAAAATCGGAGCCACGGCGCCGCAGTCCCTAGTCGGTTGGGACCGCGTCGATATTTTGCTGACGGATGCCAAAGCCGACCGCCTCCGCAGCGCCGGAATCCTGCCTGGATTTTCCGGCATCATCGACTGCCATGCCGCTCCGCCACTGCCTCCGCGGTCGGTTGGCAATACCTCCGAACTTCCCGTTCACTTCCTTTAAAACCTCCAAGTAATTTTTTTGAAAAAATCCGATTGACGGCCCGATCGGAATTTATATGATCGGTTCCGTTCATTAAATTTCTCTCTCGAAAAATGTCCTCTCCCGCCGCCCAAAACCGCTCTGTGGTTGAGACCCTCGTCCGCGAGGCGCTTTTCCGCCAACTCGGCAAACCCGCTCCCGCTGCGGCGCCCACGCTTCTCGTTAACAGCTCCGCGCGCCACATGCACATCTCGCCGGAAAACCTCGAGGTGCTTTTCGGCAAGGGCGCGGAGTTGACCGTCCACAAGATGCTTTATCAGACCGACCAGTTCGCCTCACAGCAGACGGTGACGATGGTCGGTCCCCGCAAACGGATCATTCCGAATCTCCGAATCCTTGGCCCTTGCCGGAATCTCACCCAGATCGAACTGGCGCTGACCGATTCGATCCAACTCGGCATCGACATCCCGGTCCGCATGTCCGGCGACATCGAGGGAACGCCCGGCGCCTATATCATGGGACCAAAAGGCATGCTCGAGATGAAAAACGGCGTCATCCGCGCCGCGCGCCATGTCCACATGTCGCCCTCGGACGCCGAATTCTACGGCGTGAAACACCTCGACAAGATCACTCTCAAAGTCACCTCGAAGGGCTGCAACACGCGCTTCGACGACCTCCTCGTCCGCGTCGATCCCTCGTTCAAACTCGAGGTTCACATCGATACCGACGAGGCAAATGCCTGCAATCTCGACCAAGCCGAGAAGGTGGAACTTTTCAAATCCTAACCCCGAACCCAACCAAACAACCCAAACAAAATGAGCGAA
>JBDKIG010000134.1:0-6618 GCA_039797215.1 Verrucomicrobiota bacterium | reverse complement strand
CGGGCTTTTTTTCAGAACCAAAAGATCGCCGATGCCAAGCTGGCCACAGCTTTGGGAATCCACCGAGACCGTAACGGTCTGGCCGGGCTTGGCGACTTGCATTTTGATGACCGAGGCGTCGCTCATCACCACCGAGCGGATCGAGAGCACATGGGGGCAGATCGGGGTGATCACGAAACATCCGCAGTCCGGCATGAGGATTGGTCCGCCGGCGGAAATGGAATAGGCGGTCGAGCCGGTGGGGGTGGAAACAATGAGGCCGTCGGCGTTGTAATCGGTGAGTGGCAGATCGTCGAGGCCAACACGGATTTGGACGAGTTGCGAGCGCTCGCCGCGGCTGACCACGACATCATTCAGTGCGAAAAAGGTTCTGGCGGCGCCGTCTTTTTCCACGAGTTCGGCCTGCATGAGATTTCGCGGGCTGACGATGTAATCGCGTTTCCGGATGCATTCGACGGCGCGCTGGACTTCGCCGGACCCGAGGCAGGTGAGGAATCCGAGCGTGCCGATGTTGATTCCAAAAACAGTGGGGATGGCATCGCGCAATTTCTGCACGGCGCGGAGGATCGTGCCGTCGCCGCCCATGACGACGAGGAGCTCACAGCGCTCGGCAAGATCCGCGATATCGAGGCTGGAGGACTTTCCCGCCAGCGGAGCAGTGGAGGCCTCGAGTTCGTAGGGCAGGCCGGCGAGATCAAGTTCCCGCACCATGGCGCGCACGACCTCGGCGGCGGCGGGTTTTTCCGCATGGGCATGGAGTCCGATCATGAATTCGGTGGGAGTTAGACAAACCCCGGCCGTGAAAGCAACGCCAACCTCGTCGGAGCGTCCGAGAATCGCTTGCGCCGTGGCGGCCTGCGGGGAATAATTCGCGGCATGAGCACAGGACCTGGATCTGGTGGAAATGTCATTGCGGCCCTTTGCAGTTTGTTCATCCCCGGCTTGGGGCAATTGGTTCAGGGGCGGATTCTCGTGGCATTTGTTTTTTTTGTGGGTTCCGGCGTGTTGTGGTTCATCAGCTTCGGCACCCTGGGGTGGATCATTCACTTGTGGTCCTGCGTAAATGCGGCTCTATGGAAGCCATAGGCTTATGACTCTAAAAAATTACATCAATGGACGATTCGTCTCGGCCCAGGACGGGTCGGTGCGGGCGTTTCTCAATCCCGCTGACAACACCCGGCTCGGCGAGGCGGCGGAGTCCGCTCCCGCTGACATGGAGACGGCGATCCATGCGGCACGAAAGGCTTTCGATGAGGGCCCCTGGCCGAAGACGCCCGCCCAGGAACGGGCGGCGAAACTCCTTAAACTGGCGGCTTTGATCGACTGCCGCGCGGCCCAACTTGCGGAATTCGAATCCCGCAACAACGGCAAGCCTCTTCGCGAGGCGGAATACGATGTCGCCGATGCGGCGGGATGCTTCCGTTACTACGCGGGGCTGGCGACAAAGCCGCACGGGCAGACCTTCGAGGTGGGCGATCCGAATATCGTTTGCCAAACCGTGCGCGAGCCGATCGGTGTTTGCGGCCAGATTATTCCTTGGAATTATCCCTTGCTCATGGCCGCTTGGAAACTCGCTCCCGGCCTCGCCGCCGGAAATTGCTGCATCCTCAAACCCTCAGAGCTGACGCCTTTGTCAGTCTCCGTGCTGTTCGAGTTGATCGACGAAGTAGGCTTCCCGCCGGGCGTGGTGCAGTTGGTTTACGGCGAGGGTGCAACGATCGGGCAACATCTCGCCGCCAGTATGCTGGTGGACAAAATCGCATTTACCGGTGGTGGGGTTACGGGCCGCAAGATCATGACGGCCGCAACATCGAACTTCAAAAAAGTCACCCTCGAGCTTGGCGGCAAGAGCCCGAATATTGTTTTTGCCGATGCTGACCAAAACCTCGCGCTCGAATACGCAATGTTCGGGATTTTTGCAGGTCAGGGCGAGGTGTGCAGCGCGGGATCGCGCCTTTTGCTCGAGCGCTCGCTGGCAGATTCTTTTTTGCCAAGGCTCGCGGCGTCTTGCGAAAAAATCATCGTCGGCCCTGGGCTGGATGTCGGCACCGAGATGGGTCCGCTCATCTCCCGGGCGCACCAGAAAAAAGTCATCGATTACATCCGGGTCGCCCACGAAGACGGCGCCGAGCTTTTGTGCGGAGGCGGAGTCTACACCGACCAACGGGCTGTGGGTAATTTCGTCCAGCCGACCGTTTTTATAAGCACCCGCCCCGACATGCGAATCGTCCGCGAGGAGATTTTCGGCCCGGTGCTCGTCGTGCAATTATTCGATACCGAGGAGGAGGCGCTCCGCCTTGCGAACGACTCCATCTACGGCCTTGCCGGCGGGGTTTTCACGAACGATGCCTCCCGCGCCCAGCGCGTCGTTCGCGGTTTGCGTGCAGGCATCACTTGGATCAACTGCTACCACCCGACCTTCAACGAGGCGCCATGGGGTGGCTATAAACAAAGCGGCATCGGGCGCGAACTCGGCACCTACGGCTACGAGGCCTACACGGAGGTGAAACAAATCACCCACTGCATCAATCCCCAGCCGCTCGGTTGGTTCAAAAATCTCGCCTGAATGCGCCTCACGAATTTCCAAAGTCAGCCGGTGATCGAATTGCAAAACGGGCCGTCTCGCGCGCTGATCTCTCCCGCCCATGGCGCCAGGTTGCTTCGCTGGAGTGTCGCGGATTGGGAGGTCGTCCGATGGCCCGAGGCGGCCGATTGGAGCAAGCCGCAGAAAGTTCGTGGCGGAAATCCGGTCCTATTTCCTTTTATCGCCAGGAGTTTTTACGACAACCAAATCGGATTCTGGAAATCCTCGGGCGGCACCGTGCGTCCCGCCCCGATGCATGGATTCGCGCGCGATTCGGCCTTTTCGATTGTGACGGTGGACGACTCGTCGGTGGAAATGCGACTCGAGGCGAACGATACCACGCGGGCGGTTTATCCTTTTGATTTCCGATTGGAGGTCGCCATGCGGCTCGGGGTGGATTCGCTCCAGGTCTGCTACCGAGTGACGAACACCGGCCAGGACGCTTTGCCCTGGTCCGCCGGGCACCATTTTTACCTCGGCATCCCCGCGAGTGAGCGCGCCGAATGGCAGCTGGAACTTCCCTGTCGTCACTGGGCCTCTCAGGATTTTTCGACAGGAGAGATTCAACTCCGCGATCCCTCGACGATTCGCAATGTCCTCTCGAATCCGGATTGGATCGACCGTCTTCATGTTCAGCCCGACCTCGACCGGATTCAGCTTACACACGCCTCAACGGGACGAACGATTTCGTTCAAGGACACCTCGCCGCAGTCGGGGAGTTGGCATTGCGCGACGACTTGGACCGAAAGGCCGGACTCTGATTTTTTCTGTGTCGAGCCCTGGAGCGCGCTCCCTAACGCTGCGGCCAACGGCTTCGGCTTGCAAACCACCCGCCCTGGCGAATCCCTCGAAATCTCCTGCCAAATCCTCGCTCGGAACGCCTGATTGGGTTTGAAATTCTTCAGCGCGGGGCAGGGAAGCGGGCTTCGGCGAGCCTCCAAACGCCCCAAGCCACCAGGAAGGAAATCAGGATCGAGACTGTAACATCCGAGGGATGGTGGGCTCCGATGCCGATACTGGCTCCGGCGATGGAGGCGGCGATCGGGATCGCGATTAAGAGTCCCCAAGCCGGTGAGGCGAGCACGATCACGGCGGCAAAACCAAAGGCAGTGGCCGTGTGGCCCGAGGGAAACGAATTATAGGCGGGAATGCCGATGAGCCACCGGCCTTCGTGCCGTAGGCCGTAGAATCCCTGCTCGATCTTGGTGCTTTCGCGCGGCCGGGTGCGGCCGGTGGTGAGTCGGGAGGCATTGGCCACCATGCCGGCGAGGGTGGAGGCCACCATCGCGATCAGAAAAATGCGGCTCCAGCGTCGGCTGCCCTTCCATTTTGCAACCAGAAACCCCAGCGCTCCGATGACCATGAGTTGAGGCCAGTCGCCCCACTTGCGAATGGTCTCGTAGGTTTTGCGGAGCGGGGACTGTTTCCAGTTAGGTCCCTGCGATGCGACGAGCGTCTCGCGAACGGGCTGATCCCACGAAAACGACGCCGGGATCAAAATCACGCCCAGCAGGATAAAGAAAAGTGGAAATCGGAATTTGACGAGGAGGCTCAAGGCAATGGCGCGAAGATTGGCGATGGCGAGTGGGGGCGTCAAGCGGCAGGCCGCAAAAAATAAATTGCCCCGACCCTGCAGGCAGATATGAATAAAAAGCCTTGTTTGCCACCGACTCGATTTGATTAGCACCCCAGCCCATGCAGGTTACAGAACACACGCCTGAAATTTTCGCCGCCCGTCCGGCGAATTTGTTTCCTGCGGGCTTAAAGGTTGCCCGGGGCTCCACTCGGGAGCGGTCGATGATGGTCTTGTTCCTCCTGCTGGATGCGGCGGCTTGGGGGGGGACTTACTTGGCCCTGTCCGAGTTCACCGGGGATTTCAACCGATTTGGTTGGGCTGAAGTGCTTCTGCCGATGATCATTTCAGTATTTACGCTGAGCTTGATCGGGGCCTACGACCCACGGTCGGAGATGAAATCCCTGGGCTACACGAGCGAGCATCTGATCGCCTGTTTCGCGGCATTCCTGCTCTCGGCTTTCGCGGTTTACTTGGTGGCGAGTTTCGGTGGCGCGGTGGCCTCGAGTCGCGCGATTTTCTCGGGTTCGTTTCTGGTGTTCACCTTGTTTTCCCTCTTCCAGCGGCGTTTGTTTTACTCGACCCCAGGCATGGCGAGGGAAAATCGCCGTCTGCTGGTGATCAGCGATGCCGAGTCGGGGGAGAGGTTTTTTAAAACTTCTGCCGCGAAGGGTCTCCGCGAGCAGTTGCATTTTTTTGCCACGGGAGATGCAGAGGTCGGTCGGAATGTCGCAGGTCCTGGAAGCCCGGTTTACGAGGGGTTGGCCGCCGAGGTTATCAAGGATCTGGAGGGGCACTCGACCTACGAGCACGAGGGGATCGTGATCGCCACGCACACGGACCACCTCGATAACGATGTCCTCGCCGCGCTGGTCGCTGTGCATTTCCGCGAACTGCCGGTTTACACGATGCATTCGTTCCACGAAACCTTCTGGCACAAAATGCCACCCGACCTGCTCAGTCGGAGCTGGCCGTTGGATTCAGGATTCCAACTCGTGCAGCACTCGGCTTTCGCGTCGCTGAAGCGGATTTTCGATCTCGTCCTGGCCTCGCTCACGCTTGTGGTCATGGCCCCGGTGATGGCCCTCGTCGCCTTGCTGATCAAACTGGAGAGGCGCGGGCCGGTTTTTTTCAACCAGACGCGCGTCGGCCAGCACGGAAGTCTTTTCACCTTGCACAAATTCCGCACGATGGAGGTCGGCAGCGAATTCAAGGGCCTCTACACCGTGGAAGGCGACCCCCGCGTGACTCGTCTCGGGCATTGGCTCCGCCTCACGCGCCTCGATGAGCTGCCCCAACTCTGGAATGTGCTCCGGGGCGAAATGAGCCTCATCGGGCCGCGCGCGGAGTGGATCAAATGCGTGGAGCGATATGAGCAAGCCATCCCGTATTATCACTTCCGTCACCTCGTCCGGCCGGGAATTACGGGTTGGGCTCAAGTGAATTACCCCTACGGAGCCAACATTGAGGATACGATCGAAAAATTGATGTATGACCTCTACTACATCCGGCATTTTTCCATCGCGCTCGACGCCACCGTGATCCTGAAAACTCTTCATGTGATGCTTTTCGGCAAGGGCCGGTGAAACTCGAAAATTCCGCCCACCGAAGCTCGCTCGTGGAGTTCCTACCCCTCGCGGCAGGACTCGCCGCCGTGTGGGGGGTAGCTATTCGGATGCTTTGGACCGATTGGGAGATCGATCCCCAATACAGCTATGGCTTTCTGGTTCCCATCCTCTGCGTGGGCTTGTTTCTGCAACGCTGGGGAGATCGCCCGGCGCCGTTACCGCCCAATCATTTGGCGCCGAGCCTGCTTCTCGCCCTGACCCCGCTGGTTTTCCTCGCGGGAATTCAGCCGTTTTTCGAAGCCAACCCCGAATGGCGGATCCCGGGGATGTTTGGAGCGATCAGCGCGGTGGCGATCTCGCTGGTGTTGGTGCATTCGCTGGGCGGTCGGCCTTGGCTTCGGCACTTTTTTTTCCCGATCGCGTTTTTTCTAATCGCCGTCCCTTGGCCCCGAAATGCGGAGGAGGCATTCATGGGATTTCTCATGGAAAAAAACGCCGTCGCTGCCCTGGAGGTTCTGCATTGGTGCGGCTTTGAGGCCGTCCGGCGCGGGAATCTTATCTCGGTGCCGGGCGGGTTGATCGGCGTGGAGGAGGCCTGCAGCGGCGTGCGCTCGCTACAAAGCGGCCTGATGGCCTCGCTGTTTTTCGGAGAGATTTTCCGTTTCGGGATATTCACGCGGTGGATGCTGGTTTTTTCGGCTTTGGGGTTCGCTGTATTTGGAAATTTCATCCGCGCCACGACGCTCTCCCTGATCGCCGCCACGCAAGGCCTAGCGGCTTTGGAGTCATGGCATGATATTGCGGGCTTCGCGACTTTGGGTTTCACCCTTGGCTCTCTGTGGATTCTTTCTTACGCCCTGCAGCAATGGCGGACACGCCACATGCCTCCTCAA
>JBDKIG010000133.1:0-6671 GCA_039797215.1 Verrucomicrobiota bacterium | reverse complement strand
GCTCTCGGCCATGTGTGGGTTTCCGGTCGGCATCCTTCGCATGAGCAACCGCGAGGACGAGAAGTCGAAGGGTATGTCGAACAAGTTCACGGCCTACGCTCAGGAGCTGGCCCGCTACCCGCTCGAGGTCGAGAGCAACCTGACCGAGTGGGAGGCGATCGATGGGGCTGCGCGGGAGTTGGTGGCGAAGGACAAGGCCGACCTGATCGTGGTCGATTACATCCAACTCATTCACCTCCGGGCGCTCGGATCCAATGAGACCCGCGAGCAACATGTCTCGGAGGTGTCGAAGCGGCTCAAGTCGCTGGCCCTCCACCTCAATGTCGCGGTGGCGACGGCTTCTCAGCTCAATGACGACAACCCGCCGAAGCTCCGCGAGTCCCGCGCCATCGGTCACCACTCGGACCATGTGTGGTTCATCGGTGGCCAGCCGGAGGAGCAATTCCTTACCATCATGAAGAACCGCGACGGCGAGCGCGGCGGGGCCGTGCCGGTCCGAATGAACGGAGCCACGGCGACCTTTTCCGAACGAATCTCTGACAATCAACCCAATACAAAATGAAACTCTACATAGGAATAGACCCCGGCTTGAGCGGCGGTATCGCATTCATCCCAACCACCGGCGACCCATGGGCGCACAAAATGCCCGAGACCGACCGAGACCTCATCGACCTCCTCGGCGATGCCATTTCGCTGGCGGAGCCTCGGGCGGTGTTGGAGTTAGTCCACTCCTCGCCGCAGATGGGCGTCAAATCGGCTTTCACCTTCGGGGAGGGGTATGGACGCCTTCAAGCGGTTCTGACCGCTCTACGGGTGCCATACGAGCGCGTGCGGCCTCAGGTATGGCAGAAGGCCATGGGGTGTCTCACCAAGGGCGACAAGAATGTCTCGAAGCGCCGGGCGCAGGAGCTTTTCCCAAGCCTCAAGGTCACGCACGCCACAGCGGACGCGCTTTTGATCGCGGAATTCAACCGGAGGACGGCTAAGCCATGACATACGACGACAAGGGGTGCCGCGAACTCATGTGCGCCTTCATCCACCAGACCGTCCTCGATGTCGATGCCAAGACGGATTTTGCGAACAAAAACAAGAATGCCGAGTGGGACCTCCACAAGGCCAGCGCGATCCGCTTTATCCGCTCGCCGATGTTCGTCTCCCTCTGCCGCACCCTTCGACTCCCTGCCGACAAAATCCAACGCCGAGCCTTCCAATGAACACATTCACCGCACGAGACGGCGAACCTGCCTATATGCCCGACCTCGACATCGATTCACCCGAGGACATCCTCGCCGATGAACTCGGCACGACGCCGGCCATTGCCCGCAAGGTCATGGCGATGCTCCAAGCCGCCGAGGTTCGCCAGCAGGCGCTTACGCTTGGCAAAGTCGTCGGGCTATTGCTCGAAACGAACAACCTGCCGGTCATGGCCAATGCCATCGCTTTCGCGGCCGGCCTCGACCAACTCAACGGCAAGATGTCACAGGCGCAGGTGGCGCGGGAGCTAAAGGTCACACGCGCCCTTGTCTCCCATTATGTCGTCGGCGTTCGGGATTTCCTCTCAGGCAAGAGCCAGACCTTCGACTGCCTCAAGTTCCGTAAGTCCAACAAATCGCGCCAGACCTTCAGAGAGAAGGCGACGGATCCATTCACGGCGGCCAAGGCGGCTGCCATAGCCAGATACAAAGCCAGTAACCACATCACCACAAAATGCAAATAATCGACACAACCATGTTCACGCTCCACGCGTTGAACTTACCCGAAACCCTCACCCCTGCCGAGTGGACCGACATCCACAAGGACATCCTCGTGTGCAAGCGCGCCGCCTCCAAGTGGCTCAGCCAGTCAAGAGACTACAGCACGGCACGCTGGGGCATGGAGTTCACCGCCGACACCGAGGCACAGCTCGAGCTCGACCTCGGCCTCACATTGACTGACGAGAAGCCGACCCTCAACCCGGACGACAAGAGCAAGGCGATCGTCACCATCGAGGGATTGTCTCAGAAGTTCACCGTGTGGGAGCGCAAGATGTCCGACGACATCGGCAAGTGGGACAAGGCTAGGCTCACCCGCGCCCTCGAACTCCTCACGCCTATGGAGACCACAGCCGCACGGATCCGCCAACTCCTCGCATGACCTGCCCGACATGCGGCACGAACACCCGAGTCATTGCAACCCGCGACGGATACAGGCGCAGGCTATGTCCGAACGGCCATCGATTCGTCACCATCGAACAGGCGCACGAAACAAAATTCCCATGGCTATCCAAACCAAAGCGCAAACCATTGAAGAAGAAAAAGAAACCAAAGCAAGACGACAAATGGATCGAACGCATCGAGGCCAAGCTGGCCGAGGCATAAAAATGCCGGGTGCAAACTAGGATGAATCCCCAATTTGACACCCGGCCGTTGTCGTGCAAACAACGACAATCGGCTCGTGTCAAATCGAGCTATTCGCCGGGCTCCTTCCGCGTAGGAAATGGAGCAGAATCCAACCAATACCATGTCCCGTTTGTGGCGTGGACTTTAAGCCAAAGAGCAGCAAGAAGTATTGCTCGCACAAGTGCGCCGTCATCCAGATCGGAAGGGATAAGAAAGGCCAGCCGATCGGCGGTTCTCTACCTGCATGGCACGGGTGCGCCAAATGCCATGCGCTCATTGGCATGTCCGGCAAGATGTCAGGAGACTTGGTCAATAAGGACAGAGCAACCATTTGCCAATTCAGAAAAGAGAACGGACTGCCAACGCTATCCAAGTCTCAGGCTATCAAATCGGTTTTGGTTAATAATGGCAAAGCTCAACGAAAGGCTCAACGAGATGCAGGCGAGCAATGGTGGAAAGATAACTGGGCGGGCTTGGTTGATACCTATTGGGACAAATGCTCAGCTATTGTGATTACAAAGATGAATAACCCGCAGGTCTTAATAGAAATAAATAGAAAATCTGTCAGAGATAGAGCAAGGCAGAAATATGCGGCCATGAAAGATAAAAAAGATGATGTGTATTGGGTTAAACATAAATTAAAGAATGGAATAAAAAGAATCTATAGAAAGATAAAAGGGAAAAAGGAGTTAAGAACTATCGAGCTACTCGGTTGCACGGTTGCCCAGGCAAAGACCCATATTGAAAAACAATTTAAGAAAGGAATGACATGGGGAAACCATGGAACCGTTTGGGAGATTGACCACATCATTCCTTTGGCTGCATTCGATCTTGCGCGTAAAGATCATCAGATGCTTGCCAATCACTTTACCAACTTGCGGCCTGAGTGGAAGGCTTTGAATCGTTTGAAGTCTGACAACATCACCGTCACGCATCAACTCGCCTTTGCATGATACCCCCCCCACTTAGAAGACTGTAGAAACCATTCAACCATCGCAGTTTGACAGTCGCTCGTTACGAATCCGAGTGTTCAATATTTGACTCGTGTTCAATAGCGTGGGCGTTACTGAACTCGCAAAACAACTCGGATGCACCAAAGGCCTCGTCTCCATGCTGGTCAAGCGTGGGATGCCGACCGGATCGGTAGATGCAGCGAATGCCTGGCGCGCCATCAACGCTCCGCCGCGCAACCGCAAAGACAAAGCCAACCGATCAACGCCGCCACCGAAGGCTACCCCGGCACCGGCTCAACCGCTACAAACGCAACCGCCCACCGCCAAGGTATCAAATGATACCAAGCCGATGGAATCAGCCAACACGCCGAAGCTCTCGCTTGATCGTGCGATCGCTGCCGAAGACGCCGCTCATCAAAAACTAAAAGAAATCGAACTCGGAGGCGGATCGATCGAAGACTACCGCAAGGCCAATCAGGTTTACATCGCGGCCAGAAACAATCGGGTGAAAGCTCAGAAGGATTATGACGAGTGGCAGCGGATGCAACAGATTACGATCTTTACTGCTGAAGGGTTGGAGTTTCTTCAAAGAATCCTGCTTCCCGTCCGGCAGATGGCCGAGGTCATGCCGAAAACCATGGCCCCGCGTTTGGCGATGCAGCCGCAAAAGATGGTCGAGAAGACCTTGTTCGAATGGAGCGCCCGGTTGATTGAGAACGCAAAAGACGAGATATGGCCGCGAGCATTGAAGTCTTAATGCAGGCCGCCAACGCGATGCTCGCACCGATCGACACCCGAACGGTCTGCGAGTGGTGCGAGGATGAGGTCATGCTTTCGGAGCGGCAGACTCAATCCCCTGGACATTTCAGCACCGACCTCACCCCCTACCTGCGCGAGCCGCTCGAGTGTTTCGGCGATGTCGATGTCAGCGACCTCGTGCTCGTCTTTGGGACGCAAACCGGCAAGACGACGATGGTTCAAGCAGGCACCGCCTGGCGGATCGTGAACAAGCCCCAGCCCGTCGTGTGGGTCATGCCCACCGAAGGCCTCGCCCGATCCTTTTCCGAGACGCGGTGGCTCCCGCTCTTCGAGGACAGCGCCACCCTCCGCGAGCAAATTCCCAGCGACCGGCACAAATTAAAAAACCTCGAGCAGCACTTTTCGCGGTGCTCCCTCGTCTTCGTCGGCAGCAACTCCCCCGCGAACCTCGCCAGCCGCCCCGCCGGTCTCCTGCTCATGGACGAGGTGGACAAATTCGCCCGCGAGACCGACAGCGAGACCAGCGCCCTCTTCCTCGCCGAGAACCGCACGAAAAGTTTCGTCGGCGCGCTCAGAGTCAAGACCTCCACACCCACCACGCCCGACGGCGCGATCTGGCAGGAATATCTCAAAGGCACGCAGGAGAAATTCATGCTCGAGTGTCCGCATTGCCACGAGCGCATCGAGCTTTTGTGGGAGCAGGTGAAGTGGGACGCCACCGCCAAGGAGTCCGGCAAGTGGAACATGGCCCGCGTCGAGGAGTCCGCGCATTACCTGTGCCAGCGATGCGGTGGCGAAATCAATGACGGCCAGAAAATGGAAATGCTTGGTGATGGAAAATGGCAAGCCACCAACCCCACCGCGCAACGCGGCTTCCGATCCTTCCACCTAAACTCCCTTTACGCCCCGTGGCGCTCCTGCACATTCGGCGCGCTCGCCATCAAGTTCCTCCGGGACAAAGGAACGATCAACGGCCTCCAAGATTTCACGAACAGCACCATGGCCATGCCGTGGGAACAGATCGAAACCTCCATCGGCGAGTCGAACATCCTCGCCCTCCGTGGCGACTACCAACGCGGATCCTGCCCGATCGAACCCCGCGTCATTGTCACCTGCGCCGACATCGGCCAGGACAAACAGTATTGGGTCACGACCGCCTTCGCCGAAGACGGCTCCTCGTATGTCCTCGACTACGGAACCACCCTCGCCATTGAAGACCTTTTACTCGACGCCCCGCGCCGCGAATACACCACGCCGAGCGGACAAAAGCTCGCCCCCGAGTGCGGCCTCCTCGACTCCGGTTTCGCCACCTTCCGCGTCTATGCCGCCTGCCAAGCCAGCTCCGGATTCTACCACCCGGCGAAAGGATCAGGCGCAACCTTCGGATCCAAAATCTCCCGCACCACGATCCCCGAATTCTCGAACATCGTCCTTTATACTTTTGTCGACCACGCCATCAAAACCGAACTCTTCACCGACCGCATCCGCAACGCAAAGCCCCCGGTGAAAATCCCCGCCGATGTCAGCGAAGACTTCCTCCGTGGTTTGAGCGGCCAGCGCCTCGTCCCCCGCAAGACCGCCAGCGGAACGGATCTCATCTGGAAATCCGTTGCCCAAGATCACTACATGGACGCCCTCAAACTCTGCCACATCGCGTGGCACATTTTGAAAAACTAAACGCCCCTCTGTGTCCTCTGTGCTCTCTGTGGTTAAATCCTAGTCTTTGACACGCCCGCCGAGGCGTGACCGACCTCGACAAAATCAGCGGCGTTAAATCCTACCTCCGCCGAACCAAGAACACCGCCGAACTCCAGGCGCTCGCCGACGCGGCGTTTCTCTCCGCGTCCGAGGAAGTCGTCATCACCAGCATCAGCGGCGACGGCACCGCCTCAAGCGGACAGGTCTCGTTTCCGAAGTGGCTCCTCCTCCAAGCCCTCGAGGAGATCCTCGCTGAGCCAAACGGCCGGCAACTCTGCACGGTCCTCGACCGCTCGTTTTTCACCACCCCCGTTTGACACGGCGCTCGGAGTCAATGGCTCCGAAAATCAAGAAATCAAGTTGGGGCGGACCTCGCCCCGGTGCAGGCCGTCCGCGCAAAGACCCCAAGGCAGCGGCATTTGAAGGTGCCGAGCACTCCCGCGAGCGGAGCTTGATTGTGATGAATACCTACGAGCCAAAGCGCGAACTCGCGCCACGGACTCGCATGGAGCTGATGCAACGCGCCCGCTGGCTCTACAACAATTTCGGCACGGCTTCCTATCTCATCGAGCACCTCGCCCAGCGCGCCGTCGGCACGGGCATCGTCCCCAAGGCCCGCACCGCAGACAGCGCATGGAACCGCCAAGCCGAGCGCGCCTTCGAAGACCGCGCTTGCGGTGATGCGTGGGCCTTCGATGCCAGCGCCCAGGTGAATTTCTACGGCGCTCAATCTCTCATCCTCCGCCAAGTCGCCTGCGACGGCGACTTCTTCGCGCAATTTCTTTCCACCCAAGCAGGCGGCACCCGCGTCCGATTCATCGGCGCCGAGGCGGTCGGATCCACGGCCAACAGCAACGAGCGCGCTTTCGACGGCGTTCTTCTC
>JBDKIG010000132.1:0-6680 GCA_039797215.1 Verrucomicrobiota bacterium | reverse complement strand
GAAGCCCTGGGATCGTGATCCGAGCGATACGAGATTTGATTTTTTGAAGGTTTTTAGAAAACAGCGAGCGAGGCTTGTTCTCTTCGGATCCAGTCCACGGTTTCGGTTTGTTTGTGTTGTTGTCCATGCCCCAAACTAAAAACCGCGCGGAATGATCTCCATGGGGAGAACGACCCTCGGCTCTGAACCCCATTGAAGGGATAAGCGCCTGATGGGTTCGTTCGGCGATGAAAAATCAAACTTCGCACGACCAAGCCAACAAGCCCCAGAGCCATCCCGCACACCATGCTTTGGTTGCCATGCTCGCCATGGGGGCCTTCTTATTTCTTGGGAGTTGGGGGTGCTCCATGTTTGCGAGACCGGACTCCCATGTGGAGCCAGGCATCCGCAAAAACTCCTTGATTGCCTCTCCGATGAAGGCCGCGAGGAATTCATCCGGGGCCCCCGAGATCCACGCCAAGAGCGCGATCATGATTGATGCCCTCAGCGGCGAGACCCTTTACGAAAAAAATGCGGATCTGGCCCTGCCAGTTGCCAGCACGCAAAAACTGCTAACGGCTTTGGAGGTGATCGATGAGGGCGGCCTGGACGAAAATGTCACCGTGTCATTCATGGACGCGATGGAACCTCCCACCAAGGTCGGCCTGCAACCCGGTTCGCAAATCAAAAGAATCGATCTTCTCGGCAGCATGCTTGTCGCCAGCGCGAACGATGCCGCAAGCGTCCTCGCATCCAACGGGCAGGGTTCGCGGCAAGCTTTTTTCAAGAACATGAATGCTCTCGCCAAACGACTTGGAGCGAAAAACTCGCGCTTCATGAATGCCCATGGACTCGATGAACCGGGGCAATATTCGACGGCTCGGGACTCGGCGATCATCGCCTACCATGCCTACCGCAATCCGCTGATCCGTTACTTCGCCGCACAGCAGTTCTGGACCTTTGCCTCAGGCGATGGGGAATCGCTGATTCTGGAAAACACGAATGATCTTCTGTGGAACTGGCCGCCCTACTTCAACGGTCTCAAGGGAGGTTTTACTTTTTCGGGTGGGAAATGCCTGATCGCCTCTTCCAAGCATGACGGAAGCGAAATCATTATCGTTCTCCTTGGAAGCACACCGCAGAAAATCTTCCGAGATACGAAACGCCTTTTTCACTGGCACCATGACCGTCAGAAGAGCTCCGGCGATGACTGATTTTTTAAAAACCCGGTTGCTGCCCAAGGATTACATTTTAGGTTTGGGATTATGATCCTCCCAATTCTTACATTTGCGGTCCTGTCGACTCTGGCTTTGTGCTGTGTCGCTGCACCGTTCCTTAAAAGCTACACGTGAGCCGCGAAAGCTCAGGACTTGGATGGCAAGAGGTTTTTGACCTTCGGCTTCGAGCGGATTGTGTCGCGATAGAAGAACGCGGAGGGCTTTAGCTCCCTCACGAAGGTTTGGGGATTCATCGTGGCGAGACCGAACTTGGCTTTGTAGCCGTAGTGCCATTCGTAGTTATCCGCGAGCGACCAACTGAAATACCCGCGCACATCGTAGCCATCGCGGATCGCTCGCCCGACCGCATCGATGTGCTCTCGCATGTAGCGGATGCGTTTTTCATCCTTCAGGGTGGCGATGCCATTTTCGGTGATCATCATCGGCTTGCCGTAGCGGTCGCCAACGCGGCGGATCTGCTTGTAGAGGCCCTCAGGGTCGATCCGCCACCCCATCATGGTGAAGTTGTGGCCATGGCGGTAACTCTCCGCAAGCAACGAGAGAGGTCCCGCTTTCTGGGAGTAATAGTAGTTGATGCCAAGAATATCGCAGACATCCCACACGCGATCGAGGTGGTCGGTGTTTCCGTGGATCATCGTGTTGTAGATCAGATTCCCGGGATCGAGCGGAGCCTTATCCCACCAAGGAAGCGCCTCGACCGAGACAACTTTCGCACTGGGTTTCACCTTTTTGATCCGCGCTGCAGCGTCGCGGAACATGCTGGTGCTGGCATCGATCGCTTTCCAGTAGGTGCCGAAGGCGAGGACCATGGCAGGCGGCCATTGCCCGACAATGTAGGCCGTCGTGATCTGGCCGTTCGGCTCGTTCTGCGGAGCGAAGTAGTTCGTGTAGGGGGCGAGGCGCGGGAGAACCTTTTCGAGGTAAGCATTCCAGCGAGGGCGCGCTTCGGGGTGGAGCCAGTTCGAGGCTTTGGGATTTTTTTTGTCGTAGAGCCAATCGGGGAAAGTGAAGTGCCAGAGGCAAACGACCGGTTCGATCCCGGCTTGTTTGAGCCGGCGGGCCATCTCGACATAGCGGTCGATCGCCTGCTCGTCGAATACACCAGGCTCGGGCTCCACGCGTCCCCATTCGATGCTGAAGCGGTAATGCGTCACCCCGGTTTTTTTCAGGGCCGCGAGATCCTTGTCGAAGTGAGTCCAGCTATAGAGAGCGTTGCCTTTGTCCGGGGCCTTGCCCTCGGAAATGAGCACATCCCAGTCGGTGTAAAACCAGTTCTTCTGGCCGGGCTTCACATCGGGGTCTTCGTATTGGTAGCTGGCGGTCGAGATGCCCCAGGCAAACTTTTTCTCCAACTCAGGAGCCGATCGAGCTGGACGAGGGATCGGCCCGGTGGAGTCGCGACCCAGCGGATTGAGATTCACGCAGGAGGTCAGGGCTACTGGGAGGATCAGCAAAAGAAATCGGCTCATAGTCATGGTTCTAATCAAAACGGCCCGATCCAAGACGTGGAAGTTTTTTCGGGAAAAAGAAAACCGGGCACCCGCAAAATGCAGAGTGCCCGGTTGCTTGAAATCGACTGCGTGTGATTAGCGGCGACCGAAATCGCGACGGCCTCCACCACCGCCGCCTCCGAATCCACCACCGCCACGGCGATCATCACGACCACCGCCACCACCACCGCCACGGAATTCGCGGCGAGGTCCACCGAATCCACCGCCGCCACCACCGCCAGCTGGGCGGTCTTCGCGAGGACGGGCTTCGTTGACTGTCAGGGCGCGGCCGTCGAGTTCCTTGCCGTGCATTTGATTGACTGCCGCCTGAGCTTCCTCGTCCGAAGACATGGTGACGAAAGCGAATCCGCGTGAGCGGCCTGTGAATTTGTCCTGCATCAGCATGACTTCGGAGACCGAGCCGCACTGCGAGAACAGGTCCTGAATGGCAATCTCGGTCGTGTTGAACGACAGGTTGCCGACATAGAGTTTGTTACCCATGGTTTTACTTTTCTTTAACGCACTGGGATCGAGGCCTGTTCCCGACTGCCGGGTTTCAAACTGCCCCCGACATTGTCCGGGGTGTCCACCAATTCCTGATCACAACTGCAGCCGCCTTATTCTTCTTTTCCATCGAGATGGCAATTTATTTTTTTAGAAAATTTCCAGCACCCCGTGTTGCGAAGCGCCATTTTTTTCCCCACACTCCCGCCCTCATGAAAAAAATCGTTGTCGCGTATTCCGGGGGACTCGACACCTCCGTCATCTTGAACTGGCTCAAAGAAACCTACGGAGCCGAGATCATCGCCTTCTGCGCCGATGTCGGCCAAGCCGAGGAATTGGATGGCCTCGAAGAGAAGGCTCTCAAAACCGGAGCCTCCAAGTGCTATGTGGATGACCTCTGCTCCGAATTCGCCCGCGATTTCATTTTCCCGATGATGCAGGCCGGCGCGATCTACGAGGGACAATACTTCCTCGGCACCAGCATCGCCCGCCCCCTCATCGCCAAGCGCATGGTCGAGATCGCCCGCCAAGAAGGGGCCACTGCTGTCGCCCACGGAGCCACTGGCAAAGGGAACGACCAAGTCCGTTTCGAACTCACCGCCGCCGCCCTCGCGCCGGACATCGAGGTCATCGCCCCTTGGCGCGACGCCCGCTTCCGCGCGAAATTCCCCGGTCGTGCCGAGATGATCGCCTACGCCGAGTCCCATGGCGTTCCCATCGCCGCCAGCGCGAAGAAACCCTATTCGATGGATCGAAACCTACTGCACATTTCCTACGAGGCAGGAATTCTCGAAGACCCGTGGTTTGACGCCGGCGACCTCAAGAATCGCGAGTATTTCACCACACTCTCCGTGCTCCCTGAGGATGCCCCCGACCTTCCCGAGCATGTCCAACTCGAATTTGAACGCGGCCTCTGCACGGCCGTGAACGGCCAAAAACTCAACCCGCTCGAGGTCATGCACACCCTCAATAAACTTGGTGGCAAGCACGGCGTCGGCCGCGTGGACATGGTTGAGAACCGCTTCGTCGGCATGAAGAGCCGCGGCGTTTACGAAACCCCCGGCGGCGCGATCCTCCACTTCGCGCACCGCCAGATGGAATCCCTCACGATGGACCGCGAAGTCATGCACCTCCGCGACTCCCTCATCCCGAAATACGCGGAACTCGTTTACAACGGCTTCTGGTTTGCCCCCGAGCGCGAGGCCATCCAAGCCCTAGTTTCCGAGTCCCAGAAGCATGTCACCGGCACCGTCCGCGTGAAGCTCTACAAAGGCGGCATCCACGCCGCCGGCGTGAAGAGCCCGCTCAGCCTCTACAACCCCCACATCGCCACCATGGAGGCCGATCCCACACAGGCCTATAACCAAGACGACGCCACCGGCTTCATCCGCCTCAACGGCCTCCGCCTCAAAGTCGCCTCCGGCGTCCACGGCGGAAAGTAGTCGCTCAAGAGTGACAGAAATCTTCCAAGCATTCGTCGATGCGGCCAATGCACAGGGCCGTCCTTTCGTTTTGATTGGAGGCCATGCCATCAATGCCCATGGCTACGAACGCACGACGCTTGATTTCGATTTTCTGGTTCTTGGGTCAGACCAGGAGGATTGGAAGAAAATCATGGCCTCCCTCGGGTATTCGCCGATCCATGAAACGGCCGCATTCATCCAGTTTGCTCCAGACACGGGCGGAGCAATGCGGGTCGATTTGATGTTGGTTGGGGATTCGACCTTCCAAAAATTGCACCTTGCCAGCGAAACGAAATCTTACGGTGGACGAACAATCCAGATTGCGAGTGTATTGCACCTTGTCGCCTTGAAACTTCATGCCACCCGCACTTGGAATCGGGCAGTGCTTGGTAAAGACTACTATGATATTTTGAATCTCATTCAAATTCACCGCATCGACTCATCATCCGAAGAGTTTCAAAAAATCCTTTCACGCTATGCCACAGACAGCATCCGGGAGCGTCTCCTCTCCGACCTCAAAAGACTGGCTTGACCTTGATCTGCCAATAATCCGACCCGGCGAGGAACCCCTGCCCTGTGCACCTCCGGATTTTTTCGAGCAGTTAGCGCACGCTCGTTTTCTTCTTTCCTGCCAACCATCCGACTTCTTCCAAAAAAGACTCGCTCAAATGAACCCTGAGCCTTTTGTCATGCTCTGACGCTTGGGGCAATCGGACCAGTTCATCTCGGTATTGCATTCGTTTACCCAAACCCAACAACCTTCTCGCACCATGAAAGCTCCACTCATCGCCAGCGGCTTTGTCCTTTTGGGCATCAACTTCGCCGCTGTCTACCATCCCGAACCAAATCTCACACTCGCCGCGCAGACCGTTTCGGCCGCGATCGGCATGGTTTGCGTGTTTCTCGCCACCCGCAAGCAACACCCAAAACCCGCCGCCCCAGCCGTGATACAGCCCATCGCTCCCCCACCCGCTCCGCCACGCCCAGAGGCTGAGATCGCGGCGTTCCTGGCCTTGCTGCAAGAGCATGGCCGCCTCGTGGATTTCGCGAAAGAGGACATCACCTCCGCCACCGACCAACAGCTCGGCGCAGCCGCCCGCGTCGTCCACTCTGGTTGCCGCAAGGTTCTCAACGACTATTTCGAAATCACGCCGCTCCGCACCGAAACCGAAGGCAACGCCGTGACCCTCGAATCCGGCTACGACGCCCCCGCCCACCGTCTCCTCGGCTCTGTTCCAGCAAATCCTCCCTACGCGGGAAAACTCGTCCACCCCGGCTGGATCACGAAATCGATCAAGCTTCCGCGCGTCACCGGGACCACCGACCAGCGCCCTTGGCCAGTCCTCGCCCCCGCCGAAATCGAAATCAAATAACCAACCGCCAAACCGGGCTTCGAAAGGGTAAACTATGAGCGACTACATCGGCATCGACCTCGGCACGAGCAATTGCGCCATCGCGAGGGTCGGCGACACCGGCCATCCGGAAAACCTCCCCATCACCCAAGCCATCACCGCCAGTAGTGAGGGAGAAAAATCCCTGCTCCCCTCCGCGATCTACCTCCCCGCCGAAGGCGAGTTTCCCGAGTCCACTTCCCGCCAAATCCTCGGCGTCTTCGCCCGCGAACGCGGCGCGCTCCAACCCGACCGCTTCATCGTCTCGGCGAAAAGCTGGCTCTGCCATCCCCACGCCGACCGCCGTGGTCAAATCCTCCCGTGGGGCAGCACCACGATCGACCGCAAACTCTCCCCGCTCGAAGCCTCGCGCGACCTCCTCGCCCATCTCCTCGCGAGCCTCAAAAACTCCCACCCGAATCTCGCCCCCACCCACCCCGTCATCACCGTCCCGGCCTCGTTCGACGAAGTCGCCCGCGGACTCACGCTCGAAGCCGCCCTGCTAGCTGGCCTCCCCGACGCCACCCTCCTCGAGGAACCCCAAGCCGCCTTCTACGCTTGGCTCGAAAACCAAGGCACCGACTGGCGCAAACAGGTCCAATCCGGCGACCTCCT
>JBDKIG010000131.1:0-6686 GCA_039797215.1 Verrucomicrobiota bacterium | reverse complement strand
CCCCCGCCGACTATAGCCTATTGGGGAATGATGGATGGCATGCAGGCGGGAGTGGGCGTTATGGCGACGGGACTGCTTTTGCTGGGATGGAGGAGGAATGCCGCATTCGTGACCTTTGCGGGATTTTTTCTCTCCGCCTTCACGCTTCTGATCAAACCCGTGGGGGTATTTTTGATCGCCGGGCATTCCATTGCCGCGGGATGTCTCTGGCTGTGGTCTCTCCGAACCGGAGGCGCACTCGGCTGGAGACGCTATTTGGGCGGGGCCTTGGTGGGAACCGCATGGTGCGCACTGGTTGGGGCATGGTGCTGGTTCTCACCGTATTTTGCCGAGGCGAACCGTGAAATGGGGAGGCAGGCCTTGGACCAACTTCGGTCAATGGCAGCGGGGAATTCCGCTCGCGACTTCTTCTCCGCCACGCTGCCATCGCTTGGCATTTACGCGATAGGCTGGTCATCCCTTCTTTTGTGGACTGTTGCGATGGTTCGGTTCCAAAGTGTGGCTCGAAAAAATCCATGGAGCCGTATTCTTCCGCCGACAGCCGCTTTGGTGCTGTTGATCCAATTTGCCGCACTCTACATGGGCACCCATTTTCTCACCGCGCGCTACTTTCTTCCCGCCCTGGCGATCTTCTGGGTTTTGATTAGCCCCTTTCTATGGTTTTTGCTGGAGGAGTTCCGCGCCGCTCGAATTTTGGTTTTTCTGAACGCGGCAATTCTC
The DNA here is from genome assembly GCA_039797215.1 of Verrucomicrobiota bacterium. Classification (GTDB taxonomy): domain Bacteria; phylum Verrucomicrobiota; class Verrucomicrobiia; order Chthoniobacterales; family Terrimicrobiaceae; genus UBA967. The sequence goes on along the minus strand of JBDKIG010000131.1, from coordinate 5,966 downwards.
TCAGCGAGTGTCTGGATGCCGGAGGCCGCGCGCCTTTGGCATCGGCAGACCGGCTACGCCACTTTTCTGAACAAGAATGCAGCCCTGACGGCTGGACTTGCACGAGCCGCCGTCGACAACTCGCCCCGCTTCGAATCGGAACCGGTGATTTTCGTTTTGCCTTTCAAAAAGAAACACGACCCGACACTGGCCGCCCACCAACTTGCCGAGGCGGGAGGTTGGAAGGAACAGGTGCTCTGGAAATATTTTCCTCGGGTCTGGGAAAAACACACTCCCTTCGTGCACGCTCACGAAATCACGGTCGCCGATTTCCTCGCCACGATTTCCGGAGAACCGCCCAGCGACAGGCAGGACCTTTTTTCCAAGGCGATCCGGGAAATTCTTTTGCTTTTGAACTCCTCCAATGGCCGTGCGCATGCGCCCCTCCTTGCGGAAGATGATACCCTTTCCTTCCGCAGAATCGCGCATCCAGAGGCGCTGGAACAAGCGCTCGTTCCCCGTTTGAAAGCCCTCGGGATTCTGCATCCGAAGGAAACTGGCCCCGTTCCGGAGCAGGCCCCGGTTGCGACTCCCCTTGGCAGCTTCCAATCCGGCGATGAGCTGATCGATGCGCAGGCCGAGTGGGTCGAGGGAAGGCTGCGGATCACCTCGACTTGGAGCGGCGCCCGCATGGAGAAAGGCCACCTGGCGATGAATGTCGCATTTTGCGATCGGGGCGGCACCGGGTTCCACTGGATCGCCTGCAGCCTGATTCCTCCTCCGACAAGCCCCGGCGGGGATCGATTTCGACGGACGATCGTGGACGAACTCGATTGCGGAAGTTTCGGCAACAGAATCCACAGCGTCTCGCTCGGAATTTACGACCGATACAACAAAGCCATGATCCCGCTTGCAACGCCGGGCGGGGAGGGGAAAGCCGAAAGGGTTTCCATTCCCCTCTCTGGAATTTTGGAACCATCCTCCCCGTGACGACGCTTCAAAAACTCGCCTTGGCCCGGTTGGCCTCACGCATGGTTTGTGCCGCGCGGGGATTGGCGGGCTTGAAAAGCCGGATCGTTTGCCGACGGGGTGGCGTGCTCTGGGATCTCGACCTCTCCGAGGGCGTGGATTTCGCGATTTACCTGTTCGGCTCCTTCGAGCCCGAGGTGGTGGCCGCCTGCCGGAGGCTTTGCCCCGAGGGCGGGATTTGTCTCGATGTCGGGGCAAACATCGGAGCACACACGCTTCCTCTCGCCTCACTGGCCGGGCCCCAGGGCCAAGTCCACGCCTTCGAGCCCACCGATTTCGCTTTTCAAAAACTTCGTCGCAACCTTTCGCTCAATCCCGAATTGTCGAGCCGGATCGAAGCCTCGCAGGTTTTTCTGGGTGAAACCCTCTCGCAGCCGGTTCCGGAAAAAGTTCCCGCCGCTTGGCCGCTGCGCGCCGGGGCAGATCTCGACCCGCTGCATGGCGGGCGCGCGGAGAGCCTGACGGGTTGTCGCCGCGACACCCTTGATGATTGGATGCTGCGCACGAATCCTGCGCGGATCGATCTGCTCAAACTGGATGTGGACGGCCACGAAATCGAAGTCCTGGGCGGCGCGGAACGGCTTTTGCAAACGCATCGGCCCAGGATGATCGTCGAGTTCGCGCCCTATGTGTTTTCCGAAAAGCCGTGTGGCTTCCAAGGACTCGTCGAATTGCTGAGAGACCATGGCTACGAGGCGCGCACGCTCAAGGGAAAAGCTCTCCCACTGGATTCCAGCCTCGAGACCCTGATTCCCCACGGATCCGGAGTGAACGCGGTTCTCACTTCCCGCGACGACCTATTCCGCGCGGGCTGAGAGGTCGAAATACCATTCGTCGCGCCATGCGGCTTGCAGTTCCTCCCCTCGTGGAGCGACCACCTCCAAGCCGCAGCTCGCCAGAATTTCCAAAATTTCCTCTAAACCCGATCCGGCGCGGCGGAGCCCTTTCGGCCAAATCTCGAGGCGCACTGCGATCGGTCGGTTGCGGCGGAGCGTTTCCAAGGCCCCTCGAAGAACCGCCGCCTCCCAACCTTGAACATCGATCTTGAGAAAATCCACACGCTCTCCGGCGAGGAGGGAATCCAACCGGACGGTTGGCACGGCCATGCCTCCGCCGCGGTTCGAGAGCGCATTGTTGCCACTGTTGAAGGGCGAACATTCCAAAGCCATTGTTCCCTCGCGCTCGGAAGCCGCGACACCGTGGATTTCGACATTCGACCAACCATTCACCTCCCGAGCCTTGAGGAGCGCACGCAGATTGGAAGGCGCGGGTTCCAAGGCCACCACTTTGCCATTCGGGCCGACCAGTCGTAAGAACTCTGCTGTATAAATCCCCACATTGGCTCCGACATCCACCACGGTCATCCCGGGGCGGATGCAACCCTCGATATCCCGCAAGCCCTCCTCCCCCATGAGGCCGCACCGGTGCAGCCAGAGATAGAGCAGTCGGTCGGCGGTGTAGCCAAAAAAGCTGTTGCTCCGGAACAGGACAGCCCCCCGCGCCATCGGGATGTGGTTCAAGGCCTGCAGGAATTTTCTGATAGATTCGACCATGCGCTCAAGAGCGTTTCAAGATTGTCATTAAATTTGGCAATATCGAAACTAAAATGCCGTTCATAGTGAAGATCAACAACTCGAAGTAGATGTTCCAAAAATGGAGATTCTTTATTCGGAAACCGTAGCTTGAATTAAATGCTAAATTTCTTGTTAATGTGGCAGCAGCTCTGGCAACGGGCTGATGGTCGCAACCTTCGTTTTTCAAGTGCCGATTTTAGGATAACTCAACGTTCTAAAATAATGCAGAGCGATGACTTGCCACTCCTAGTGAATTAAGTAATTTTCAGAACACATGCGTAGATGCATTATTCATTTCGGACTGCACAAGACAGGAACGACTTCTATCCAGCAGGCACTTTTTTCGGATTCTTCAAATTGTAAATTTGTTTTCATCAACTTTGGAACTCCATTTATAGGTCGCAATTTGCTAAAAGGCTTTTGTCAACCGCCATGGCGCTTCGCACCTGATCTGCAGAGAACCTCCCGGCTGCAAGTCGATAACGCACGAATGATGCTTGGTGCCGCGCTAAATACCGCAGAAGAGAAAGCGCTCGTCATCTCCGCAGAGGCCTTATCTCTTCTTACCGAGGAAGAATTAAAATATTTTATTAACTTTCTTTTATATAAAAATTTAAAACTCGAAGCCTGTGCCTATGTTCGCGACTTTGAAAGTTGGTGTGAAAGCATTTTTCAGCAGAGTTCTAGATACGGCACTTGGAAACCATCCCTCTTTCCGATGGGTATCGGAGCCTACCGCTTTGCAATCGAAAAATTCGATCGATTGCTCGGAATTGAGAATGTGAGTCTTTGGAAATACGATCGAAAATTATTCCCTGAGGGATGTGTGGTCCGGGATTTTTACCGCCGCTGCGGATTTGGGGAATATCATGGGCATCCCCCTCGACTGAATGAGGGCTTGAGTCTGAACGCGGCAAAACTCCTTCAGGCCTATCATCGCAGTGGTCTCGGGGAAGTTTTTGATGAAACGAGTTTTCAAAAAAACATTCAACTGGCTTCCTATATTCAAAACCTGCACGGGCCACAGGTCCGGTTTCATAAAGATCTCATCAGCGAACGCATGATGATTGATTCGGAGGACCTTGATTGGATTGAAAACCGATTGGGGCATACCCTGAGGGAAGGGCGTCCCATTGAAAATCCCGCTTATTCGATTCGTTCAGAAGAGGATTTGAACAAGTTCAGTGATGAGGAGTTAGATTGGCTTAGATCTAAAAGCGGTTGCCACATTGCCACCCAGGACTCGCCCGCAGAAATGTCACACACAGTGGCGTGTGCAATGGCCACATTGCGGGATAGATTGTCTACTCAAGATGTGGCTTTCAAAAAAATATCCCATTGGCCTAACTCGACGCCAAAAGTCATCTGGATGTTTTGGAGCCAGGGAGCATCATCTACTCCACCGCTTGTCGATAAATGTATAGATTCTTGGCATCAAAAGAATCCCGGGTGGGAGGTTCGATTGCTGGATGAAAAGAGCGCTGAACCCTACATGCAGAAGGCGAATGTGCCCCCGGAACGCTTCAGCGCGCTTCCCAGCGCCAAGCGTGCGAACCTCCTGCGGATGCGTCTTCTGACCGAGGAGGGTGGTGTTTGGGCCGACGCCACAACTTTTTGCCTGCGTCCTTTGAATGAATGGCTTCCGGAATGCATGGATGCGGGATTTTTCTGCTTCCGTAATCCCGGTTCAGATCGTTTGGTTGCAAACTGGTTTCTTGCAAGTGTTCCTCAAAACCTCATCGCTTGCTTATGGCGTGATACCCACGAGGAATTTTGGGCGCGCAAGGATTATATTCATCACCGCAGTTACGATGGCAAGGGCGCCTCGGACCTTCCCATTACCCAACGTTTGCTCCTACGATTTCTGCATTTCGCCTTGAACCGAAACACCCATTCGACCGACCTCTGGTTCCACCCACTGGCGAAACTTTGTCTGCGCACCTACCCCTACTGTGTCATGCACTACATCTACTCGCGCGGACGACGGCAAAATTCTGAGTGGATGCGGCTTGACCATGCCATGCCATATAGGGATGCGAAGCCTCTTTTAATGGCTTATGGAATGGTGCCAGAAGGGCGCGGCTTTCAAGAAATCATCGATGCCGGCTACGCAGCGGACATCCCCCTTTTGAAGATGAATTGGAAAAGTCCTCCGGCTGATCTCAATTAATCAATAGGATAGCCGTAGTCGCGAACCAACTCCCCGTGTCGCTCCATGAAAGCAGCGAGCAATCGGGATGAAAGATGAGTGCGCCACCGATCGGGGGCCGAGACATTCTTTGTAGGGGAAGGCGCAGCAAGAACGTCTCTAAGTAAGTTTTCGGAATCCTCCGGTTCCTCCTGACCAAGGTAGCGGCAAACCCGTAAAACAACGCTTTCCCCGGCATCCTTTTGGAAAAAATCTTCGTAACGCACTTTAAGCACGCTGGGATGATGAAAAAGTGTGCGGCTCCGGCGAAGATTCGCCCATGGAGTGAACGGATCATCGTCGATAACTTCATCTTCCAAGAGAGCTATGCCAAGATCTTCGCGGTTTTTAAAAGCTGCCCGGCACGCCGCTCTCCGGAACTCGACTGTATGCATACCAGAGGACGAAAGCGGTCGCGACCAGTCGTAGAAGTCGAGAAGTGAGAGAAAGACGGCCCGTGGATCCCGCAGATTCATGATGATTTTGGCCTCCTCCGTTTGACATCGTGCCCGCCAACGACGTGAAGGAAATTGATGGGAAAGCACAAACCCGCCCTGCCCCCGAGGCGCGGGCTCAATGATCTGCGGATCGGTGTAATCCAAACGGTCAATGCAACTCATTCCAAGCTGGACGAGCAGATTTCTCAGCAAATGCGTCCCTGATTTTTTGATCGTGAAAACATAGCAGGCAGCGATCTCACCGCTGGCGAGGGAGCAATTGTCCTGCGCCTCCGCGGACCCGAGTTGTCGTAGGAATCTTGGTAGCATGCTAGGTTTCCGACTGGATTTTGCAGTTTCTTTGTTTATGTCGAGGATTGCATCAGCTTCTCGCAACGCATCAACCAAAACGAAGCGGGTGCACCAAATATTCGTGCTGGGGAATGGAGGTGAGGCTATATGTCACGAACTGGGGAGTTGAACGATTGCTCGGCATTTTACTTCCGGAAGAAGCGCGTTAAAGCCTCCAAGCAGAAACCGGAAGTCAGTTCCCTCGATCCCCAGCACAACGCACGCTTGTAGCTGTCGTAGTAGTAAACTCTGGCCGGCCAGCCACCGTCTGCTTCCTGCATAGCGAGTATGGTATCGATACATTGAGCAAGGCGCGGCGAAGACGGAACAACCACATTCAAGACGGAAGCCACGAGACCGGCCTCCAAAGCCGAGCGGCACAAAGGTTGAAGTTTTTCTGCCCTTTCA
>JBDKIG010000130.1:0-6833 GCA_039797215.1 Verrucomicrobiota bacterium | reverse complement strand
AACTAGGATTTTATATTTACAGCAAAGGCGGGGGAGTCCCTTACCGCCTGAAAATCCGCTCTCCCTCGTTCTGCAACATCAGCATCCTCTCCAAGTTGCTGCCTGGATCCATGGTGTCCGATGTCGTGACGATTCTCGGTTCCCTCGATCCCGTCTTCGGCGAGGTAGACCGCTGATGGCTGCCCTCACCACTCGCCAAGGCCCGGCTTTCCCGTCCATCGCCGTCAGCCGTCCAAGTAATTTTATCCATACCCTAAAATGACCCTGGCCAACCTTTTATCAGAATCGCAGATCATCCCCGAGATGGCTGCCAAGGAACGCTGGCAAGCCATCCAAGAGCTGGTTGATTGCCTTGTGGCATCCGGAAAAATCGATCGCGCCGATGAGGAGGCCATTCTGGAATCCATCCGTCAGCGCGAGGAAACCATGAGCACCGGCATCGGCTTCGGCATCGCGATCCCACACGCCTCCTCCTCGAAGGTAGGCGAGGTCGTGGCCGCTTTCGGGCGCTCCACCTCAGGCATTTCCTTCGATGCCCTCGATGGCGAACCCGTCTTTTTCATCGTTCTCTTCGTCGTGCCGAAAGATCAATTCCAGACCCACCTCCGCACCCTCGCCGCGATTGCAAAATTCCTGAACGACAAAACCGTCCGCGAGGAACTCACCAAAGCCGAGAATGTCCCCAGCATTCTCCAAGTCTTCGAAAACCGCTCCACCCGCCCCTGAATTTCCCAGCGGCACCGACTCTGAAGGTTTAACCACAGAGGACACAGAGAGCACGGAGAGGGAAAAACATTGGAAGACCATCGCTCCAACCTCAGCGGTCCCCTCCCCTCGGTGGCCACTTAAAACTTCATTGATGAAACTTCATTTCACCCTGCGGGCTGCCTCCGGCAGTATTTCTCCGCTTCGCTCCGATTTTTAAGACTTAAAACTTCTCATGCCCACCCCGCGCGAACTCCTCTCTGCCCGACTCTGCGAAGCCCTCGCCGCCTGCGACCTCGATCCCGCCCGTGGCGAAGTCGCACCAGCCGCCGACACCCGCTTCGGCGACTACCAAGCGAACGCCGCCATGGTTTTGGCCAAGGAAAAAAAAACCAACCCGCGCCAACTCGCCACCGACATCCTGGCGAAGCTCGATGTCGCCGGCCTTGCCGCCTCTCCCGAGATCGCCGGCGCCGGATTTATTAATTTCCGGCTCGAGGATTCCTTCATCGCCACCGCCGTCTCCGCCCTCGCCGCCGACCCCCGGCTCGGCGTTGCTCCCACGACGCATCCCAAAAAAATCCTCGTCGATTTCAGCTCGCCCAATGTCGCCAAGCCGATGCATGTCGGCCACATTCGCAGCACCATCCTGGGAGACTGCCTCGTGCGCGTCGCCCGTTTCCTCGGCCACGAAGTCACGGCCGACAACCACATCGGCGATTGGGGCACGCAATTTGGCAAGGTCATCTACGGCTGGAAGCATTTCCTCGACCGTGAGGCCTTGGATAAGGACGCCATCACCGAACTCGTCCGCCTCTACCGCGAGGTCACCCGCCTCGAGGAAACCGACGAGGACATCAAACGCACCGCCCGCGAGGAATTGGTGAAACTCCAAGCCGGAGATGCCGAAAACCTCGCCATCTGGAAACAAACGGTCGAACTCTCCTGGCGCGAATTCGAGAAACTCTACGACCTTCTCGGCATCAAATTCGACGAACGCCTGGGCGAAAGCGCCTACAACGACGCCCTCGCCCCCCTCTGCGCCGAACTCGAAAAACGAGGCATCGCCCGCGAGAGCGAAGGCGCCCTCTGCATTTTCTTCCCCGAAATCCCCGCCCTCGACGGCAAGCCCGCCATCGTCCGCAAGTCCGACGGCGGCTTCCTCTACGCCACCACCGACCTCGCCACGATCTCCTATCGCGTGAACCGCTGGCACCCCGATGCCATCTGGTATGTCGTCGGCGCCCCGCAGTCGCTTCACTTCCAGCAAATCTTCGCCGCTGCGAAAAGGATGGGCTTCGATGGCGACCTCCGCCACATCGCCTTCGGCAGCATCCTCGGCGAGGACCGCAAGATCATGAAAACCCGCTCCGGCGAGAATGTCGGCCTCGCCGAAGTCCTGCACGAAGCCATCGAGCGAGCCCGCAAAATCCTCGCCGCCCGCACGGAAGCCCTCCCGCCCGAAGAAGCCGAATCCACCGCCCGCCTCATCGGCCTCGGCGCCGTCAAATACGCGGAACTCTCCCAAAACCGCCTCACCGACTATGTTTTTTCCTGGGACAAACTCCTCGCCTTTGAAGGCAACACCGCGCCCTACCTGCAGAATGCCTATGTCCGCATCCGCTCCATTTTCCGCAAGGCCGGCGAAAATGCCGATCCCTCCGCCCCGATCCTGATCACCGCTCCCGCCGAACGCGCCCTCGCGGTCAAAATCCTCCAATACGCCGAAACCCTCCCCGTCGTTCTCGATGACTACCGCCCGAACATCCTCGCCAATTACCTCTACGAACTGGCGAATACCTACCACTCCTTCTACGAAGCCTGCCCGGTGTTGAAAGCCGAGCCCGCCCTCCGCGCCAGCCGCCTGCTCCTCGGCGACCTGGCCGCCCGCACCCTCTCCCACGGCCTCGGACTCCTTGGCATCCACTGCCCCGAGCGCATGTAGCCCCCTTCTGCGCCCTTACGGCTTCTTCACCTTCTGCCCATCACTCACCCACGCGGAAAATCCCCCCGCATTCCACACCGTCCACCCCTCCTTCTCCAAAATCCCCGCCACGATTCCTGAGCGCTTACCCGAGCGGCAATACACGACCAACTCCCGCCCCCGCGCATCCGCCAAAGGTTTTGTCCACATCACTCGATCCCCCTGCAGATCGCTCAGCGGAAGCAATATCGCCCCCTCCACCACTCCCCCACTCCACTCCCCCGGCTCACGCACATCGATCAAGACCGCCGTGCCCGCCCCCACCTTCTCCATCGCCTCCGCCGGCGTGATTTTCGGACCCGCAAACGACGACCGAAGCATCACGAAACCCACCACACCCGCCACCAAAAAAGGAATCCATTTTTTATTCATATCCAATCACCCTACACCCGCCCTGCGAAAAAAGAAAACCTCGCTGCGGAACCCTCTCTCCGGATCAATTCACGAGTTGAAAAAATCTCCCACTGGCCTTGTGTGAGCATTCGTAAATGAACCGTTGAAATTCAGAGGCCCTTAAGATTACTTTTCTTAATTCCGCATAATCCATTTCAACCCATGTCCAAATCTTCCAAAAAATCCTCGAACGACCTACTGAAAACCGTTGGTGGAATAGCACTTATTTTGATTGTTTTCGTCGTGATTCTTCGCGCGGCCTTGGCCCCCCTCTATCAGGAGGTCGCCCAAATCGAAGATCGGCAGGACCAGCAATCCAGCGCCAACGGAGGAAATGGAGGCGGCGGTAATGGCGATGGCAGCTCATCCGGGGAAAATATCAATGTGAACCTCGGCGGCGGTCTCTTCAACTGGGCACTCGGCTGGGCTTGGGGTGGTCCGGGCTGGTATTCCGGTCCTGACTATGGCGGGTGGGGCGCCAATGTATGGAACGGTTGGAGAAATTGGTGGAATGGCGACAACTGGAATGGCCGGAATTGGAATAACGACAACTGGAATGGCGGTAACAACCGCGTTTGGAACGGCCATGGGAATGACTCACACAACCGCGAATCCAACGACAACCATTACGATCACCAGCGGAACAACAACAATTTCAGTGAACACAACCGCAGCGGCGGCGAGGACTTCCGCCATGAGGATGGTGGACGCCACCAAGAAAGCCACGAAGGCGGCGGGCGGCGGTAATGCCTTGTCGTAAATTTGGGGGCCCCTCAACTTAAGAGCACCCCTTCTCAGGAATCTTACTAAAAGACTGCCTTCATTCCGGCACCTTGGTAGGCCGCTCTCATCGCCGCCCCGATTTTTACAAACTTCTAACTCAGCTGCCTTTAACCGGCTTCCCGCAGAGTTTGGCGAAGGTCTCGGACTGGGCGAGGGTGAGAATTTTTTTGATCTCGGTGGATTGGTCGATGCGGTAATAGCGCAGGACTTCAAGGCGCTTGTCGTGGTTCATCGTTCCCTCCTCGAAGGAGCGGTTTGCTTGAGCAACGAACTCGAGCCCTCGGATGCGGATTTTCTCGATTTTCCCGATCTGCGATTTGGAAAGGCGGAGCTGTTTCTGGACTTTCGGCGAAAAGACCATCGTGTAACCGAGCATCCGGTTTTGGATTTCATGGAAGCGGTTCAACTGATCGGGCGTGAGCACCGCGAGGGCCTCGGCGTTGTTGAGGTCGATCATCCCGAAGAGCCTCTGGTCGGTTGTCAAAACCGAGGATTGGCTGGCCTTGGTTTTCTGAAGGATCGCCTTGGTTTTTGCGGCGAGTTCCTTGCGGATCGTTTTGAGTTGGGATTTCTGCTTCGAGCTGAGGCCGATGTCGGAGCGCACGGCGGGGAGGTCGAGCAGGATCGAAACGGAACCAGGGTAATCGGTGGCGCGGGTGGTGGCTTGGAGCGGTGCGATGGCGGCGGCTAGGGCCAGAGCGAGGAGAGTGACTGTCTTTTTAAATGTCATCCCTGTTAGAAACTTTTCGCGATGATTTGTTCAAGGGAAACGATGTCAGCCGCAAATTTCCTGATTCCTTCGGCGAGTTTGTCGGTCGCCATGGCGTCTTCGTTGAGCATCCAGCGGAAGGTTTTTTCGTCCATCGCGATTTTTTCGATGTTCGCTTTGGCAGCCTCGGCGGCGTCGAGTTTTTTGACGATTGGCTGGTTAGACTCCTGGAGTTCCTTGAGCAACTCGGGCGCGATGGTGAGGAGGTCGCAGCCGGCGAGTTCGCGGATTTGGCCGGTGTTGCGGAAGCTGGCGCCCATCACTTGCGTGTGGTGGCCGAATTTTTTGTAGTAGTTGAAAATGCGGTTCACCGACTCCACGCCGGGATCCTCGGCGCCTTGGTATTCTTTTCCGGTCTTGGCCTTGTAGTAGTCGTAAATGCGGCCGACGAAGGGCGAGATGAGCCGCACGCCCGCCTCGGCGCAGGCGATCGCCTGGGGCATCGAAAAAAGGAGCGTGAGGTTGCAGTTGATGCCTTCTTTTTGGCAGATGGCTGCGGCCTGCGCGCCCTCCCAGGTCGAGGCGATCTTGATGAGGATGCGCTCGCGCGGGGTGCCGAGTTTTTCGTAGAGGCCGATGAGGTAGCGCGCCTTCTCGACGGTGGCTTCGACATCGAAGGAAAGACGGGCATCGACCTCGGTGGAAACACGGCCGGGGACAATCAGGAGGATTTCGCGGCCGAAGGCGACGAGAAGGTCGTCGATGACCTTGCGATGCAGAGCGGAGCCGGTGAGCGAACTGGAGCGGTTGTCAGCGACGGCTTTCGCGAGGAGCGGCTTGTATTCGGCTTGCTGGACGGCCTTGAAAATCAGCGTCGGATTCGTCGTGGCATCCTGCGGAGCGTAGGCGCGGATGCTTTCAAAGTCCCCCGTGTCGGCGACGACGGTGGTGAACTGCTTGAGTTGGTCGAGTGAATTGGTCTGTCTCATAAAATCTCCGCGACATTGAGAAGGCCGGACCCGAATTGCAACCGGTAAATCGGAAAGTTCCGACTAAACGATCATGCCGGCAGCGACCGTCTCGTGCGTGCCGGGATCGACGAGAATGAACGATCCGGTGAGGCGGTTGCGGCGGTAGCTGTCGTGGAACAGCGGATTCGCCGTGCGGAGGCTGATGCGGCCAATGTCGTTCATGCCGAGCGCGGGGACGCCTTCTTTTTTGTGAAGGGTCTCGATGTCCACCTGGTAGCGCAATTCCTGCACGATCGCCTTGGTTTCGCGGCTGGTTTGGCGGAGGAGGTATTTGCCGCGCTGCTCCATGGGCTTTTGGGAAAACCAGCACACCATCGCCTCGACATCCTGCGAGGATTTGGGCGGGTTGTTGGCTTTGACGATCATGTCGCCTCGGGAAATATCGATCTCGTCCTCGAGAGTCATGACGACCGATTGGGGCGGGAAGGCCTCACCGATCTCCTCGCCGCCGGGAAGGTGAATTTTTTTGATTTTTGTCGAGAAGCCGCTCGGGAGCACGCTCACGGAGTCACCGGGCTTGAACACTCCGCCGGCGACGCGGCCGGCGTAGCCGCGAAAATCATGATGCTCCTGCGAGAGCGGACGGATGATCCACTGGACCGGGAAACGGGCATCGACATGGTTCGCGGTGCCGCCGGTGTAGACGGTCTCCAAGTGATAAAGAAGCGACGAGCCTTGATACCAAGGCATCTTGTCGGATTTCTCGACGACATTGTCGCCATTGAGCGCAGAGAGCGGAATCGGCGTGATGTCGGCGACATCATCAAGGCGCGAGGCGAAGTCGTAAAAGCTCCCGACGATGTCGTTGAAGACCTGCTCACTGAAATCCACGAGGTCCATTTTGTTGACCGCGAGGACGAGGTGGCGGATGCGCAGGAGATTCGAGACGAACGCATGGCGCTTGGTTTGCTCGATCACGCCTTTGCGTGCGTCGACGAGGATGATGGCGAGGTCGGCGGTCGAGGCGCCGGTGACCATGTTCCGCGTGTATTGAATGTGGCCGGGCGTGTCGGCGATGATGAATTTCCGGCGGGGCGTAGCGAAGTAGCGGTAGGCGACATCGATCGTGATGCCCTGCTCGCGCTCGGCCTTGAGGCCATCAGTGAGAAGCGCGAGGTTGACCACGGCATCTCCGCGACGGCGGGAGCTTTCCTCCATGGCGAGGAGTTGGTCCTCGAAAATGCTTTTGGAATCGTAGAGCAAACGGCCGATGAGAGTGGATTTGCCG
>JBDKIG010000129.1:0-6862 GCA_039797215.1 Verrucomicrobiota bacterium | reverse complement strand
TGGGCGACTGCCGCCGCAGGTGGCGGCGAATGAAACAAATCCTAAAGGACGACTATGACATCATCTGGTATAGCCCGCCGGAAATGAATCCCGGCGTGAAATATGATTGAAAATAGAAGTGCCTGCGGCCGTCCTCAGTCGTTTGGGAGTTTGGCTCTATTTTCCAAAAAATGCGATTTCGTGCGGAGACAACACGGAGATTGGCAAGTGATTCAAATTGCCCGCCAACTTCAAAAAAGGTGAAATCAAACTTCCATGAGTGAAAGCCATCGCACCGAAGCGGCATGAACAAAAAATTCCTCACCGAAGCCGACATCCGCACAAAGTTCATCCTCCCTGCCATCGTCGGCAGCAAGTGGGATGTGATGTCGCAGATTCGTGAGGAGACCTATTTTACAAAGGGCCGTGTGATCGTTCGCGGCAAGAGGGTGCAACGCGGTGAAGCCAAAAAAGCGGACATCATCTTGTCCTACAAACCCAACCTTCCCCTCGCGATTGTGGAGGCCAAGGACAACAACCACTCCGGCGGTGCGGGCATGAGCCAGGCGCTGGACTACGCCGAGATTCTCGATGTCCCGTTCGCTTACAGCTCGAATGGCGATGCTTTTTTGGAGCACGACCGCACGGCCACTTCAGGGACTGTGACCCGTGAGATTCCATTGGATCAGTTCCCAACTCCAAAAGAGCTTTGGAGCCGCTTTTGCGCGGCCAAAGGCTGGACGCAGGACGAGGAAAAAGTCGCCACGCAGGACTACTACGATGACGGCTCGCAGAAGTCCCCGCGCTATTACCAACTCAATGCTATCAACCGCACGGTCGATGCCATCGCCAGAGGGCAAAAACGCTGCCTGCTTGTCATGGCCACCGGCACCGGCAAGACCTACACGGCGTTCCAGATCATTTGGCGTCTTTGGAAATCCCGCGCGAAAAAACGCATCCTCTTCCTCGTGGATCGCAACATCCTCGCCGACCAGACGAAGACAAACGACTTCAAGCCGTTCGGCCAGGCCATGACGAAAATCACGAATCGTAGCGTGGACAAGTCGTTTGAGATTTATCTCAGCCTCTATCAGGCGGTGAGTGGCACCGAGGAGGAGCAGAATATCTACAAACAATTCTCGCCAGATTTCTTCGACCTCATCGTGGTGGACGAGTGCCACCGTGGCAGCGCTGCCGAAGACGCCGCCTGGCGAAAGATTTTGGAATACTTTTCCTCCGCCACGCAGATCGGCCTCACCGCCACTCCTAAGGAGACAAGGGATGTCTCGAACATCGATTACTTCGGCGAGCCGATCTACTCCTACTCACTTCGGCAGGGCATCGATGACGGCTTCCTCGCCCCCTACAAAGTCATCCGCATCGGCTTGGACAAAGACCTCGACGGCTGGCGTCCGGAGGACGGGCAACTCGATAAATACGGCCATGTCATCGAAGACCGTGAATACAACGCCCGCGATTTCGACCGGAACCTCATCCTCGAAAAACGCACCACCACCGTGGCGGCCAAGATTACCGAGTTTTTGAAAGCCACCGACCGCTTCGCAAAAACCATCGTCTTCTGCGAAAACATCGACCACGCCGAGCGGATGCGGCAGGCGCTCGTGAATGCCAACCCCGACCTCGCCGCCGCCAACAGCAAATATGTGATGAGGATCACGGGCGATAATGACGAGGGCAAAGCCCAGCTCGACAACTTCATCGACCCCGAGTCCCGCTATCCCGTCATCGCCTGCACCTCCCGGCTCATGACCACCGGCGTCGATGCCCAGACCTGTCACCTCATCGTTCTCGATCGCGCCATCAACTCGATGACCGAGTTCAAACAGATCATCGGCCGAGGCACCCGCATCAATGAAGACTACGGCAAACTCTTCTTCACCATCATGGACTTCAGGCGGGCCACCGCCCTGTTTGCCGATCCGGACTTCGATGGCGACCCCGTCCAGATTTTTGAGCCCGGCGAGGACGATCCGTTGACGCCTCCCGAGGATGGCGAGGAAAACGGTGGCGAGATCGTTGACCCGCCGGGCGGGATCTTCGTTGACCCACCGCCGACAGGTGCCACCCGATACTTCGTCCACAATGTCGAGGTCCGCGTGGCCACCGAGCGGGTCCAATATCTCGATGCGAATGGCAAGCTCATTACCGAGTCCCTGAAAGATTACTCCCGCAAAGCTGTTCGAGAATCCTACGCGTCGCTCGATTCCTTCCTCGCCGTCTGGAATGACGCCGAGAAAAAGCAGGCCATCATCGAAGAACTCTCCGCCCGGGGTGTCTTCTTCGACGAACTCACCGAGCAGGTCGGCCGCGATTATGACGCCTTCGACCTCATCTGCCATGTGGCGTTCGACCAACCGCCCCTGACCCGCCGCGAGCGCGCTGAGAAAGTGAAGAAGCGCCATGTCTTCGCGAAGTATGGCGACCAGGCCCGCATGGTCCTCGATGCCCTCCTCGCGAAGTATGCCGACACCGGTATCACCAGCATCGAATCCCTCGAAATCCTCAAAGTCGATCCGCTCTCAGCGATTGGCACCCCGCTGGAGATCGTCGGATTCTTCGGCGGCAAGCCGGCCTACCTCGCCGCCCTACAAGAACTCGAAACCGCCCTTTACCAACCATCCCAAGAAGCCGCCTGACCGATGCCCAATGTCTCCAACCTCATCAAAACCATCCAAGACATCATGCGCAAAGACGCCGGTGTGGATGGCGACGCCCAGCGCCTGGCCCAGCTCGGCTGGATGTTTTTCCTAAAAATCTTCGACGACCGCGAGACCCAGCTGGAGCTTTTCGACGACGCCTACAAATCCCCGCTCGCCCCGGAACTTCGCTGGCGCAACTGGGCCAGCGACGCCGAGGGCATCACCGGCGACGCTCTCCTGGATTTCAGCAACAACGCCCTCCTTCCGAGCCTGAAAAACATCCCCGGCTCCAGCCAGATCGCCGTTCTCATCAAGGCCGCCTTCGACGGTGCCAACAACTACATGAAGAACGGCACCCTCATGCGGCAGGTCATCAACAAGATCAATGGCATTGATTTCAACACCTCCGACCACCGCCACATGTTCGGCGACATCTACGAGAAGCTCCTGAAGGATCTCCAATCCGCAGGGAACGCCGGCGAATTCTACACCCCGCGCGCCGCCACCGAGTTCGTCATCGACCGCCTAGATCCGCGCTTGGGCGAGACCTTTCTCGACCCCGCCTGCGGCACCGGCGGCTTCCTCGTCTGCGCCATCGAGCACCTCCGCAAACAGGTCAAAACCCAAGCCGACGAGCGGCTCATTCAGGAATGCTTCTCCGGCATCGAGAAAAAACACCTGCCCCACATCCTTTGCATGACGAATCTCATGCTCCACGGCATCGATGTTCCCTCGAATGTCCGGCACGACAACACCCTCGCCCGCCCCCTCCGCGACTGGAGTCCGAAGGAACGCGTCAATGTCGTCGCCACCGCCCCGCCCTTCGGCGGCATAGAGGAGGATGGCATCGAGGCGAATTTTCCAGCCGAGTTCCGCACCCGTGAGACAGCGGACCTCTTTCTCGTGCTCATCATGAAAATCCTCCAGCCCGGCGGCCGCGCTGGAATCGTCCTACCCGACGGCACCCTCTTCGGCGAAGGCGTGAAGACCCGCATCAAGGAAGCTCTCCTCACCGAGTGCAATCTCCACACCATCGTCCGCCTGCCCAATGGCGTCTTCTTCGGCATCAGCAATGTAAAGACCAACCTCCTCTTCTTCACCAAAGGCACGCCCACCAAGGAAGTCTGGTATTACGAGCATCCCTATCCACCCGGCGCCAAGAGTTACAACAAAAGCAAGCCCATCCGCATCGAGGAATTCGAGCCCGAGCGCGCCTGGTGGGGCAACGAGGCCGACGGTTTTGCCTCCCGCGTCGAAAACGAGCACGCCTGGCGCGTCTCCATCGACCAGATCCGCGCCGGCGGCTTCAACCTCGACCTCAAAAACCCCCATAGCAAAGACGACGGCCCCGGCGATGTGGACCACCTCCTGCCAGAATACGAAAAACTCCTCGCCCAGATCGCCGACACACGCGGGCAGTTGAAAGCCCAGTTGGTGGAAGCGTTGAACCGATGAAAAAGAAGGCCGCCCCAAAGCCCGTCGCAGAGAGCGGTTTTGAGTCGCTGGTCGTCTCGATTGTCCAGATCCACCAGCAGGCCCAGGAGTTCGCCACCAAGGCCGTCAATGTCGGGCTCACGCTGCGGAACTGGCTCATCGGAATGCAGATCGAGGTATACGAGCGTCAAGGCACTGACCGGTCTGCCTATGGTGACAAGCTCATGGATGTTTTAGCCGGACGCTTGAAGAAACAAGGATGGGAACGCTGTGATCGCCGTGAACTCTACCGTTTCCGCCAGCTTTTTCTCACTTACCCAAACATTGTGGAGTCACTGTCTCCACAATCTCACCTGAGACCAGAACTACAGCCGCTCCTAGCTCATCTCCCCTCTGTTCCTGGGCCAATTTGGCAGGCAGTGACTGCCAAATCTCCAATTGTGGAGACAGCGTCTCCACAATTGATCCAGCGCCTCTCCTTTTCTCACCTTTCCGAGCTGCTGGAACTCCCCGACGACACCCAGCGCCGCTTCTACGAGATCGAGTGCATTCGCGGCAACTGGTCCGTCCGCGAGCTACGCCGCCAGATCGATAGCCTCTACTACGAGCGCAGCGGCCTCTCGAAAAACAAAGCCAAACTCTCCGCCAAAGCTCACGCCAAGGCCGAGACCTTCCAGCCCACCCAGATCATCCGCGATCCCTATGTCTTCGAGTTCCTCGGTCTGCGCTCCCGGGATGTCATGGGCGAGATAGACCTTGAAGATGCCTTGATCGACCGCCTTCAAGACTTCCTCCTCGAAATGGGCCACGGCTTCTGCTTCGAAGCCCGGCAAAAGCGCATCCTCATCGGCGACGAGCACTTCTTCGTGGACCTCGTCTTCTACCACCGCATCCTCAAGTGCCATGTTCTGGTGGAACTCAAGACCGCCGCCTTCGCCCACGAACACCTCGGCCAGCTCAACACCTACGTCGCCTACTACAAGCAGCACGAAATGACTCCCGGCGACCAGCCACCCATCGGCATTCTCCTCTGCACCCGAAAAAACGAAGCCCTCGTCGAGTTCGCCCTCGGCGATCTGCCGAACAAGCTCTTCGTCTCCCGCTACGCCGTGGAAATGCCGAAGAAGCAGGAAATGGAAGCCTTCCTCAAACAGCTCGGGAAAGAGCTGGCATCATGAAGCTGGAAACCTTCTTCGAAAAGTTCGACCAGTTCGCCGCCGCGCCCGATGCGGTCGCGAGGGTGCGGGGATTGGTGCTGCACCTCGCCTTTTCGGGGAAGCTTTTGCCTACCGCAGAACCATGGCCGCTGAAACCGCTGAAATCACTCGCAGTAAAGATTGGCAGCGGAGCCACTCCAGCAGGCGGAAGAGAATCCTATTTTACCGAAGGCATTCCTCTCATTCGCTCGATGAATGTCCATTTTGCTGGCTTCGAGCCCAAGGGACTTGTCTTCCTCAGTGATGAACAGGCGAAGCAGCTCGCCAATGTTACCGTTCAGCCCGCCGACGTGCTGCTGAACATCACCGGGGCTTCAATTGGCCGCGTTACCACTGCACCACCAGAAATGGCAGGCGCGAGGGTTAATCAGCACGTCGCTATAATCCACCCGATCAAGGAACTCGATGCTCTGTTCTTGGCGAAGTTTTTAGCCAGTCCCGCGATTCAACGAATGATCGACGATATCCAAGTCGGCGCGACACGCGAGGCGTTGACGAAGGGAATGATTGAGCAGTTCGACATTCCCCTTCCACCTCTCGCCGAGCAGAAGCGGATTGTGGCGAAGGTGGATGAGTTGATGGCGTTGTGTGATCGTCTGGATGCGCAGCAGCAGGAACGGGAGGCGCAGGCCGGACAGCTCGCCCGCGCGTCGCTGGCCCGCTTCGCCGACGCGCCCACCCCGGCCAACCTCAACCTCCTCTTCCATTCCTCCTTCCCCATTTCGCCATCCGACTTGCGAAAATCCATCCTCAACCTCGCCGTCCAAGGCAAACTCGTCCCCCAAAACCCCAATGACGAGCCGGCGGAGGCGTTGCTGAGGCAAAGCCTTGCTGAACGCAGAAAACTCAAACGGACCGACGCAACCGAAGTGCAGCCACTGTCGGCTGACGATGGCTTGGGCTACGACATACCCGAATCGTGGCGGTGGCAGCGCCTCGACGATCTTCTGGTCTTTGGACCAACAAACGGATTCTCACCCAAATCCGTGGACTACGAAACGCCAGTTCGCTCGCTGACTTTGAGTGCAACAACCTCCGGGCGCTTCAAGGGCGAGCATTCCAAGTTCATTACTACTGAGGTTCCTTCTGACTCCCCCCTCTGGCTGCAGGATGGCGACATTCTCGTCCAGCGTGGTAACACGATTGAATATGTTGGAGTCGCAGCCGTCTATCGCGGTCAGCCGAACTGCTTTGTTTATCCAGATCTGATGATGAAGCTACGGGTGTCAGCGGTATTCGATGTCGGATTCATTCATCTTGCGATGAGTCATGAAGCTTGCCGCGATTTCCTGCGCGCCAGAGCATCTGGCACTTCCGGAAGCATGCCAAAGATCAATCAGACAACACTGATGAGTCTGCCGATCCCCATCCCACCCCTCGCCGAACAACGCCGGATCGTGGCCAAAGTTTCCGAACTGATGGCCTTGGTGGACGAATTGGAAACCCAACTCACCGCCTCCCGCGCCGCTGCTGAAAAACTCCTCACCGTCCTCGTCGCCGAACTCACAGAGAGTGGGGTCAGTCCCACATATTATCATATTTTCAGGAAAGCCTTATGAGTGGATGCCGCTC
>JBDKIG010000128.1:0-6875 GCA_039797215.1 Verrucomicrobiota bacterium | reverse complement strand
GTCGGTGGCGAGGGTTTCGCTGTTGCCGTTGTCGTAATCGATCTGGAGCTGCGCCTTGAGTCGAAGCTGGTTGCCGTATTGATTCTGGCCGATGCAGCTGATGTTTCCCCGGAACCATCCATCCCCAAGGATCGCGCCCAAGACATTCGGCCCTTCTTTCAGCAGGTCGGTCACATCGTAGGCGCGGTAGTAGATCCGCTTCCGGTAGTCGGTCCAACCGGGCATGAAAACCTCGTCGCCGACGCGCTGGCCATTGAGGGTCAGCTCAAAGACGCCCTGCGAGGTGGCATAGACGATCGCGCGCTTCACTTTGCCGGAAACATCGAAGTCTTTCCGGAAATAAGGCGCGGGGAGATAGGTTTTGGTTCGTCCGGTTGTGAGGTCGAGGACCGAATTTTCTTTGGCTTCGGCGCGTTGTTTCCAGTCTTCGACCAGCCATTCTGATTCGAGCACTTTGGGCTCTTCCGGAGCAGGGTCCTGGCCAGCGAATTCGTTGGTGACCTCGACCGTCAGGTGGCCCGCATCGACATGCGCTTGGAGTTTTTCTTTGATGTCGATTTGTTTCGCAGGGTCGCCCTTCACTCCGTAGAGCGCCTTCTGGATCGTGATTTTGTGGCCTTTGTCGGCAAGTTCCGCCTCGCGGGTGGGAGTCACTTTTCCCACATTGTCCAAGCCGATCCACTCCGCTTGCCAATCGGACTCGTTGAGCAACCCCATCGACCATTTGGCGGGTTCGCTCCATGCCGTGGCCTGGTCGTTTTGATCCCACGCGCGGACCTTCCAAAACACCTGCTCTCCGGACTGGAGCGGCTTGCCGTCATAGACAATCTGGGCGGTTTCGTCCGAGACAACTTTTCCCGAATCCCACAGGTCGGCTTGATCTTTGCGCAGCAAGTCCTCGCTGCTCGTGGCGAGAATTTGGTAGGCGGATTGGCGAATTCCTCTTTCAGGTTTCAGGTCTCCGGTTTCCAGTTTCCAGGAAAGGCGGGGCTGCGTGATATCGATGCCGAGCGGGTCGGTGAGGTATTCGCAGCGGAGGTGTTGAAGTGGGGTTTCCCCAACGGCGCCATAAAGAAGCGAGATGGTGAGGAGGAGTGCGGTGAGGAGCGACTTCATACGAGACTCACCCAAGCGGAAAAGGCGATTCGAGGGCAACCCTGATAACGGAGTCGTTTTCATCGATCGGCTTGGGCGGGAGGGTAAGTTCCAGGGTAGTTCCGTCTTGGGAGATGGAGAAACTTTGCCCGGCTCCCTTGGGGGAGAGAAAGGCTGCCGAGGTGGCTTTCACGGGCACGCCGTCCACACGGAGTTTGCCGTTGGCGGCCCACCGCATCACATGCAGGTAGAGGGTTTTCCCATCCTTCGAAAGGTTCGCATCGCCCCACGCCGGGCGGGCGGGGAGGGGATTCGCTCGGGTGCCGTAGAGGGATTCGCCGTTGTCTTTGATCCAAGCACCGACGCCTTGGAAAAGCTCCAGCGCCTTGGGGTCGATCTGGCCGTTGCCCATCGGGCCGAAATTCAGGAGGTAGTTGCCGCCGCCGCACACGGTGTGGACGAGGCGGTGGAGGATTTCCTGGAGGGTGTGGTAGCGGACCGCGCCGTGGGCTTTGTAGCCATACGAGGTGCTCACGCTGTCGGGCGACTCGGTGGTGAGGGTGAGTTTGTGGGGCGGCACTTCCTTGTCCTCGAGCGAGACATAATCGAAGAACTTGAGTTGATCTGGCTTCCACTCCTCCTTTGGCCAGTAGAGAAGGCGCGAGTTGACGATGCAGTCGGGGTTGTGTTTCCGGACGGCCTTGACGAAGCGCTCGCCCTGCTCGGGTTTCATCGAGGCCGGGGTATCGAACCAGACAAGGTCGATCTTGTAGTTTTTCATCAGCTCCTCGACCTGCGGAAGGGATTTTCTGGCGAGGTATTCTTCCATCGTTTCGTCGTTTGCCGTGTAGTCGGCGGGCAGTTCGGGATGGATTTGCCGGATCGCTTCGGGCGATGGAAACGGCGCGCCCGGCTCGCTCCAATCAAAAGCCTGCGAGTAGTAGACGCCGAATTTCAGCCCCTCGCGGTGGCAGGCCTCACTGAGTTCCTTGATGATGTCGCGCTGGAAGGGGGTGGCATCGACAGCATTGTAATCCGTGACGCCCGACTTGAAGAGCGCGAAGCCGTCGTGGTGCTTCGAGGTGATGACGACATAGCGAAATCCGAGTGCCTTGAAGGTGCGGGCCCACTCGTCGGCATCGAAATCCTTCGGATCGAACTTCGCGACAACTTCCTCGCGGTATTCCTTCAAGGGGATGCGGTAGGTCATCATCGCCCACTCGGCGTAGGGCGGGCCATCGGTGTTTCCCTTGTATTGTCCGGCGAGTTGGGAATACGCGCCGAAGTGGATGAAGACGCCGTATTTCGCGTCACGGAACCACTTGTCGAGCCGCGCCTCGGACTCTGGCGGATGCCTCAAGTCGGAGGCAAACCGCTTTTTGAAGGAGTCCGCATGGGCCTGCTCGGGGTTGTCCGGCTTGGGTGCCGCCTCAGCAAGGGCCAGTTGGCAAAAGAGTGGTAGAAGCAGGGGAGCGAGGAGCTTTTTCATGCGTCATCCCAAGGAGCCTCTTCCGAGGCATCGCTCTACTCTTTTCCGGGCACCTTCCATGTCAGATCGGCGAATACCATCTTGGTGATGTCCGACCCGGGCTTGGGTGCCAAGGTGATGGCGTTGACGGTGCTCCAGCTTTGGAGAGGGCCGTGGAGGCCGTGGTATTTGAGCCGCTCGGCTGGGATTTCGAGCGTTTGCCAGTCGTTCGAGGCCGTGATCTCAATCTCGGCTTTGTATTTGTTGGCCGAGAGGATGATCGTTTGTGGCTGGGTGCAGTAGAACTTGAAGACCAGCACGGCGCCTTCGGGGGCTTTGCGTTGGGGTTCGCCGAATTGGGTGCAACTCGTGCCGAGTTGGTTGTTCAGCGGGCGCAAGGCCTGAACCCCGGCGACCTCGGCCGGCCCGACGGCGCTCCAGGATTCCGAGCCGTCCTCGGCATCCTTCCGCGTGGCCACAGCCTTTCCGAGCTTTGAAGGAATGGCCGCCGTGAACTCTGTGGAAATCACGATGCCGCCGGGGTAGCGGATGTTGGCAAAGGCGAAAACATAGTCGTCCACATTTTTCACGGGAATTTTGGCCACCCAGGTGTCGCCTTGTTTCTCGGCCTTGGCATCCAGCCAGAGGCGCCCGCAGTTGTTCGCCTCCTTGAGGCAGGTGAAGACATCGAGCGACTCGATTTTCTCGGGCGAGCCGGGTTTGATGTGAAACTCTGGGACGCCATTGGCATCCAGCTTGATCTCGGTGACCGGGCGGGCGGGCCAGGCAATGTCCTTGCCGAGAACATGTTTTTCCAGCCAGAGCTTGGCGGTGTTTCCGAGCTTCGAGGTGTCGTGGTGCGCACGGGGCTGGTGGGCGAAATCCCATGGCACGCCGGGCTGGAATTTCTTGAAATTCTGCTCTCCGCGTTCGTGGCCGCCATGGTGGTCGTTCGTTCCGTTGAGCCAGAGCGTCGCGGCGGTGATGTAGGGGGCATGGGCCTCGGGAGCGATGGAGGTGAGGATCATTTCCTCGATCGGAGTCTTGGGCGGCTCGGTGTAGGGCACTTTATACATGAACACCCCCCGGTCGCGGTAGTAGGTGAGCCCCCCGCTGCCGAAGTAGGCCACGACGGCCTTGACACGCGGATCCATGGCGAGATTCCAAATAATCGTCCCGCCGTAGGAGTAACCCTTCGCGCCGATGCGGGTTTTATCGACCTCCTTCTGGGCGAGCAAATAGCTGAGCGCACGGCGCTGAATGGCGCACCAGAGGTAGTCGGCGGTTTGAGTCGGGCTGGTGATGGGTTTGCCATCGAATGGGTTGTATTTTTCGGGATTGGCGAATCCCTGATCCATGTTTCCATAAACGAGTTCCTTCGGATACCTCGTGTATTCCGTGCGATCTTTCCATTTGCTGTTTTTGCCGTTGTAGTCATGGGCGAGCACCGCCCACCCATCTTTCACGAGATCCTTGTCGATCGTCGGCGCGGCAAACCAGCCATGGACATTCAAGAGCCCGGGTGCGTTTTTGGCATCGGCCTTCACGGCATATTTGCAGAACACGCGGACCTCCTCGCCGTTCACATAGGCGCTGATGAAGGAGTCCTTGTAGTAAATCCCATCCTTCGTCTCCTCGCGGACGATCTCCTCCTTGAAGTCGCCCGCATCGGGGTCGTAATCCTTCCAAACCTCCGGAGGCAAGGGGTGCTGGGCGGGCGCTGGTTGTTCGGCCAGGGCGGATTGTCCAAGCATCAGGAGCGGGAGAATGAATTTTAATGGCTGTTTCATAGGATAAAAAAAGAGGTCTAGAGCGGGCTGGTTATATTTTCAAGGCACGGGGATCGTTTCGCCTTTGGTGATGAATTGCACCTCGAACCATGGTGCGGAGTCGGCAGTTTCACCGTCGATCCAGTATTCCGAAAATCCTTTGTCCACTTCGTAGTTGGTCTTCACGACAGGGAGGTCAGTCTGGTGGTTCCAGTTATTGTCATAGACGCCGACCTTGTCGCCGCCTTGATACCAGAGGTATTGGCTGCTTTTCACCTCGCCTTGGATCGCGAGGGTTCCGGCGCCGGCGTGGATGACGGGGTTTTTGATCGAGGTGGGTTTCTCGCCGACCAGGCGGAGGTCTTCGATGAGGACTTTCGCATGGGTATTGGCGGGAACCCGGCCGAAGCCGATGGAGACGCTGCGGACATCGCCGTAGTTGGATCGCTTGGAGGCATAGGCACGAGGGACGCCCCAGCCTCCGGCCGCGCGAGCGACCTCAGCGCAGGGAATGAAGATTTCCTTTCGGCCGGTGAAATCGATCGGGATCATGTAGTCCTTCGCCGCTCCAACTTCGATGACGAGGAGGGCTCCGCTGCCGTCACCGGTCACCGTGAGCGCGAGTCCCGAGGCGTTGAGCGAGTTGACCCTGAGGCCGCCTCGACCCGCGGGAAAATTCCCATGCTGCTCAAAGTCCACGGAGCCGGACTTTGGCGAATTGGCGGGGACGCCTTCTTTCACCGTATTGTCCAACGACACCTGCAGCGCGGGGCCGACATCGGCAAAGACATGGCGACCGGGATTGAGCATCTGGGCGGCCAGGCGCTGCAAACGGTAGGAGGCCACACTCGGTGTGGAGGGAGTGGCGGGTGGAGCCGAATCTTCCACCTTTTCGCCGGCGGCGGCGAGATAGCCTTTCATATCCTCGCTGATGACCTCGGCCGGGGCGGCCGTTTGCGCGGCAACGCCGGCGGTATAGCCGTTCATCACACGAATGATGAATTGCGGGGCCTGGCGCCCGAAGGGATTGTCCAAGCTGATGCGCATGCCGGATGCGATATACTGGCGAGGCATGAGGGAGCTGGATTCCTGAAGAGTGGTCCAATTCGCATCCACCGGCCCACGGCTCATGATCGTGAAGGGCTGGAGTTCGTAACCTCCGCCGGCGCGCCGTGCCTCGTGGATGATCTTGGCGTTGTGGTGGTGGGAATTGAGGTTCCTCTGGTAGGTCCCGTAGAGTTTCTTGCGGAGTTCCGGCGTGAGTTTTGGGGTGATTTCGCGCCAGACATTGAATTGTTCGGCGAGCAAATCCACGAGGCCGTGGCCTTGAATGTAACTTGGGAAGATGCCGAACATCGGCTCGGGTTTTTCAAAAACAAAGCCCGGGGTGTTGTTCGCCGCGCCGAGCCCCATGCTGAAATGATTCTCGATCGGGCTGGTCGCGAGGCGGCTGTTCCGCTCCAGCATGAGGGCGCTGGCGCCGCTGCCGCAACCGAAGGCGCTGCCTTTGCTGGGAACGCCCCTTTTCATCCGATACATCAAGTCCCAGGGATTCGTGCCGCCGCTCGAGGTGTTCGAGGTCATCGGCAACTTCGTGTTTTGATACACATACATGGACCACTTGGGGAATCCCCACGGGACATCGTCATGGCTCTCCTTGCCGTCGTATTCATGGTGCTGGGCGCCGAGGCGGTTGAAAAACTCGGCGTAGTCGCGGCCAGTGATTTCCGGCAGGTCGGTCATGCTGCTGGGGTAGTAGTTTTGGCCGTAGGCCTTGATGAGGCCGATGACCTCGGTGCCGGCCTCGTGGCTCGCAGGCCCGACCCCAATGGCGCCGCGCTTGCAGTCCTTGAGCGTCCAGACCTCCTTGTCGGTGTCAGCGATCGTGCAATTGATGATCTCGTCGCCGATCAGCACGCTGCCGAGCCAACCGCGGGGATGATTGCTCAATTTTGCGCCCGGATCGGGACGGAAGAGGATCGTCGTGTCGGTCTCGGAAATGGGTTGCTCCAATTTGCCCTTGCCCCAGGAGGCGAGGCGGCGGTCGGGCTTGATGCCTTTGCCGAGATACTCGGTGCCCTCGGAAGGGATTCCGTAGCAAAGCGTGTGCATCATCACGCCAATGCCGTTCGCCTTGAGTTTGTCGGTGAAGGCCTTCAAGTCCGCCTCGCCGCCCGGAAAGACATTCGGGTTCACGGTCAGCGCACCCCGGCCATTGGGCCAATACTGCCCGCGCCAGGTGTCCGTGTGCATGAAGACATTCTTAACCTTCAATTTCTTCGCAAACTCGATCAACGGATCCAAATCCTCGGGTTTCTCCGCACTGACCACCAAGTAGGTCTGGTCTTGCGCGTTCTGCTTCCACTCCTCGGCCCATTGCTTGGCGCGGTCGTAGGTCCACTCGCCCCCGACATTTGGGTGCGGGACTTTTTCCTCCGTCCAGATGCGGAGGATCGCCTCGTTGTGCTCTTCATCATTCTGCGGAACGAAAAACGCAAAACCTCCCGGCGGGTCGTTTTCCGCGCGCTGCCAGAAATACGGCC